>URGJ01000038.1 GCA_900547445.1 uncultured Oscillospiraceae bacterium | reverse complement strand
ATCCGTTTGCGCGGAGGGGGGCCCCTTGGCCGGGGAAAGCCCCTTTGCGGCGGCTATACCTATTCTTATTCCCGTAAATGAGCCGGGACCGCAGCTTACGGCAATACCCTCTATATCATCAAATTTAAGCATAGCCGATTCAAGGGCATTTTCAATCATAGGCAAAAGGGTTTGTGAATGGGTAAGCTTAATATTAACAAAGGAATAGGCAAGTATTTTTCCGTCCTCGGTTACAGCCGCCGAGGCGGGGGAAGCCGAACATTCGAGGGACAGTATTTTCATTTATTATTCAACTCGATTCCGTTTATGGTAATTTCGCGTTTTTCGTCCCCTAATGCCTTAAAGGAGACGGTTATGGTATTTTCGGGCAGAGCGTTTTCGATATTTTCACTCCACTCAGCGGCTATAACTCCGCCCTGTTCAAGGTACTCGAAAAAGCCTGTGGAGTACAAATCCTCCCAGCCGCTTATTCTGTACATGTCAAAGTGGTAAAGGGGAAGTCTGCCGCCTAAATACTCGTTTATAAGCGCGAAGGTGGGGGAGGTGACCTCGCCTGTATAGCCTAACCCCAATGCTAAGCCCCTTGTAAAGCAGGTTTTGCCCATACCAAGCCCGCCGCGGTAGGCGATAACCTCACCGCCGTGAAGCATTTTTCCAAGCTTAAAGCCTAACTTTTCGGTTTCCTCGGGGGATGAAGTAATGTATTTTTCCATAATTATATAAGCTCTCCCACGCAGTATTCATTTTCGGCGGAAACTATTTTAACATTAAGTATTTCGCCTGTGTGGGGGTTGTCCGATTTAACCCTTACACGGGAATAGTTGGCGGTATACCCCTCTGCAAAGCCGTCCTGCGCCGTCTCAAAAAGTACGGGGAAGACCCTGCCTACAAGGGAATTTAAAAACTTACCTTCGGTTTTAATTGTCGCTTCGCTCATAAGGCGGCTTCGCCTTGCCTTTTCAGCCTTTGAAACCTGATTGGGAAGACCGTAAGCCGCAGTACCCGCACGCCTTGAATAGGCAAAAATGTGCGTCTTTGCAAAGCCGATTTCCTTTGCAAAGTTTAAACTTTGGGTAAATTCTTCCTCGGTTTCCCCTGCAAAACCTACCATTATATCTGTTGTGATAGCGGCGTCGATGAAGCTTTTCCGTATTCTTGTTACCAAATCACGGTAAAATGCGGTGTCGTAGTGGCGGTTCATTCTTTTAAGGGTTTCATCACAGCCCGACTGTAGGGATAAATGGAACTGCGGACAGAATTTTTCCTGTTTTTTAAATCTTAAGAGCATTTCATCGCTCATATGGTCGGGCTCAAGGGAGCCTAAGCGCACCCGCTTTATGCCGTCCACATCGCAAACCGCGTCCACCGCGTCGGCAAGGTCAAAGCTTTCGCCCGTTCCGTATGAAGTAAGGTTTATCCCCACAAGCACAATTTCCGAAAAACCCGCCTTGCTTAAAGCTTCTGCCTCGGCTTTAATCTCACCAAGCGGCTTAGAGCGCACAAAGCCGCGGGCGGTAGGTATAATGCAATAGGTGCAAAATCTTTCACAGCCGTCCTCAATCTTCATATAAGCGCGGGTGCGCTCGGCAAAATCGGAAAGTAATGGGGTGTTAAAGCGTTCGGTTTTTGTGTGCTTTGAAACCTCGAAAATCCGCTCGCCGTCCGATAAAAACCGTTCGGTGTATTCCATTATTTTCTTTACATCTGTATTTCCCGCGATTACATCGGCGTCACTAAGCGCCTGCGCCTCGCTTGAAAACGCCTGAACCATACAGCCCGTAAGGACTATTGCGGCGTCGGGACGCTCCTTTCGGAAACGGCGGACGGTCTGGCGTGTTTTGCGGTCGCTTTCGGCGGTTACGGTACAGGAATTAATAACTATCGCGTCAAAGGGGGCACTGTCGGGCACTACGGTGTGTCCCGCGGCGGCGAAGGCCTCGCGCATAGCCTCGGTCTCGTATTGATTTACCTTACAGCCGAGTGTATAAAAAGCAATGTTCATAATTTTCTCCATTATATTATAGCTTCATCTATTATATACTCTATTTTCTAAACTTTCAACCGAGAAATTTTATTTTAACAAAAAAACGGCTGTCGTCTTATTTTTGTTGGTTTGTCAATGATGTGTTACAAAATTAGAAAACTTCGCCGTTAATAA
>URGJ01000037.1 GCA_900547445.1 uncultured Oscillospiraceae bacterium | reverse complement strand
TTGGTGTAGTTTGCGATGTAGTCCGAAAACTATGAGAAATGAAAGAAGCTCCTGAGAAGCAGTAACTTCTCAGGAGCTGTGTGAAACTTAAAATTATGCGATTTTTTAGTCTCTGCACCGTTTTTAGCACCGATTGGTGTAAATTTGGTGTAAAGAGGTAAATTTATTTGATTTTGAAAGTCCCGAAACCCGCATAAACACTGGGTTTTTCTTACTTGTCGTTCGGTAAGGACTTCATTGTCGGGAACAACAGAACATCCCTTATCGACGCGCTGTCGGTAAGGAGCATTACAAGGCGGTCAACGCCGAAGCCCAAGCCGCCTGTGGGGGGCATACCGTATTCAAGCGCGGTGACGTAATCGTAGTCAACCTCCGCGTTGCTTTCGGGCTCCTCCGCCTTTTTCGCGGCAACCTGACGCTCAAAGCGTTCCTTCTGGTCAATCGGGTCATTAAGCTCGCTGAAAGCGTTGCCGAACTCCATTGCGTTGATAAAATATTCAAAACGCTCGGTAAAAGCGGGGTCTTCAGGCTTTCTTTTTGCAAGCGGACTGTTTTCAACGGGATAATCATAAATAAATGTCGGCTGAATAAGCTTTTCCTCAACAAACGCATCGAAAAGCTCGGCTAAAACCGTACCCTTTGTCGCGTTCTCGTCAACCTCAACATGAAGCTTTTTGGCGCACTCGCGGGCGTCCTCATCGGTCTTCCAATCGTAGTAATCGGCGCCCGAATACTTCTTGACCGCCTCGACCATTGTAAGCCGCTCCCAATGACCCATATCAATTTCGGTTCCCTGATAGGAAATAACCTTACTGCCGCATACCTTTTCGGCGAGCATAGTGTTCATTTCTTCAACCAAATCCATCATACCGTGGTAGTCGGTGAACGCCTGATAAAGCTCAACCGTGGTAAACTCGGGGTTATGCTTTGTGTCCATACCCTCGTTGCGGAAGATTCTGCCCACCTCGTAAACGCGGTGCATACCGCCTACGATAAGCCGCTTTAAGTAAAGCTCGGTCTCGATACGCAGGTACATATCCATATCAAGGGTGTTGTGATGGGTCTTAAACGGACGGGCGGACGCGCCTATCTCAAGGGGCACGAGGATCGGGGTATCAACCTCGGTAAAGCCCTTGGAATCGAGATAATTCCTTATCTCTTTCATAATAAGCGAGCGCTTATAAAAGGTATCCTTAACCTCGGGGTTTACGATAAGGTCAACATAGCGCTGACGGTATCTTGTATCGGTATCCTTAAGTCCGTGGAATTTTTCAGGCAGGGGAATCAGCGACTTTGAAAGCAGTTTGATTTCCTTTGCGTGAACAGAAATTTCGCCTGTTTGGGTTTTGAAAACAAAGCCCTCCACGCCTATTACATCGCCTATGTCCCACTTTTTAAAGGCGGCGTATTCCTCCTCACCCACATCATCGCGGCGTACATAAAGCTGTATATTGCCCTTTCCGTCCGTAAATCCGACAAAGCTTGCCTTGCCCATTATTCTGCGGCTCATAATTCTGCCAGCGAGCTTTACGGTCTTTCCCTCAAAGCTATCGTAATCGATCTTAATATCAGTAGAATAACAATCAAAATCGTATTTTGTGACGGCATAAGGGTCGTTTCCCGCCTCCTTAAGGGCGGTAAGCTTCTCACGTCTTAGCCTTAATATTTCGTTTAATTCCTGTTCTGGGCTGTTAGCGTTGTTTTGTGCCATTATTCTCTCCTTTCCACCGCTTAAGGCAAACCAAAAGCGGCTTTATCAAACGTCCTTTGATTTTATTTTGAAATTCCTATTACCTTAAGCTTGAATTCACCGCCGGGCGCCTCTACAATAATCTCGTCGCCGATTTTTTTACCGAGCAGTGCCCTGCCTACAGGCGACTCGTCCGAAATTTTGCCCTGCTGCGGATCCGCCTCGGTCGATCCGACAACGCGGTATTCACACTCGTCGCCGTATTCCTCGTCAAGCACCTTTACCTTGACGCCAACCATAACCGTCTTGGCATTTCCCTTAACGTCTTCGATTATTTCAACATTTTTAAGCATCGCCTCAAGCTCTACGATTCGAGCCTCGATTTTTGCCTGTTCGTTTTTTGCCTCGTCATATTCGCTGTTTTCGGAAAGGTCGCCGTATCCGCGGGCAACCTTAATTTTTTCGGCAATGTCCGCCCTACCCTCTGTTTTTAAATATTCGAGCTCCTCCTCGAGTTTTTTCAGACCGTCGTCGGTAAGCTTGATTACCTTTGCCATAAAACTACCACCTTTATATATATAGTATGTCAGAGAAGTCCATATAATTGACATTATATTATTATTATCCAATTATGTCAAGGATAACTGTTTTAATAAATTTTAAATTTTGTGCAGTCGTCAATGATAGGTTACACTTTTCTCAAAAAAATATGATGGAAACT
>URGJ01000036.1 GCA_900547445.1 uncultured Oscillospiraceae bacterium | reverse complement strand
AGTAAGGAAAGGCCGCGGGCGGTGGTGACGGCAAAACGGTTAGCCGATGCCGCCGACGCTGGTGACGAAACCGCGATTGAGGTCTACCGCATATGCGGAGAGTATCTCGGCAAGGGACTTTCATTGGTAATTGACTTGCTTAATCCCGAGGTAATAGTCATAGGCAGTATTTTTGCAAGGAGCCAAAACCTTTTATGGGAGCCGGCCAAAAAGGAAATTGCAAAAGAGGCGTTAAGCCTGTCGGCAGACTGCTGTAGGGTCGTTCCCGCTCAGCTTGGAGAAAAAATAGGCGATTACGCCGCCGTCGCTTCGGCATTACTGTAAGGAGTATTAATTATGCTAAATGAATTATTAAACCGTTATCCGTCTCTATGCGATTGTAAAGAAGAGATTGAAAAAGCCGCAGATGCTATCATTACTTGCTACGAAAAGGGCGGCAAAGTACTTCTTTGCGGCAACGGCGGAAGCTGTGCGGACTGCGAGCATATAGTCGGCGAGCTGATGAAAGGCTTTTTAAAGAAAAGACCGCTTAGCGAAAGCCAAAAGGCGGAAATGAAAAGTAGGTGCGATTTGGTTGACGACGAGCTGTTAAGCAAACTGCAGGGCGGACTTGCCGCAATTGCTATTCCGTCGATCACGGCGCTGAATTCGGCATTTTGCAATGATGTTGACCCGGAGCTTGTATATGCTCAGCCGATTATGTCATTGGCAGGGAAAAACGACCTGCTAATCGGAATAAGTACATCAGGCAATTCAAAAAACGTTTTCGGCGCTGTAAAGGTTGCGAAAGCGCTCGGAATAAAGGTTATAGGACTTACGGGCAAAGCAGGCGGAAAATTAAAAGAAACCGCCGATATCTGCATATGCGCTCCCGAAACCGAAACCTTCAAGATACAGGAGCTCCATCTTCCGATTTATCACTATCTCTGCGCGGCTGTTGAGGAGCATTTTTTTGAGTTTTGATAATTTTCTCTAAGGCATATAAAACAATTATAACTACCGACAATAAAGTTAACCCCATTTATTGGACCGAAACGTCTGATAAATGGGGTTAATTCTATGTCAAAAAGAAGCGCGGAGATATACTAAAGCCTGAAATTGCAGAAAAAACGATTATTCTCCGAACGGGAAGTTAAAGGTGCCTCCCGAGCTGTTTGAATTGTCCTGGTTATTCGGTAAATTTAATTCGGAGGAGTAGCTTGACTCGCCTGTATTAGCCTTGAGTACCGCCTCAAGGGTTATTTCCTTTCCCTTTTTAGTAAGCACCGTAACCGAAATTTTGTCCCCGGCAGAGCTTTCCTCAATAATATCAAGCACAATATCGTCGCTTGTAACCTCTGTCCCGTTTATGTGAGTAATTACGTCGCCCTCCTCAACCTTGCCGTAAAGGTCGCTGTCCTCTGCAACCGAAGCTACGTAAAGCCCAACGCTGTCATATTCGTTAATTTCTGCTGTTACGGAATTGATTGCGGTATAAGTTATACCGAGTTTTGCACGGCTTACAACCTTACCGTTCTTTATAAGCTCTTCGCAGATACGCTTCATCGTTTTCGTGGGAATGGCGTAGCCTACCGCGTCGTAGCTTACCCCGGCAAGCTTTGAAGAGGTTATACCGACTACCTGACCGTACATATTAACAAGCGCTCCGCCTGAGCTGCCGGGGTTAATGGCGCTGTCGGTCTGGATAAGCTTAGCGGAATAATTAGACGTGGTTTTCACACGTCTTCCCGTTGAGGAAATAATGCCCTTCGTAATACTTGAAGCCTGTGTGGCATCACTTGGTCTTCCGACCGCAACAACATTCTCACCAAACACAATTTCATCAGAATTTCCGAATTCCGCGGGGGTAAAACCGGTGCCGTCAATTTTTAGAATTGCAAGATCGCTTACCTGATCTCCTGCAATATATTTTGCGTTATACTCTTTACCGTCCGAAGTATACACCTTAAATTTAGGTTCACCCACTTCAGAATAAATGTGATCGTTCGTTACGATATATCCGTCTTTTGAATAAAAGACACCGCTTGCCTGAGACCCTTTTCCGGCAGTATTATATACTGTAATTCCCACAACAGAGCTGTTGACCTTTTCATAAACCTGCGCTGCCGTCATTTCGTCAGTATCGGCAGGTTTGGCAGCCAAATTTACAGATATGTTCTTATGGTTTCCGTAAACCGAACTGTTTTTCCCTAAAAAGTAACCTGTAACCGAAGCTCCGGTAAGCAAAATCACCGCTGCCATAATTAAGGCAAAAATTTTAAGTCCGCGGCTCATAGGCTTATAATCCTTAACAGGCAGTATATCGGAATAATTAATTCTGTTTTGCACAGGAGTATTGTTTTCTCCTACAACGCCATATCCAAAGCCTTGAGTGCCGTGCGGCGGATATTCACTCTGCGTCTGATATGAGCTGTAAGGATTATGGCTTTCCTGAGAAGTCTGAGCATCGGACTCCTCGGGTATGCTTTCCTCTGCCGCGGGACCTTCCTTTGGAATAGAGGTGTCGTTGCTTTCCGCACCTTCATAATTTGAGTTTGCGCCGTCTTTTTTTTCAAAAAAATCGTCCATATTTATTCTCCGTTCTGTATTGGTTATCAAATCTACCTATAAAGGTAAGGTGACGCTGAAAGAGGTAAAGCTGTTTTCACGGCTTGATACCGTAATAGAGCCCCCGTGCGCCTTAAGAATTGTCTTAACAATATAAAGACCGAGACCGGTGCTGTTTTTTACGGCTGAACGTGATTTATCAACCTTGTAAAATCTGTCAAAAACATAGGGAAGCTCATTTTCAGGTATTCCCTTTCCTGTATTTGTAATTGTAAAAATAAGCTTTTTATTGTCATTCTTAAGCTTGAAATCGATAGTACCCGATTCATCGGTAAACTTGATAGCGTTGTCCACAAGATTATATATTACCTGATGAATAAGGTCGCGGTCGGCTTTTACGGAAATGCTTTGTATCTCATCAAGACCTGTAATATTGAGCCTTTGGGACTCAATACGCTGTTCCTGACTGATTACAATAGTACAAAGAAGCTCCCTAAAATCGAAAAGCTCAGGTTTCAAAACAAATTCGCCCGATTCAATCTTTGCCATACTTAGCATTGACTGAACAAGCCGCGACAGCCTTTTGACCTCATCAGATACAATGTTAAGATAATACCGCTGTTTTTCAGGCTCGATAGTACCGTCAAGTATGCCGTCGATAAATCCGCCTATCGTGGTCATCGGAGTTTTAAGCTCGTGCGAAACGTTTGCAACAAAGCTTTTTCTCATTCCCTCAAGCTGGACAAGAGAGTTTGTCATCTGGTTAAAGGAGACCGCAAGCTCCCCTATTTCATCATCGCTCGTCACAGGTATGCGCTTTGAGAAATCCCCCTTCGCCATTGCCTTTGAAGCCTCCGACATAAGCTTAAGCGGCTTTGTCATTCGGTAGGTCATGGTATAAATTGCAAAAAACATCAGTATTATCGGAATAACCGCCGAAAGCAGATAAAGCCTTATTATTGTAAGCATAAGCTCTCTTATCGCCGAAATCGGAGCCGCGCTGAATACTGTGCCTATGCTTTCGTTATCGTTTACGTAAATAGGCTCGGAGGCTATATAATGCGGATTTTTGTAAATATCAAGAGTGCCTAACCTGAAAGAGGATTTTCCTCCGACGCTTTTAAGCTCATTTTTTGGAATTATTTTATCCGAGTGGTAACACTCTCTGTTATTTATCCAATCGTCGCAGCCACAGGCTATTACCTTGCCGGTATTATCCGCAATAAAAATATCAACGTCTGAAACCGAAGCAAGTGCGTTTACCGTTTTAAAGAAATCCTCGGTTTTAATCTCGCCGTCCGACAGCTCCGAAATGTACTCCGTAACCTCCGTACAGCTCTTGCTTAGAGATTTGTACTTCTCCTTTGCGAGATAATTATTTAGGGCAAAGGACAAAATCATCATCATAACCGACAGGCTGAATACGATTATCAGCGAGGTCATAAAAAAATACTTTTTAAAAAGCTTAAGCTTCATAGGTCTATTTTACCTCAAATTTATATCCTACGCCCCAAACGGTTTTAAGACTCCATTCGTCGGAAACGTTTTCAAGCTTTTCGCGCAGTCTCTTAACGTGAACGTCGACCGTCCGCGAATCGCCGTAGTAATCAAAACCCCAAACCTCGTCGAGCAGCTGATCTCTTGTATAAACGCGGTTTGGATTACTCGCAAGGTGATATATAAGTTCCAGCTCTTTCGGAGGCGTGTCGATTTTAACACCGTTTACCTCAAGCTCGTAATTTGTGAGGTTAATCCTAAGCTTATCATACCTTACCTCGTTTATCTGAGATGTCTTATCCTTTTCATGGCTTCGGCGCAGCACCGCCTTTATTCGGGCGATTACCTCCTTTGTATCAAAGGGCTTTGAAACGTAATCGTCCGCACCGAGTTCCAGTCCCAAAATTTTATCAAATGTTTCTCCTTTTGCGGTAAGCATAATTATGGGCGTGTCATCGGTCTTGCGTATCTCACGGCAGACCTGCCAGCCGTCCAGCTTCGGAAGCATAATATCAAGAAGAATAAGGTCGGGAGAATACTTAGCGGCATACTCAACCGCTTGTTCGCCGTCATTCGCAACTATCGTATCAAAGCCGTCCTTTTCAAGATAGAGCCTTAACAGCTCGCATATATTTTCGTCATCGTCAACAATAAGTATTTTATACTGCAAAATAAACAACCCCCGTTTTTTATTTCCTTTATGACCCTTTTTATTTAAATATAATAATATATGGAATT
>URGJ01000035.1 GCA_900547445.1 uncultured Oscillospiraceae bacterium | reverse complement strand
TTCTTATTAACGGCGAAGTTTTCTAATTTTGTAACACATCATTGACAAACCAACAGCGAATTTTAAAACTTTTTGCTGTTAGGTGTTGACAAATTTTTGAAACGGTGATATAATAACTGAAAATTGAATAGAAAACGCAATGATGCGGAGCAGTAGGTGTTTGACTTTTGTCTGACAGAGAGATGCCGGTTGGTGAAAGGCATTGATAAATAAATGCCGAACTCACCGCGGAGCGGCTGCCCGAAATCTCTTGAAAGTAGGAGCAGACGGGAACTCCCGTGACAGAGTTAAGATGTGTTAAGCATCTGAGCGCGCCGTTCCGAGCGGGGGCGGTGAAAAAGAGTGGTACCGCGGAAGAATAAATTTTGTAATTTAACGCTTTCGTCTCTTTACGTTATCAGCGGATAGCAAAGAGGCGGAAGCATTTTTTATAGCTAATAGGAGGTTATCTTTTAATGAATAATGAAAAAATGACAGGCGCGCGCATTGTCATTGAAACCCTTATAGAGCAGGGCGTTACCGATGTTTTCGGTTACCCGGGAGGTCAGGTACTTAACATTTATGACGAGCTTTATAAGGCGAGCGATAGAATCAACCATTATCTTACCGCCCACGAGCAGGGAGCGTCCCACGCGGCGGACGGTTATTCCCGCGTTACGGGCAAGGTGGGCGTTGTAATCGCAACTTCGGGCCCGGGGGCAACAAACCTTGTCACGGGTATTGCTACGGCGATGCTCGATTCGATACCGATGGTGGCTATTACGGGCAACGTGCCGACCACCCTTATTGGAAAGGACAGCTTTCAGGAGATAAATATTACGGGTATTACCCTACCGATTACCAAGCACAACTATTTTGTAAGCGATGTAACAGAGCTTGCGGACACTATCCGCGAAGCATTCGCAATTGCAAAGTCGGGCAGACCCGGCCCTGTGCTTATCGATATTCCAAAAGATGTTCAGATAGCCGAGTGCGAGTTTGAGTACAAGGGCGTTGTTCCGTTTTACGAGCAGGCAAAAGCGCCCGACAGCGATATTGACCGCGCGGTAGAGCTTATTAATAAGGCGAAAAGACCTTATATTTACATAGGCGGCGGCGCCGCGGGCGAGGGTATGACAAACGATATTAAGGCGCTTGCCGAAAAGATTGACGGCTATATAGGCTGTACCTTTATGGGGCTTTCGGCCCTGCCCAACTCTTATCAACGGTTTCTCGGTATGCAGGGTATGCACGGCAAGTACGCTTCGTCAATGGCAAATAAGGAAGCAGACCTTATAATCGGTATCGGCGTACGCTTCAGCGACAGGGCGACGGGAAACACCGCAAAATACTGCAAAAACGCCAAAATTATTCAGCTTGATACCGACCTTTCCGAGATTAATAAAAATGTAAAGGTCGACGTGGGTATAATAGGCGATATTGTTTCTTCTCTTTCGAGAATACTTGAAAAATGCGAAAAACAAAGCCACCCCGAATGGAATGAAGAAATCGCCGCTCTTAAAGCAAAGGGCAAGGAAATAAGCGATGAAAACGAGGCGGCGGACGAATACGCCCTTACCCCTAAAAAGATGTTTGATATAATAAACGAGGTCAAGGACGAGAATACAATTATCGCCACAGATGTAGGTCAGCACCAGATGTGGGCAGCGCAGTACACCGATTTTGAAAGAACCCGCCGTTTTGCCTCAAGCGGAGGCCTCGGCACAATGGGCTACGGCCTCGGCGCGGCGATAGGCGCGCAGATAGCGTCCGGCGACCGCACCGTACTTATCACGGGGGACGGCAGTTTCGGAATGAATTTAAACGAGCTTGCAACCGCCGTTACATATAATACCCCCGTTGCGATAGTTATTATGGATAACGGAGTGCTCGGAATGGTGCGCCAATGGCAGACCCTTTTCTACGGCAAGCGTTATTCAAACACCGTGCTTGGCAGAAAGACCGATTTTGTAAAGCTTGCGGACGCGTTCGGGCTTCCCGGTGAGCTTGTCGCTACTCCCGAGGAGTTTGAGGCAGCCTTTAAGCGGGCTATGACCCATAACGGTCCTTACCTTATAGATGCGGTTATCGGCAAGGACGAATTTGTTCTTCCTATGCTGCCGCCCGGCGGCTCTATTGAAGATATTATTACTTCAAAGGAGGAGGCGAGCAAATGAAAAGATTTGTAATTGCGGCGCTGGTCGAAAACAAATACGGCGTGCTTACAAGGGTTTCGGGTCTCTTTATGAGAAAGGGGTTTAATATTGACTCCCTTACGGTCGGCGAAACCGATAATCCCGAGTTTTCCCGAATTACCGTCACCTTAAAAGGGGATGATTACGCGAGGGAACAGCTTATTAACCAGCTTAAGAAGCTTCATAATGTAAAAAATGTTGAGCTTCTCGACGAGGAACAGACGGTTGAGCGGGAATTAATGCTTGTAAAGGTCAAAAATTCCCCCGAAAACCGAAGCGAGGTAATGGCGGCGTCCGAGATTTACAGAGCCAAGGTTATCGACTACAATCCTGATACCCTTTGCGTTGAAGTTACGGGCGAGCCTTCAAAAATCAACGCCTTTATCAATGTTGTAAAGCCCCTCGGTATAATCGAGCTTTGCAGAACAGGCGTTGTCGCCCTTGAAAGAGGACGCAGTATTGTTTAATAACTAATTTTAATATTATTTTAAAGGAGTAATATACTATGCAAAAAATTTATTATCAACAGGACTGTAATTTAGCAAAACTTAACGGCAAAACCGTTGCAATCATCGGCTACGGCTCACAGGGTCACGCCCACGCCCTCAATTTAAAGGATTCCGGCGTAGATGTAATCGTTGGTCTTTACAAGGGCTCTAAGAGCTGGGCAAAGGCTGAGTCTCAGGGTCTTACCGTTATGACCTCTGCCGAAGCCGCCGCAAAGGCTGACATCATTATGATTCTTATTAACGATGAAAAGCAGGCTAAGCTTTATAAGGAGAGCATTGAGCCCAACCTTACCGAGGGCAAGACCCTTGCTTTCGCACACGGCTTTAATATCCATTTCGGATGCATTAAGCCGCCGAAGAATGTAAATGTTATTATGATTGCTCCGAAGGGCCCCGGTCACACCGTTCGCAGTGAGTATCAGGCGGGCAAGGGCGTTCCCTGCCTTGTAGCGGTTGAGCAGGACGCAACCGGCGACGCGCTCGAAATCGGCCTTGCCTATGCTTTAGGTATCGGCGGCGCCCGCGCGGGCGTGCTTGAGACCACCTTCCGCACCGAGACCGAAACAGACCTCTTCGGCGAGCAGGCGGTTCTCTGCGGCGGCGTTTGCGCTCTTATGCAGGCAGGCTTTGAGACTCTTGTTGAGGCGGGCTATGACCCCAGAAACGCTTACTTCGAGTGCATTCACGAAATGAAGCTTATCGTTGACCTTATTTACCAGAGCGGCTTTGAGGGTATGCGCTACTCAATCTCCAACACCGCTGAATACGGCGACTACATCACAGGGCCTAAGATTATCACCGAGGACACCAAAAAGGCTATGAAGAAGATTCTTTCCGATATTCAGGACGGTACCTTTGCTAAGGACTTCTTGCTCGATATGTCCGACGCCGGCTCACAGGTTCACTTCAATGCAATGCGTAAAATAGCCTCAGAGCATCCGTCTGAGAAGGTCGGCAAGGAAGTAAGAAAGCTTTACAGCTGGAGCGACGAGGATAAGCTCATCAATAACTGATTGAGGAGAACCGATATGGTTAAGGATAGAATAGTTGACGGAGCGCACAACGCTCCCCACCGCAGTCTCTACCATGCGCTGGGACTTACAAAGGAGGAGCAGGCAAGACCCCTTATAGGTATTGTCAGCTCCTATAACGAGATAGTTCCCGGTCATATGAACCTTGACAAAATCGTTGAGGCGGTAAAAATGGGGGTTGCTATGGCGGGAGGAACGCCTATTGTATTCCCCGCAATCGCCGTCTGTGACGGTATCGCAATGGGTCATACGGGAATGAAATATTCCCTTATCACCCGCGATTTAATCGCCGATTCCACCGAGGCTATGGTGTTATCCCACGGCTTTGACGGACTTGTTATGGTGCCTAACTGCGATAAGAATGTCCCGGGTCTTTTAATGGCGGCGGCAAGGGTTAATATCCCCACCGTTTTCGTAAGCGGTGGCCCTATGCTTGCGGGCAGGGTTGACGGCAAAAAGACCAGCCTTTCAAGTATGTTTGAGGCGGTAGGCGCTTACAAGGCAGGAAAGATTGACGATGAAAAGCTCTGCGTATGCGAGGAAAACACCTGTCCTACCTGCGGCTCATGCTCGGGAATGTATACCGCAAACTCGATGAACTGCTTAACCGAGGTTTTAGGTATGGGACTTCGCGGCAACGGTACAATCCCTGCGGTTTATTCGGCAAGAATTGAGCTTGCAAAGCACGCGGGTATGCAGATTATGGAGCTTGTTAAGAATAATATCCGTCCGCGCGATATTATGACCGAAAAGGCTATAAGAAACGCTATTACCGCCGATATGGCGCTCGGCTGTTCTACAAACAGTATGCTTCATCTGCCCGCAATCGCTAACGAGTGCGGTGTGGAATTTAACCTTGATATGGCGAACGAGATAAGCGAAAAAACCCCCAACCTCTGTCACTTAGCCCCTGCGGGACGCACCTATATGGAGGACTTAAACGAGGCGGGCGGAGTTTACGCGGTATTAAAGGAGCTTACAAAGCTCGGTCTATTAGACACAAGCGCTATGACCTGCACCGGCAAGACCTTGGGCGAGAATATAGAGAATGCCGTAAATAAGGATACCGAAACTATCCGCACGGTGGAAAACCCCTATTCAAAAACAGGCGGTATCGCTGTGCTAAGGGGTAATATCGCGCCCGACGGCTGTGTTGTAAAGCGCAGTGCGGTCGCCCCCGAAATGCTGGTTCACGAAGGGCCCGCAAAGGTTTATGACAGCGAGGAGGAGGCTATCGCCGCCATTTACGCCGGAAAGATAGAAAAGGGCGATGTTGTGGTTATCCGCTACGAAGGTCCTGCCGGCGGCCCCGGTATGAGGGAAATGCTCTCGCCGACCTCCGCTATTGCGGGAATGGGACTTGATAAGGATGTTGCCCTTATTACAGACGGCCGTTTTTCGGGCGCTACAAGGGGCGCCTGCATCGGTCACATCTCCCCCGAGGCTGTAAGCGGCGGTATAATTGCCTATGTTAAGGACGGGGACATTATTTCAATCAATATCCCCGAATACTCGATTGAATTAAAGGTTTCTGACGAAGAAATCGAGGAACGCAAAAAGACAATGGAAATAAAGCGCAAAACCGATATAGGCGGCGCGCTCGCCCGATATGCTAATCAGGTCAGCTCTGCCGATAAGGGCGCGGTTATTAACAAATTCAAGGGATAAGGTGTAAACAATGACCGAACAGGAGGAAAAAAGGCTTGCGTGCGAGCTGTCGGCTCTCAGCGTGTTCAGGGGAATATTAAAATATGATACAATGAACGCCTTTATCGGGCTTTTAAGCACGGACGGCGGCAAGCAGGAGAAGCTCAGGCTGTTCGGCAAATTTGTTTATTCCCTCTCTGAGGACAATTATTGCTTTTCGGACTTTCTGTGCCGCGCGGTGTTTTCCGACGAAAACCGATACATCATTTCGGCGGCGCAGAAGACCGAAATTCCGCAAAGTCTCCGATATAACGCGAAAAGGGAGCTTGAAATTTTTTCAAGACTTACCGAGCTTGACGAAAACGACCTTTGCGGAAACTTAAGCTTTGACGGATATATTCCGCAGTTTGACAACAAGAAAACCGATTTTGTAAATATATATGAAGAAAGATTAAAGAATGTCGGAAGATACGGCTACGGCATCTTTGCCACGGCTAAGATGTTCAGAGTTTCGGGTGAAGAAATAGTACCCGTAAAATCAGCCGATAGCACCTCGCTTACCGAATTTGTCGGCTATGAGGAGGAGCGTAAACAGGTATTTGAAAACACCCGCGCCCTCTGTGAGGGCAGACCCGCCGCAAATGTGCTCTTGTGCGGTGATGCGGGAACGGGCAAGTCCTCAACCGTAAAGGCCTGCGCCAACTACTTCGCGGATTACGGGGTAAGGCTTATAGAGCTTAGAAAGGACCAGTTATTTAGCCTTTCCTACATAATGGGGCGCATAGCCGAAAATCCCCTTAAATTTATTATTTTTATCGACGATTTATCCTTTAACAAGAACGACGACTGCTTCAGTATGCTGAAAGCCGCCCTTGAGGGCTCGGCTTCGGCAAAGGCGGATAACGCCGTTATTTACGCTACAAGCAACCGCCGACATATCGTTAAGGAAAGCTTTTCGGACAGGGAGGGCAGTGACGATATCCACCACAGCGATACCGTACAGGAGCTGATGTCCCTATCCGACCGATTCGGACTGACCGTTTATTTTGAAAAGCCGAATAAGGCGCTTTATCTTGAGATTATCCACTCTCTTGCGAGGAAAAACGAAATCAAGCTCGATTTAAAGGAGCTTGATATTAAGGCGGAGGCATTCGCTCTAAGCCGCGGCAGCCGTTCTCCCCGCGCGGCAGAGCAGTTTATAAATAGTTTGTTGTGAGGTAAAAAGTATGGAAGAACTAACCCTTGATAATGTATACAAAGCAAGATTTGCCTTAAAGGATGTAGCAATACAGACCGACATTTTGTATGCGCCGAAGTTAGCCCCGGGTACCGAGCTTTATCTCAAAACCGAAAATTTGCAGATAACAGGCTCCTTTAAGGTGCGGGGCGCTTACTACAAAATGTCCAAGCTAAGCCCCGAGGAAAAGAAGAGGGGAGTAATAGCCTGCTCGGCGGGTAACCACGCGCAGGGTGTGGCGCTTGCCGCACAGAAGAACGGCATTAAGGCGGTTATTTGCCTGCCGGACAGCGCCCCCATTTCAAAGGTAGAGGCTACAAAAAGCTACGGCGCTGAGGTTTGCCTTGTAGAGGGTGTTTATGATGACGCGTATCAAAAGGCATTAGAGCTTCGTGACCAAAACGGCTACACCTTTATTCACCCCTTTAACGACCCGGATGTAATAGCGGGTCAGGGGACCATCGCCTTAGAGCTTGCGGAACAGCTTCCCGATATGGACGCGGTAATCGTGCCTATCGGCGGCGGCGGGCTTATCTCGGGTGTTGCTTATACCATAAAGAGCCTTAACCCCAATATTAAGGTTTACGGTGTTCAGGCATCGGGCGCTCCGTCAATGCTTAACTCCATTCACGACGAGCATATTGAAAGGCTCGATTCGGTATCCACTATAGCCGACGGTATTGCGGTTAAGGAGCCGGGTTCCCTTACATATGATATTTGTTCAAAATATGTTGATGAAATCGTAACAGTTACAGATGATGAGATCTCCGCGGCGATTTTAGCTCT
>URGJ01000034.1 GCA_900547445.1 uncultured Oscillospiraceae bacterium | reverse complement strand
ACATTTGAGTTGTTTTTTCTATTTTTACTGTTACCTATCTATTGTATCATAACAATTATATGTGAAAAATATTTATTTGTTAAATGTTACGGTAATTTCCGTACCCTCGCCGAGGGTGCTTGTAAGGGTCACTTTTCCGCCGAACGAGGCGGCGATATGCTTTACGATAGAAAGTCCGAGTCCCGTGCCTCCGCTTTGCTTTGATCGGCTTTTATCAACACGGTAAAACCGCTCGAAGACACGCTCGGCGTGCTCGGGGGAGATGCCTATACCCGTATCCTTAACCGAAACAAAGGGCGCGCCGTCCTTATAACCTGCCGTAACGGTGACAGAGCCGTTATCTTTGTTATATTTTATCGCGTTGTCGCAAAGATTATAAATCATCTCAAATATAAGCGACTCGCTGGCTTGTATTTCAGAGCTTTCACCCGCAACCGCAAGGGAAACGCCGCGCTTCTCGGCAATCGGGCAAAGACGTGAGGCGACCTCGTTCGCGGATTTAAGCAAATCAACCTTTTCTGTATCGTGAGCTTTGCCCTCGTCAAGCTCGGAAAGCTTAATTATATCGTTCACAAGACTGATCAGTCTTTCTGCTTCCTTATTTATATCCGCGCCGAAATCCTTTATATCATCGGCAGCAACAATGCCGTTTTTAAGCATATCTGAAATGCCTAAAATTGAGGTTAGCGGGGTTTTAAGCTCGTGCGAAACATTAGCGGTAAACTCACGGCGGAGCTTTTCGCGCTTTTCTTTTTCGGTTACGTCAACAACCAGTATCACCGCGCCGCAGGGAGTATTGTTTTCATCAAAAACGGGGTTGGCTGTGACCTCATAGCACATACCGCCTAAGATTATTGTGTTTTCATAGTGTCGGCCTTCCCTTATATTATCGAAAACCTCCCTGAATACCTCGCTTCGGTTAACGGTCAGGATATTTTGCCCGTTTATATCGTCCTGCACCCCGAAAAAGCGCTTGACGCTGGAATTATGGGTCAGGATGTGACCTTTCGTATCTGTTAGCAACAGCCCCTCGCTCATATTCTCGGCGATTGCCTCAAACTCGCGGCGGCTTCTGGACAGCTCGGCTATCTGGCGGTTGATTCTTCTGCGCTGCGAATTAATTTTTGTAACAAACGGGGCAAGCTCATCATAGCCGCCTAAAGTCTCGGGACTGTCAAGGTCTACCGAGTTTATCGGCTTTAATATTTTTTTGGAGATAACCGAAGCCAAAACAAGGGCAAGAACAAAGGCGAGCAGAACAATAGCGGCAATCGGCGGCAAAAGCTGCAAAATAACCGCGCCTGCCGAAAGCTCGGTGTCGGCTACCCTTAAAATATTACCGTTTTGAAGCTTTACCGCATAATAGCAGGAGCTTATTCCGAGGGTTTCCGATTGCCTGACGGCATAGCCCGTTCCGTCCTTTAAAGCCTCTTTAACCTCCTCGCGTCCCGCATGGTTTTCCATTTTCGCCGCGTCCGCCTTGTTGTCGAAAATTACGCTTCCGTTTCGGTCTATGAGGGTTATTCGCTCCTCTGCGGAGGAAAATTTTTGAAGCTCCGCTTCGTTTGTCGAAAGGCTTATTAAATAAGCCTTGCTCTGAAGTGAGGAATATCTGCTGTCCACATAAATCTGATACTGTACGCCTATTATGAAAACAAGGCTTGCAAGCATTGTAAGTATTGAGGAAAACAAAATTCCCCTGAATATTTTTTTAGTCATAGTATATCGCCTCTCGTTAGATTAGCTTATTTTGTAACCTACACCCCGCACAGTCTCAATAATCGCGCCGCTGTCGCCTAATTTTGTTCTGAGCGTTTTAATGTGAACGTCCACCGTGCGGTTTTCGCCGTCGTAGTCGTATCCCCAAATTTCCTCTAACAGCCTATCACGCGAAAATACCGTACCGCGGTTTTTGAGCATAAGGTGTAGAATTTGGAACTCCTTTAAGGTAAGCGTAACCTCTTTACCGTCCGCGGTTACTGTGTGCGCCGAGGGGTTTACGCAAACATTGCCCGCCGAATATACCTTATCGGCGTTTTTTGTGCGCCGAAGCAGTGCTTTTATGCGGGAAATAAGCTCCATAGTACCGAACGGCTTTGCGATATAGTCGTCGGCGCCCGAGTCAAGCCCCGCAACCTTGTCGTATTCGCTCGCCTTTGCAGTAAGCATAATTATAGGCAATTCGGCTGTTTCGGCGCGGGAGCGCACCCATTTAAGCACCGAGATGCCGTCCTCCTCGGGCAGCATAATGTCAAGGAGACACAGGTCGGGCTTCCTTTCTTCAACAACCCTTTTAAATTCGGAGGGCAAAGAAAAGCCCTGCGCCTCCATCCCTGTCTGCTTAAGTGCGTAAATCACAAATTTTAATATGCTTTCGTCGTCTTCAAGAAGATATATCATAGATTTTCTCCTTTATAAAAGGGGCTGACCGTTGATTTCAAGCTTAAAGGTAAGGCCCAGTTTTTCCGCCGCCTTGCGGCAAAGGAGCATTCGGTTCATAAAAATCTCGAAATATTCCATAATACTGCCGTAGGTGGTGTCTATAACAAGGCGCAGGGTAATTATTTTCCTGTCCTCGCTGATTTCAAGCTCCGAGCTTTGCACCGAATAATTCACCCTGTCGTGAATATCGAAGGTCAATTTATCACGGTTGCGCACCCGACTGCGGCGGACATCTGATTTATCCGCCAAAATAAGGGCGGCGGAAACCGCGTCCACGGGCACTCCCGTACCCTCATCGTGGTTGCCGATTGCCGAAACCACCGTCGCTATATCGGCGGCGTCCATATTAAGATTGTCTAAAATTCTGAACGCCATTACCGCCCCGCTTTGGGAATGCTCGATGCGGTTTACAAGATTGCCGATATCGTGCAGGTAAGCGGCAATTTTCGCAAGCTCGATTTCGTGCTCGCTGTACCCCATAACCGACAGAATATAGCGGCAGGTGTCCGCCACCTTGCCGACATGGGCAAAGCTGTGCTCGGTAAAGCCCAATGCCGCGAGCGATTTATCCGCCCCCTCGATATACGCCTTTACCGATTCGTTTCTTTTTAATTCTTCATAGGTTAGCATAAATCCCTCCCGCGGCGCGGGAGGCGCCGCCTATTTTTCGTGTGAGCCCGTTATTGAATATTCCACCCACTCGGCGATATTAACCGCGTGGTCGCCTATGCGCTCAAGGTATTTCGCAATCATAAGAAGGTCAATGCAAAACTCGCCGTTGGCGCGGTCTTCTGAAATAAGCCTTACAAGCTCGTCTTTAACGCAGTCGAAAAGGTTATCCACCTTATCGTCATATTTCATTACAGCGCGTGCCAACGACAAATCCTTTTTAACAAAGGAGTCAACGCTGTCGGTCACCATTTTAATTGCCGCTTCTGCCATATCGCTTATATGCACTCGGCTTTTAACATTACTGTTTTTGATGAATTTGGTTATTTCCGCAATGTCGGATGCCTGGTCGCCTATTCTTTCCATATCCGAAATCATTTTAAGCGCGGAGGAAATAACCCTTAAATCCCTTGCTACGGGCTGTTGCTGAAGTAACAGCTTCATACAAATAGTCTCAATGTCCCGCTCCTTTTGGTCAATCTCGGCGTCTGCCGCAAAGACCTTTTCATAAAGGGATTCGTCCCCCTCAAGCATAGCCTTGACCGAGGCGGAAATCGCGTCCTCACAAAGGGCGCCCATTGTTATAAGCTCCAAATTAAGCTTTTCAAGCTGACTGTCAAATTTATTACGCATATTAGCCGAACCTCCCCGTTATATAGTCCTCTGTGCGCTTATTCTGCGGGTTTGAGAACATCTTTTCGGTCTCGGAGAACTCTATGACCTCTCCCAAAAGGAAGAACGCCGTGTGATCGGATATACGCACCGCCTGCTGCATATTGTGGGTTACCATAATTATGGTGTAATCCTTTTTAAGCTCGGTGGCAAGATCCTCAATTTTAGAGGTGGAGATCGGGTCTAACGCGCTGGTCGGTTCGTCCATTAAAAGCACTTCGGGCTTGACCGCAAGGGCTCTTGCTATGCAAAGTCTCTGCTGTTGACCGCCCGACATCGCAAGGGCGCTTCTTTTAAGAATATCCTTGGTTTCCTCCCAGATAGCCGCCTTTTTAAGGGACTCCTCGACTATTTCGTCCAATTTTTGTTTAGAACGAATACCGTGGGTGCGGGGGCCGAAGGCTATGTTGTCGTAAATCGACATAGGAAACGGATTTGGCTTTTGAAAAACCATTCCCACCCGCTTGCGAAGGGTGTTTACATCCATACCGCCGTAAACGCTTTCGCCGTCTAAGGTCACCTCGCCCGTTATTTTACAGCCCTCAACCAAATCGTTCATACGGTTAAGCGACTTTAAAAGGGTGGATTTTCCGCAACCCGAGGGTCCTATAAACGCGCTGATTTTATTGGCGGGCAGGGAAAGATTAATATTTTTAAGCGCCTTAAAATCATTATACCACAAATCAAGATTTTTTACAGCTATTTTTTCCATTTTCTTATCCTTTCTTCGCCGACAGCCTTTTGGCGATAACACCCGACAGCATATTGATTACAAGTACCATAACAAGCAGTACCACCGCCGTGGCGTAAGCCTCCTCCATATAAAGTCCCTCGCTTAAAAGGGCGTACATATGGATTGAAAGGGTTCGTCCGCTGTGCATAAGGTCTTGGGGTATTCCTGCTACAGTGCCCGAGGTGTATATAAGCGCCGCGGTCTCGCCGACAATTCTGCCTATACTCAAAATTATTCCCGATAAAATACCCGGTACCGCCGAGGGCAAAACCACCCGAAAGACGGTGCGCAGTCTGCCCGCGCCTAAGCCGAAGCTGCCCTCTCTAAAGGAATCGGGTACCGACAGGAGCGCCTCCTCGGTAGTACGCATCATGGTCGGCAATATCATAATAGCAAGGGTTAACGCGCCCGAGAGCATTGAAAGTCCGAATTGACAGGCGATAACAAAAATAAGGTATCCGAAAAGTCCGTAAACGATAGAGGGAATACCCGCCAAGGTCTCGGTTGTGACCCTTACCACCTTTACAAGCGGATTGCCCCGCTTTGCGTACTCGGCAAGGTATATCGCCGAGAAAACGCCTATCGGCACGGCAAGCGCCAAGGATAATAAGGTCATTGTGACCGTGTTTATAATTGCGGGGAGCATTGAGACATTTTCGCTGTTGTACTCAAGGGCGAAAAGGGAGGGCTTAAGATTTGGTATACCCTTAATAAGTATATACGCCACTATAATTACAACCACCGCCGCGGTTATAATCGCCGCAAGCCAGGTTAACAAAAACATTATAAAAGAGCCGGGTCGGCGTTTGTAGGCGGCAAGCTTTTGCCCTAAGGTCATCTTATTTATATATGCGGTGTTCTCATTCATTTGGCTTTCCTCCTCTTTTTGTCCTTTTTATCCTTTTTAACGAGGGAGAAGAGGAGATTTATTATAAGGATAAATACGAACAGCACCACCGCCGTGGCGATAAGCGCCTCACGGTGCAGGTCGGTAGCATAGCCCATTTCAAGCACTATGTTGGAGGTAAGGGTGCGCACTCCCGCGAAAATACTGTTAGGTATCTGCGCCTGGTTGCCCGCAACCATATTAACCGCCATCGCTTCGCCTATGGCTCTGCCTATGCCTAAAATCACGCCGGCGGTAATGCCCGATTTGGCGGCGGGAAGCACCGTGCAGTATATGCTCCGCTCATGGGTGGCACCTAAAGCCAGCGCCCCCTCGTAATAGCTTTCGGGCACCGCCCTTATAGCCGATTCCGAAACGCTTATAATTGTAGGCAGTATCATAATACCGAGCATAATAGAGGCGGTAAGCACGCTCTTTCCTCCGCCTCCGAACAGGCTTTGCATTATGGGGACTATAACCACAAGTCCGAAAAAGCCGTATACAATAGAGGGTATGCCCGCCAGTAAATCCACCGCGGGCTTAAGTACTTTATAAATGGGCTTGGGGCAGAATTTTGCCAAAAACACGGCGGACAGCACGCCAATCGGCACGCCGATAATAATTGCCCCCGCCGTTACATAAATACTGCCGATAATCATAGGCAGTATGCCGAATTTGTCTTCAAGCGGTTTCCATACCCTACCTAATAAAAATTCGCCCACGCCGATTTTACCTATGGTGGGAAGCCCGTTCGCAAAAAGGAACAGGCAAATAAGCAGCACCGCCACAATTGAGACGCAGGCACAGATAATAAAAACCGTTTTCATTGAAACTTCTTTTATTTTTTGGAGCTTTATATTCATAATTTTCTCCTATTATATATGCTGGTTGGGACGATGTTTTCACACCGCCCCTAAAATTACGCATTCCTAATTCCGAATTATTATTTAACCTCGCTCCAGAGGGTAATTTCGCCTGTGTAGATTTTCAAAATCTGCTCGCTTGTGATGTTCTCAACCGCGTTGTCCTTGTTTACGATTACCGCGATACCGTCTAAGGCGATAACGGTCGGTACAAGTCCTGCTTCCTTTTCGCTGTCCTTAAGCTCTCGGGAAGCCATTCCGATGTCGTAAACGCCGTCTATAGTATTGGTCATACCGGATGTGGAGTCGGACTGCTGAACATCAACGGTAACATTGGGGTTAAGCTTTACATAAGCTTCTTTAAGCTTTTCCATAACGGGGGTTACGGAGGAAGATCCGCCTACGGTGATTTTGCCCGACTGGTTAGAAGCGGTGTAAGCCCCGTTGTTGCCTTCGCTTATATATCCGTTGTCTTCAACAACTTTCTGACCCTGTTCGCTTAAGATAAACTTAAGGAAGTCGCTGGCTACGCCTGTCGCGTCGCCCTTAGTCGCAACATTGAAAGGACGGGAAACCTTGTATTCGCCGCTCTTTACATTCTCTGCCGTTGCGGCGTTGCCGTCAACCTTAAGAGCTTTAACCTTTGTCTCGTCAAGAGAACCTAAGGAAACATAGCCGATAGCCGACTTATTACCCTGAACCGTGGTCATCATAACCGAGGTGGAATTTGTGCTTTCGGCGCTTGTTATTGTGTGGTCAACCTTTTTGCCGTCCGCGTCCTTCTGCTCAATTCCGAAAAGCTCTATAAACGCGCCTCTTGTACCCGAGCCTTCCTCGCGGGTAAGTACCGAAATGCTGTCGTTAACGCTACCTTTTTCGCCATCGCTTGAGGTCTGCGCTCCGCAGCCTGTAAGCGCCGCGGTTAGCATACCTGCCGCCAAAATCAAACTAAGTATTTTTTTCATTTTCTTTAACTCCTTTTTTATTGTATGCCCACATTATACAGGGGGATTGTTAAGTCTGTAATCATAAGTTTGTTAAATCGAGGTTAAATCTGCTATTATTTTTAGCTTTAAACAGTCTATTATACCGTGTCGGACAGGTATGTTGGTTTGTCAATGATGTGTTACAAAATTAGAAAACTTCGCCGTTAATAAGAA
>URGJ01000033.1 GCA_900547445.1 uncultured Oscillospiraceae bacterium | reverse complement strand
CGGGCGGTATCTAACTGATTAACAATACTGCAAAGGTCTGTGGTTGGAGCCTTTCCGAAACCGTCATGCGGTAGGAAGCGAGAACCAATCCACAGCACCATTTACAGTGTAGCATATGTCATTTGAGATGGACACTAAAAACTACTACTTTATTATACGAGGATATAAACAATGAAAGAAATATTATCAGCTTTTAACTATAACGGAGAACCGATTACCTGTATACCGTACGGGAACGGACACATAAATACGACCTTTAAAGTGGAATGTAGGAACGGTGAAAAAAGCGCCCTGTACATTTTACAGCAAATAAATAATAACATTTTCCCGGATATAGATGCATTAATGGAAAATATTGAAAATGTAACTTCTTTTTTAAAAACAAAAATAGCCGAAAAAAGCGGAGATATTTTAAGGGAAACTTTAAATATTGTTAAAACAAAAGACGGAAAAAATCATTTTACCGATAAAGAAGGCAAAAGCTGGCGCAGTTATATTTTTATAAATGATGCGGTCTGCTATGAAAAAATAGAGAAACCCGAGGACTTTTATAACTGCGGATATGCATTTGGTAATTTTCAAAATTTACTCGCGGATTTTCCGGCAGAAAGGCTGCACGAAATTATTCCGAATTTTCATAATACTCCGGTAAGGCACGAGGCTTTCAAAAAGGCTGTAAAAGAAGACACTTGCGGCAGGTCAGGTGCCGTGCAAAAAGAAATCGAGTTTGTAAATGCGAGAGTAAAAGAAATGTCGGCACTTACAGACATGCTTGAAAAAGGTGAAATACCGTTAAGAGTAACGCATAATGACACAAAGCTTAATAACTGTATGTTTGACAAGGAAAGCGGTAAAACGATATGTGTCATCGACCTTGATACGGTGATGCCGGGGCTCAGAGCTTACGATTACGGAGATTCAATACGCTTCGGTGCTTCAACCGGAGCGGAGGACGAGCCCGATTTAAGCAAGGTTAATTTTTCATTTCCTCTTTTTGAAAGCTATACAAAGGGATTTTTTGACGCTTGCGGTGAGACCATGACCGAAAAGGAAGCAATATCGCTTACTATAGGCGCAAAGCTTATGACGCTCGAGTGCGGAATGCGTTTTTTGACAGATTATCTTGATGGAGATACATATTTCAAAATTTCCCGAAAGGAACATAATTTGGACAGGTGCAGAACACAGTTTAAGCTTGTTTCGGACATGGAAGCACAGTGGGATAAAATTAATGAGTTTGTAATGCGTGAATTTAAGAATGTTAAGAACTGATAACCTGTTTGGATAAGGAAGGATTTTATGAATAAGGATATTACGCTTGTAGTAATGGCGGCGGGAATGGGAAGCCGCTTCGGAGGATTAAAGCAGATAGCGCCTATCGGGAAGAACGGGGAAATACTGCTTGATTATTCTGTATACGACGCGGTAAAGGCAGGCTTCAATAAGGTTGTTTTTGTTATAAAGCACGCCATTGAGGAAGATTTTAAGGCTGTTACCGCAAAGCATATAGAGAAAATGGTTAAGACCGAGTATGTCTTTCAGGAGACCGATAAGCTGCCTGAGGGATTTACCTGTCCGTCCGACAGAGAAAAGCCATGGGGTACGGCGCACGCTGTGCTTTGCTGTAAGGATGTTGTAAAGGAGCCGTTTGCGGTTATCAACGCCGACGATTATTACGGCAAGACCGCCTTTTTACATATGGCGGACTTTTTAAGAAACAACGATAAGGACTACTGCATGGTAGGCTTCAGGCTTTCAAACACCCTTACCGAAAACGGTTCCGTTTCAAGAGGCGTATGCGAGATTGAAAACGGGGAGCTTAAGTCCGTTACCGAAAGAACCAAAATTGTGGACTGCAAATACACCGAGGACGACGGGAATACCTGGACGGCAATGTCGCCGGATACGGTGGTTTCGATGAATTTGTGGGGCTTTATGCCCGACCTGTTCCGCTATGCAGAGGAGGGCTTTAAGGAATTTTTAAAGGAAAAGATTAATGCTCCGAAATCCGAGTATTATCTGCCGAGCGTGGTAACCAAGCTTATCGAAACAGGCGAAAAGCGCGTCAAGGTCCTTATTGCCGAGGATAAATGGTACGGAGTTACCTATAAAGCGGATAAGGCTATGGTGTCATCGGCTTTAAATAAAATGGCTGACGACGGGCTTTACAAGGAGATTTGACATATGAAATTTATAACGATAGAAACATACGAAAAAATGAGCCGTCACGCGGCAAATATAATATCCGCGCAGGTAATAATAAAGCCTGACAGCGTGCTGGGTCTTGCGACCGGCTCTACGCCGCTCGGCACATATAAACAGCTTATCGATTGGTACAATAAGGGAGATATTGATTTTAGCCTTGTCACCACGGTAAACCTTGACGAGTATGTGGGGCTTGACGGCGAAAGCGATCAAAGCTACCGCTATTTTATGAACCATAACCTCTTCTGCCATATCAATATAGATATGAACAACACCTTTGTGCCTAACGGCTGTGCGGTTGACCTTGCGGGCGAGGGCAGAAGATATGACAATCATATAGAGGAGCTGGGCGGTATTGACCTACAGCTTCTCGGAATAGGACTTGACGGACATATCGGCTTTAACGAGCCTGATAAATACTTTGTAAAAAGCACCCATGTGGTAGATCTGCACGAAAGCACCATCAAAGCAAACTCACGTTTTTTCAAAAATGAGGACGAAGTACCCAAGAGGGCTATTACAATGGGAATGGTATCAATAATGCAGGCAAAGAAGATATTGCTTATAGCAAACGGCAAGGCAAAGAGGGATATACTCGAAAAGGCGTTTTACGGACCTATAACCCCCGAAATACCTGCTTCAATATTGCAACTTCACCCCGATATAACAGTTATTTACAGCGAGAATTAAGGCGGAACAATGATAATTTATAATGCTGATATAAACGGGGAATTAAAAAGCGTTATTATAGAAAACGGCAAAATCGTATCAGTAGGGGAAAACCGCCGCAGCGGAGATATAGACGCCGCCGGGAACAGACTGATACCCGGTTTTATAGATGTGCATACCCACGGCTGTATAGGTATGGACACAATGGACGCCGATTTTGAGCCAATGTGTCGGTTTTACGCAAAGCACGGCACAACATCCTTTTTGCCTACTACTATGACAATGGGGTATGATGACCTTTTAAAAGTCACAAACGCAAGAACGGACTTTGAGGGATCCGAAATTTTAGGCTTTCACCTTGAGGGACCGTATATTTCCGAAAAGCACAAGGGAGCCCAAAATGAAAAATATATAAGGGACCCTGATATAGAGGGCTTTTCACGGTTTAAAAATGTAAAAATGATAACAATAGCGCCTGAAAGACAGGGCAGTATGGAATTTATTAAAGCGGTGACGCCCGAATGTATAGTATCGATAGGACATACCGACTGCGATTACGCTACTGCCGAAGAAGCCATAAAAAACGGCGCTTCCTGCCTTACGCATATGTATAACGCAATGCCGCCGTTTCACCACCGCAATCCCGGACCCATCGGGGCGGGATTTATAAACCGCATTTATACTCAGATAATCTGCGACGGTTTTCATATTTCGAGACCCTGCGTGCTTGCGGCATATAAGATGTTCGGAGCTGACCGTATGGTACTTATAAGCGACAGCATAAGAAGCGCGGGACTGCCCGACGGCGAATATGAGTCGGGCGGACTTAAGGTGTTTTTAAAGGACGGCGCCGCGCGGCTTGCCGACGGAACGATAGCGGGCAGCAGCGCTGCACTGCTTGACTGTGTTAAAACCGCTGTAAGATTCGGAATACCGTTTTACGACGCCGTAAGAATGGCAAGTACAACGCCTGCCGAAATGCTCGGT
The DNA here is from genome assembly GCA_900547445.1 of uncultured Oscillospiraceae bacterium. GTDB lineage: Bacteria > Bacillota > Clostridia > Oscillospirales > Acutalibacteraceae > UBA737. Next base: position 4,099 of record URGJ01000033.1, on the reverse strand, counting down.
ATAAAAAAGGGTCATATAAAGCCGGGGTTTGACGCTGACCTGCTTATTGTGGATGAAAACATAGATATTAAGACGGTTATAATAAACGGCGAAGTGTTTGACGATTAGAATTAAAAACAAAAATCCTGTCTCTGCTTTTGAAGTGAACCTCAAAGTTTAGACAAAATTAAATATTAAATTGAATGTGAATGGGGCTGTCGCAAGAGCGAAAGAATCGCGAGTGGCAGTCCATAATGTTTGTAAACTGTTAAATGGTGAAAACTTTTTTAGTGTTTTTGGCTCTTTGTCAATAGTTGGGGTACCCTCACGCTTTTGAAACGGAGCATTATTAAGAATTCCTAAGCGTTTCCATATTGCTTCATTTAACTCCTGCATGGATAAAAACCTTCTGTTTCTCAAAGCGCTAAGAACAAAGTTTGTAATTACACCTACAGTGTGTAAACGCTAATATATAAGTGAGCCATTTTTGAGCAAACGCTCACGAATAATTGAGGCACCACACAAAATCCCTTATAATAGTCCGAGATTGTTATAGTGGGCGTACAAAGGTGGTAATCACATTGGAAATTTACAAAGACATACTCAGAATGCGACTTGACGGGATGAGCCAGCGACAGATTGCCGGTGTGCTGCATGTTTCCCGCAACACCGTCAAAAAGTATTGGGATGTCAACAGCATCCCCTGGGAGCGCAAGGACTACAGCAGAGAGGCTACCGTCATAACAGATGATGTGATCTGCTTCGTCAAGCGATGCCTGGAAGGGGATGCCCACAGCCGTTCCAGAAAGCAGCACCATACCGCAAAGCGGATCTATGACCGACTGGTTGAGGAATACGGATTCACAGGCGGTGAGACAACGGTCAGACGGTTGGTGCATCAACTTCGGGAGAAAACACAGGAAGCCTTGTGTCATCGTCCGGTAGCATACCGTCTATTGTATCCGCATACGGTCTGTTGATTAAATCGTATTTAAATTTACTTGCATCAACCGCATCAATGTCGCTTTTGAGTATATATCTGTGCATAGGATAATTGCCGCTGCTTTTCAAAAGCGGTATAAGTTCGTCGGTATGTATACCCTCTACACTTTTTCCGAGCATACAGCCACATACCCTTCCGACCCAGGCACCTTTGATTTTGCTTTCAAGACGATCGGTATCGATTTTTTCCCAATATTGTGAGGCTTGCTTAATGCTTTGATTTCTTCAAGAGTAGACGGTTCATGATATTTGTAGTTTTCCCTTTTTTTGCCTCGGTTATTATTTCAAATATAACATCGCCGAATTTTTTCTTTATAGCGCCCTGCGGAAGCTTAGATATGTCAAAAAATATATCTTTGTACTCCTCAATATCAAGGCCTTCATCGGCAGACTGGTGGTATTCGTTAATAATTGCCGATGAATAGGATTCCCAAAAATGCATATTTGAATAATTCGGGCTGGGTATATTGATTGGCGAACATGAAAGCGCGAAATTCTGGCTTAATGTGCTGAATGACCTTAAAAACCGCGGTGTTCAGTCGGTTTACGTTTTTTGCGTAGACGGTCTTACAGGATTTCGTGAGGCAATAAGCTCGGTATATCCCAAAGCCCAAATTCAGCGTTGTATCATTCACCAGATACGGTCTTCGACTAAATTTGTAAAGATACCTTTTTCTGATGAAAAAACAATCGAAGGAAAAGGAGCGGCTACAAAAACCTTTGTGGCACAAAGCAACTTCGGACCGATAGACGCATCTAAAGCAGATCCCGCAAGATTAGAGCTTAAAATGGATATTGAGATAGAAAATCTCACAACGCCGGGAAAAATTTCCCCGTTTGTATATTGTGAGGGTCAGGTTGAGCTTACAAGCGGTGGAAAACCGGATAAAAACGAAAAGTCCGTTAATGTAACACGCTTAATTTTAAAAACGGAAAGAGCGAATATACGGTAAGTCTTTCTTCAGGTTCGGCAACCGGCGGAAATATAGACTATTCGGCAATAAACTTTATGCGTATTTATATTAAGGGTTTTAATGCCGATTTCAGCGATAACATCAGATTGAAGATAGAAAATGTAAGACTTATAGAAAACTATTCCGCCATGCACTTGTCGGCGTTTTTGGGAAAAGAGGTCGAAATTCCGTTTGACGAGGAGCTTTACTATAATGAGCTGATGAAGCGGGTCGCAACCTCTAAAAGAAAGATTGGAGTAAAATCGGTATTTGCCGATACAAGCAATACCTACGGCGGTAATAAGTAATTATGGAGCATATTAATGTTGCGGTAATCGGAATAGGCAATATGGGTTCTGCGCACGCCGCCTGTATTGCCGAGGATAAAATTAATGGTATGTCGCTTACCGCGGTTTGCGATATATCCGAAAAAAGCTTAAAAAGTTTTCGGAAAAATATCCGAATATTAAGCACTATACAAGCTACGAAGAATTATTGGGTGATAAAATCTGCGACAGCGTGATAATAGCTGTGCCGCACCCTATGCACGCCGAAATTGCAATTAAAGCATTTGAATACGGTCTTAATGTAATGCTTGAAAAGCCTGCTGATATTTCGGTTACAAAGGTGAAAAAGCTTAATGAAGCGGCGGAAAAATCGGGCAAAGTGTTCGCGGTTATGTTTAATCAGCGCACCAATCCTTTATTCGCGAAAGCGCGAGAGATTGTAAAAAGCGGTCAGTTGGGCGAGCTTAAAAGAACGGTATGGATAATAACCAACTGGTTTAGGACGCAAAGCTATTACGATTCGGGCGACTGGCGGGCTACCTGATCGGGCGAGGGCGGCGGAGTGCTTTTAAATCAGGCACCCCACAATCTTGATTTATGGCAGTGGATATGCGGTATGCCCGAAAGCGTAACTGCATTCTGCGATATTGCGAAATACCATAATATCGAGGTAGAGGACGACGCGACGATATTCATACGCTATAAAAACGGCGCAACGGGTGTTTTTATGACCTCAACAGGCGAATACCCCGGGACAAATCGACTTGAAATATCGGGTGATTTGGGCAAAATTGTTCTTGAAAACGGTGTTATGAAGTGGTATCATATTAAAGAGTCGGTAAGCGAGGTTATAGCAAATTCCAAGCAGGGCTTTGCACAGATTGATTGCGGTTATGAAGAAATTAAGCAAGAAAGACCCGAGTCCTCGCACAGGGGAATTTTGCAGAATTTTGCTAATGCCGTATTGTTTGGTGAGGAACTTATTTCCCCCGGATATGACGGTATAAACGAGCTTACCCTATCTAACGCCGCCTATCTTTCGGAATGGCAGGGGAACAGAGAAATCACTCTGCCATTTGACAGCGAGCTTTTTGACAATCTGCTTGCAGAAAAAGTAAAGCTTTCAAAGCGCCACGCCGCCTATTCGGAAAAGAGCGGAAATGCGTCATATCTGCCGAGATGGCAGGTAAGATGGTAGAAATATAAGGAGGAACGCAAATTGGAAAAATTTGTACCTGTAGTAGTTATTAAAGAATTATCCGAAACCGATAGAATATTATCGGCTCTAAAGGCAAACGGCATTAACTGTGCCGAAATCACATTTAGGACTGCTTGCGCAAAAGAGGCAATAGAGTATGCAATTAAAAATTATCCCGAAATGTCGATAGGCGCGGGTACGGTTATCAACGCCGAACAATGCAAACAAGCCTTAGACCTCGGTTGCGAGTTTATTGTATCTCCCGGATTATCGGTAGAGGTTGCAAAGCTTTGCAAGGAAAGAAATATACCCTATTACCCCGGCTGTGTTACCCCTACTGAAATTATGCAGGCACTTGACTTAGGCATTACTACCGTTAAGTTCTTCCCCGCGAATGTTTACGGCGGTTTAAAGGCGTTAAAGGCTCTGTCCGCACCTTTCCCGCAGGTTAAGTTTATCCCGACCGGAGGGGTTGACCGTAGCAATATTGATGAATTTTTAGCGTTCGACAAAATCGAAGCAATAGGCGGCAGTTTCTTTGTGAAAGAAGCACTCGAAAAGATGGAGGAAAAGTAATATGGCAAAGGTAGTTACTTTCGGTGAGTTAATGTTACGGCTTGCCCCTAACGGATATTACAGATTTTTTCAGAACGACCAGATGCAGGCAACTTTTGGAGGAG
>URGJ01000032.1 GCA_900547445.1 uncultured Oscillospiraceae bacterium | reverse complement strand
TATTTGAGATGAATTTTCTTTTTATTTTGTTACCTATCTATTGTACCATAACAAAAATACGGCAAAAAACCGTCAAATGAAGTATTAAAGGAGAAAAAATATGAGCGCTTTTCAGTTAAAGACCCCCGAAACGGGAGATACCGTCGCGATAATGCATACAAATATGGGAGATATTAAAATAAAGCTCTTTCCCGAAAGAACCCCTAAAACCGCGGAAAACTTTATTACTCACGCTAAAAACGGTTATTATGACGGACTGAAATTTCACCGCGTAATTAAGGATTTTATGATTCAGGGCGGCGATCCGTTAGGTACCGGTATAGGCGGCGAGTCAATCTGGGGCGGAAAGTTCGAGGACGAGTTTGATACCGAGCTTCACAATCTTCGAGGCGCGCTTTCTATGGCAAACGCGGGACCTAATACTAACGGCAGTCAGTTCTTTATCGTTCAGGCAAACGAGGCTCCCGCAAATATGCTCGAACAGATGGAGGAGCTTACCGACAGCGGTTTTCCCCGCGATATAATCGAGGCTTACAGGGAGTTAGGCGGCACGCCCTGGCTTGATTTTCGCCACACCGTATTCGGTCAGGTATTTGATTGAATGGAGATAGTTGACATAATCGCAGAGGTCGAAACAGTGAACGACAAGCCCTGCGAGGATGTAATTATCACCTCGATTGATATTGAACTGCTTTAATCGGCTTTTTGATAGGTTAAAAAAATGGACGTAACTTCAATTTACATATTATTAATTCCGTTTTTAGGTACGGTGTTAGGCTCTGCCTGCGTTTTCTTTATGAAAAACGGAATGAGCGACCCGTTACAGCGTTCGCTTTCGGGCTTTGCGGCGGGGGTTATGACGGCGGCTTCGGTATGGAGTCTTTTGATCCCCGCGCTCGAACAGGCACAGGACTTGGGTAAATGGTCGTTTGTACCTGCCGCCGTGGGCTTTTGGGCGGGAATTTTATTCCTGTTACTGCTCGATCATATAATCCCGCACCTGCATATAAATGAGGATAAGGCGGAGGGACCTAAAAGCAGATTGCATAAAACCACAATGCTCGTGCTTGCGGTGACGCTTCACAATATTCCAGAGGGAATGGCAGTAGGTGTGGTTTTCGCGGGCTTTCTTTCGGGAAATTCGGGTATTACCGCCGCAGGTGTGCTTGCGCTTTCTTTGGGTATCGCAATCCAAAACTTTCCCGAGGGCGCTATTATTTCGATGCCCCTTAAAGCTGAAGGCGTAAGTAAATCTGGTGCCTTTTTAAAGGGCGCCCTTTCAGGTATAGTCGAGCCGATAGGCGCTCTTATAACCCTTGCCGCGGCTAAGTTGGTATTGCCTGCGCTTCCGTATTTTTTAAGCTTCGCGGCGGGTGCTATGCTCTACGTTGTAGTAGAAGAGCTTATCCCCGAAATGTCGGCGGGGGAGCACTCCAATATAGGAACGGTCTTTTTTGCCGTCGGCTTTTGCCTTATGATGATTTTAGACGTGGCGCTGGGGTAGAATTTAATTTTTAATAATTTTGAAAATCGCTTATGGATACTCAAACTCAAAGCTTGCCTTATCAGAAACAAATTCACATAGCACATCGCCGTTATGCAATAAGCGATAATAAGCCTTGCATGAGGCGCTTTCGTGTATAGTACGGCTCATATCGCCTTTTATCGGTGCGAAAAGCGGGTGGGACTTCTTTTCCAAAAGCTTTGCGGTAAGCTCAAAGCCGCCTTGCTTTACCGTTACGGCGTTTTTATTTATGTCTTTCGCCCTTGCGCCAAGATAGGTGGCAATTCTGTATTCCTTGCCGCCGAGCATTACTGCCCCGATAATTCCTGTAAAGCTTGTTCCAAGAAAGGGTATATCCGCCACAGAAAGCATAAGGGAATTATTTCCGAAACAGCACTGCGTCCAAATATACCGCTTTGGAAAGGATCTGCCGCGGTCGCCCTCGATATATCCGATACCGTTTTTGAAATTGAACAGACTGCCCTTTACAGCAATTTCTCCGCTGACTTTATGGCTCATACTGTAAACGCTGTGACGGCATTGCATAAAGGGAACGATAGCAAACGGTCCCATAATATTGTAGGAAATAGGTGAGAGGGCGCCGAAATTCAGCGAACCCTTAAGACTTAGATTATCATTTTGATAGTTTAAATAAATTCCTTTATCGGAAAAAACACAATCTCCGAGTTTTATACACAAAGGCCTTTCGGTATATTCTATCGATTTAAACGGTAGATTGCAGACCGCGTCATCGCTTATTATTTGAAGCGACGCGGTCTTTGTGTTTTTGCTGTAATGATATGCCGGAATAAAAGCAACCGTTTTACTGCCGGTACAGCATTTAAAATACCAGCCCTTAAAATATCCTTTGTTTTGCATTTTTGCCTCCTGAATAGTTATACCTTTAGGATACCTTAGCGCAAGTCGGATATGTATATTAAAATTGCTCATAGGTCGGTGCCTTCTGTCACTTTCGTAATAAACTTTCTTGTTTTTCTAAAATTTGAAATTACGCTCATAAAATCCCAAAAAAAAGCGATAATAAATTTATAAGAAAAACAAAAGGAGATTTTATATATGAAAGCCACAGGAATAGTAAGAAGAATAGACGATCTCGGAAGGGTAGTAATACCCAAGGAGATACGCCGCACAATGCGTATTCGCGAGGGCGACCCGTCACAGACAACATTGACACCAATCGACAAGTTTGTTTTCGGTATGACAAGTCTTGCAGAAAGGTTGGATTTATAAATACATATCATTGCAACATTTTAAATTTTATGTTATACTACACTTATAAATTAAACTTTAAAGTTTATGGGGTGTACTTTATGAAAAAAACTATTGTAATTTTAATAGTAATTTGTGTGTTTTTTTCTCTTTCTGCTTGCAATAATGATTCGAAGGCAAAAATAGAAGATAATCAAGCTATAAAACTTTCAGAAACAGAAATTACATTGTCAATAGGAGAAACCACACCATTACTTATAGAAACAACACCAGAAGATATAAATGATAAAATTACTTGGAAATCAAGTGACGAAAATATTGCTAAATATTTTGGTGGTGAAGTTTTAGCAAAGAATAAAGGCACTTGTGAAATTACCGCAACAACTCCTAATGGCACTTCTGCAACCTGTAAAATCACAGTATCAGCAAAAAAAATAGAAAGTGGCTCTTGTGGAGAAAATGTAACTTGGACATATTATGATGATTATAGTTTAGTGATTTCTGGAACAGGAGATATGGCCGAATATTATCAGTCCATACAATTGAGCGACCCTCTGAATAATGGAAAATCAATGCCTTGGAATCGTTACACAACATTAATTAAAGAAATTATAATTGAAGAAGGAGTAACAAGCATCAGCAGATGTGCTTTCTTAAGGTGTAATTTTGAAAAAATATCTATACCTTCTTCGGTAAAAAGAATAGGATATAAAGCGTTCTATTTTACAAAAGGTGCGGTTAACATTGTTATACCCAAATCTGTTGAAGAAATTGGCACTCATGTTAACGCCGAATCAAATTGTATATTATTTTATGAATCAACAGAAAATGATTTTAAGAAAATATTAAAACCTGAAGTGCACCCAGAAACACAGGTTGAACTTAATCGCGCAGGCGGAAGAGTTTTTTATTACAGTGAGCAACAAAAAGAAAACTCTTGGCATTATGTTGACGGAGTTCCAACAGTATGGTAAATGTGTTCTTTGAATTTTAATTTTTTAAAAAGCAAGTATATATAACAAGTATAAATCTCCAATGCTTACAGATAATAGAAATATCGCTACAAAAGTTCCCAAAATGAATCAAAATCAAAAAAGGAACTTTAGGTTTTCAATTATCTAAACAAAGGAGAATTTATATATGAAAGCAACAGGTATTGTACGCCGTATAGACGACCTTGGGAGAGTCGTTATTCCGAAAGAGATTAGAAGAACAATGCGTATCCGCGAGGGCGACCCGCTTGAAATATACACAAATTCGGGTGGGGAGGTCATTTTTAAAAAGTATTCGCCGATAGGGGAGCTATCTTCCTTTGCGGCGCAGTATGCCGACGCACTTACAAATGCTACCGATTTAACGGTGCTTATCTGTGACCGTGACCATTGCATAGCCGCTTCCGGAATTTCCAAAAAAGAGGTACTCGAACGCCGTGTGACCCAAAATGTCGAGGATATTATGGAGGGAAGAAGGGTAGAGGTTTATCCTTCCGAAAAAACTGTCCCCGCTATTGAGGGAATTGACCAAAACATTGCTGTCGCCGCTCCGATAATAGCTTCGGGCGATGTAAGCGGCGCGGTGGTTCTTACTTCCTCAGACGGTGAGAGCGCAAAGGAAAGCGATATAAAATTAGCTACAGTCGCCGCCTCTTTCTTAGGCAAACAAATGGAAAATTAAAACAGCTGTCGCCTGACATTTTGTCGGGCGATTTTTAGTATATGAAGGTTGTTTTTTCTAATAATATATTTAAAATTCTTTCCTATAACTTATTGATATTAGAATTGAATTGTGTTAAAATAAAAGCGTAAATTTAAAAAGGGGGAGAATTTGGAAATGTTTACAAACATTACCGAAAAACAGGCAGTAGAGCTGCTCCTGAAATACAATAAAGACAGCTTTCATTTACAGCACGCCGCTACCGTGCAAAGCGTTATGAAATGGTACGCGGAAAAGTTGGGCTACGGGGAGGACGCAGATAATTGGGGTCTTGTGGGACTGCTTCACGATATTGATTTTGAAAAATACCCTGATGAGCATTGCATAAAGGCGCCCGAGCTTTTGGCTGAAATAGGGGCTTCGGACGAGCTTATACACGCGGTTTGCAGTCACGGCTATGAAATAACGGTTGACATAAAGCCGGAGCACGAAATGGAAAGGGTGCTTTTTGCCGCAGACGAGCTTACAGGACTTATTGGCGCGGCGGCGCTTATGCGTCCCTCTAAAAGTGTCAGCGATATGGAGCTTAAAAGCCTTAAAAAGAAATTTAAGGACAAGAAGTTTGCCGCGGGCTGTTCACGGGATATTATCGCAAAGGGTGCCGAAATGCTAGGTTGGGAGCTTGATAAGCTTCTTGATATGACCCTTTGTGCAATGCGTGACAAAGAAAACGAAATAGCGGAAAATTTTAACAGATTAAAAGGTGAATCGGAATGAGAAAAACTAAAATCGTATGCACTTTAGGTCCTGCCTGCTCGGATGAGGTTACAATAACCGCAATGTGCAAGGCAGGAATGAATGTTGCGCGGCTTAATTTTTCGCACAATACCCACGAAGACCACAAAAAGCGCATTGACCTTCTGAAAAAGGTAAGGGAAAAGTTAGGACTGCCTATCGCCCTTATGCTCGATACAAAGGGTCCCGAATACCGCATAAAAACCTTTAAAAACGGTAAAATCACCCTGAAAGAAGGGGAAGACTTCACCTTTACCGCTGATGAAATTGAGGGTGATGAGAAAAGGGTTTCGATTAACTACAAGGGGCTTGCCGCCGACCTACAAAAGGGCGATAAAATTCTCTTGAATAACGGGCTTTTAAGCTTTGAAGTGGTAAACACCACTAATACCGATGTAAACTGCAAGGTTGTTATCGGCGGTGAGCTTTCCGACCGCAAGAGTATGAGCTTCCCGAATAAAACCTTAAAGCAAAAGTATTTAAGCGAGCAGGACAAGGAAGACATCGCTTTCGGAATAAAAGAGGGTATAGACTTCATCGCCTGTTCCTTTGTCTCCTGCAAGCAGGATTTGCTTGATGTTAAGAATTTTCTTGCCGAAATCGGTGCTAAGGAAACTGAGCTTATCGCTAAAATTGAAAATCGGTCAGGTGTTGACAATATTGAAGAAATCAGCGAAGAGTGTGCGGGGATTATGGTTGCTCGCGGTGATATGGGAGTGGAAATTCCATTTGAAGAGCTGCCCGCTATTCAAAAGCAAATCATAACAAAATGCCGTATGCTCGGCAAGCGGGTTATTACCGCTACCGAAATGCTCGAATCTATGATAAGCAATGCGAGACCTACCCGTGCGGAAATTTCCGACGTTGCAAATGCCGTGTATGACGGCACAAGCGCGATTATGCTCTCGGGCGAGACCGCCGCGGGAAAGTATCCTGTTTTAGCGGTTGAGACTATGGCGAGGATTGCCGAAAGCACCGAAAAGAATATTCACTATCAAAAGCGCTTCCTTTCATCGGAGTTTAAAATCAAAAACACCGTGGACGCTATTTCCCATGCCACCTGCGGAATGGCGATTGACATTAACGCAAGGGCGGTTGCGGTTTGCAGTCTCTCGGGAATGACGGCTCGGATGGTGTCCCGCTTCCGCCCACCGGTTGATATTATCGGTCTTACCACCGACCAAAAAACATGGCGCAAGCTCTCGCTTTCTTGGGGCGTTATTCCCGTAATGTGTGAGAATTACCCCTCCACCGAAGTCCTGTTTTACAGTGCTCAAAAGCTTACCAAAGAAACCCTGAAACTTAAGGACGGCGACAAGATTGTTATTACCGGCGGCGTTACTAACGGCAAATCTGGAAATACAAATTTAATAAAGGTTGAGACGGTTTAATTTCAATTTTTTATACAGAATAGCAAAAGGACTCAGGAAAATTCCCGAGTCCTTAAATTATGCGTTACAAACTTCTAATTACTTATTAAGTGATTCGTAAACCGCAACCGCGCAAGCAACTGTAGCTCCAACCATCGGGTTGTTACCCATTCCGATAAGTCCCATCATTTCAACATGAGCGGGAACAGAGGAGGAACCGGCAAACTGAGCGTCGGAGTGCATACGTCCCATAGTATCGGTCATACCGTAGGAAGCGGGGCCTGCCGCCATATTGTCGGGGTGGAGGGTACGGCCTGTACCGCCGCCCGATGCAACAGAGAAGTACTTTTTGCCCTGCTCAATGCACTCTTTCTTGTAAGTGCCCGCAACAGGGTGCTGGAAGCGGGTCGGGTTGGTGGAGTTTCCTGTGATGGAAACATCAACGCCCTCGTGGTGCATTATAGCAACGCCCTCGCGAACATCGTCCGCGCCGTAGCAGCGAACCTTTGCGCGCTCACCGTTAGAATAAGCGATTTCCTCAACAACCTCAAGCTTGCCTGTGTAATAATCAAACTTGGTCTGAACATAGGTAAAGCCATTGATACGGGAAATTATCTTAGCGGCGTCTTTTCCAAGACCGTTAAGGATAACGCGGAGCGGCTCTTTACGAGCCTTGTTTGCGCTCTTTGCAAGACCGATAGCGCCTTCTGCCGCGGCAAAGGACTCGTGACCTGCTAAGAAAGCGAAGCACTTTGTCTCATCGCGCAGAAGCATTGCGCCGAGGTTACCGTGACCGAGACCAACCTTACGGTCATCGGCAACAGAGCCGGGAATGCAGAAGGACTGGAGACCGAGACCGATTTTTTCCGAAGCCTCGGCGGCGCTGTTTACACCGTCCTTAAGCGCGATAGCACAGCCTACGGTGTAAGCCCAGCAAGCATTTTCAAAACAGATGGGCTGAATACCCTTAACGATGTTATAAGCGTCAACACCTGCTTTGTCGCAGATTTCCTTAGCCTCTTCTATAGAGGAGATACCGTGCTTTGCAAGCTCGGCGTTGATTTGGTCAATTCTTCTTTCGTAACTCTCAAATAAAGCCATTATAAGTTTACCTCCCTCTTATTCTTCGCGCGGGTCGATAAGCTTAGCAGCGTCATCAACACGTCCGTACTGGCCGCTTGCTTTTTCCAAAGCCTCGTTAGCGTCCATACCCTTTTTAATCATGTCCATCATCTTGCCGAGATGAACGAACTTGTAGCCGATAATTGTGTCATTTTCATCAACGGCAACCTTGGTGATGTAGCCCTCGGCAAGCTCTAAGTAGCGGGGACCCTTAACCTTTGTGGCGTAGGTTGTACCTGTTTGTGAACGGAGACCCTTACCGAGATCCTCAAGACCGGCGCCGATAGGCAGACCGCCCTCTGAGAACGCGGTTTGGGTACGACCGTAAACTATTTGGAGGAACAACTCGCGCATAGCGGTGTTGATAGCGTCGCAAACAAGGTCTGTATTAAGGGCTTCAAGAATGGTCTTGCCTATAAGAATTTCGGAAGCCATAGCCGCGGAGTGTGTCATACCCGAGCAGCCGATCGTCTCAACGAGAGCCTCCTCAATAACGCCGTCCTTGACATTGAGGGTGAGTTTGCAGGCACCCTGTTGGGGAGCGCACCAGCCGATACCGTGGGTGAGACCGGAAATATCCTTAACTTCCTTTGCCTGAACCCATTTGCCCTCCTCGGGAATCGGGGCTGGACCGTGGTATGCGCCCTTTGCCAAGGGACACATGTTTTCTACTTCTTTTGAATAGTTCATATATGTACTCCTTCCTTCGGCGCGGCGAAAATTCACCGTGCTGTTTTAGCCGTATTTACAAAATTCGACCATACATATATATTATAACAAATCACTCTTAAAAAGACAAGAGTTAATGTTAAAAAAATGACAATGATTTGTGCAGTCGTCAATGATAGGTTACACTTTTCTCAAAAAAATATGATGGAAAC
>URGJ01000031.1 GCA_900547445.1 uncultured Oscillospiraceae bacterium | reverse complement strand
GGATAATACGTTAGTGGCGGCGTCGATTGTTTTTATAACTTTTTTTACCCCCGCCGTAACGGCGGTTGCGATTTATGAACTCCTGCATAACGCGGCGGGAATCAAGTCGAAGGCGGCGCTTATAGGTGCGTGCGCCTTTTCGGTGCTTTTCGTTGTGGGAGCGGATGAGAATTTACAAGGTTTAATATATTCATTTTTTCCCTATTCCGCGGATACAGTAGTATCCCAATCAACGAAATTTTACAATTATTGGTCTTACGTTTTTTCGGGGCTTATTATACTCTATTTTATCTTTGCGGCAATAGTTATTCTCACAAATCACAAGGATTTCGGTTTGGCGCAGATTGCCGCCCTGTTCGGATTTCCGCTGCCCTACGCCTATGCTTTTAGCTGTTTGGGCGGTATAATTTCGCATATGGACGGCATTTTCTATCTGCTTTTGCTCCTTAATTTTTCCAGCATTTGCGATATGGGTGCTTACTTTGTGGGCAGTACATTAGGTCGGCACAAGCTCTGCCCCGAGATAAGCCCTAAAAAAACCGTTGAGGGGGCTGTGGGTGGAATTATGTCGAGCATTGTCGTATCCCTTATTTTGGTTTTCGCCTTTTCTGTTACCGAAAAGCTTTTAGCCGCCCTTCTTTTAACAGTTCCTTTCTGTATTTTAGGAATGATAGGCGACCTTTTCGCCTCGGCTATAAAGCGCACGGCGGGAATTAAGGATTACGGGAATTTAATTCCGGGTCACGGTGGAATACTTGACAGATTTGATAGTATAATTATGATAGCCCCCCTCTTTTCAATCTTTGTAACCGCGGGGATAATGTGATGAAAAAACTGATAATTTTAGGCTCCACAGGCTCAATAGGCGTTCAGGCGTTAGAGGTTGCCGAAAGAAACGGCTATAAGGTAACCGCTTTGGCGGCAGGGAAAAACACCGAGCTTCTTGAAAAACAGGCGAGAAAATTTAAGCCGGATATTGTCGCCGTTTCGGATAAACAAGCGGCAAACGACCTTAAAGTCCGCCTTGCGGATACCGATATTAAGGTGATTTCAGGCGGGGAGGGGGTCTGCGCCGCCGCACAGTATGAGGGTGACATTGTTTTAAACGCTATTGTCGGCATTGCGGGGCTAAGACCTACCCTTGCAGCGATTGACGCCAAAAAAACAATAGCCCTTGCAAACAAGGAAACACTTGTGGCGGGGGGCGAAATTGTCAACCGCAGACTTGACGAAACAGGGGTAAAGCTTTTGCCCGTTGACAGCGAGCATTCGGCGATTTTTCAGTCTTTACAGGGCGCTCCCAAAGGCTCGCTTAAGAAAATACTGCTCACCGCCTCGGGAGGCCCGTTTTACGGCAAGACCAAAGAAGAGCTTGAAAGCGTTACCGTAAAGGACGCGCTTAACCACCCTAATTGGTCTATGGGGGCGAAAATCACGGTGGATTCCGCCACCCTTATGAACAAGGGGCTTGAGGTTATAGAGGCGGTGAGGCTTTTCGATGTTGCACCCGATGATATAGAGGTGTTAGTCCACAGGCAGAGTATAGTTCATTCGGGAATTGAGCTGTCCGACGGGGCGGTTATTGCCCAGTTAGGCACGCCCGATATGAGACTTCCTATTCAGTACGCCTTAACCTATCCAGAGCGGGCGGATTTTGCCTTCGAGCATTTAAGCCTTGCGGATATAGGCACGCTGACCTTTGAAAAGCCCGATACCGAGACATTCCGCTGTCTGCCCCTTTGCATTGAGGCGGTAAAGCGGGGCGGTCTTGCCCCCGCGGCGGTAAACGGAGCTAACGAGGAGGCGGTCGCTTTGTTCCTTGAGGGCAGAATTAAATTTTTACAGATTGCCGAAATGGCGGAAAAAGCCCTCATTTCGGTCAATAATAAAAAGGAATACACCATAGAGGATGTGTTTGAGGCGGACAGAGCGGCGAGGGAGTTAATTGGTAATTCGTAATTCGTAATTATTGTTTTAAGATTAAAATAATCTTCGTAGGGGGACCATCGGTCGTCCGTAATAATTTCTAAAAAAATTTTCAGCAGGTGATTGTTATTTCGGCGTTTTTAAATGTATGGGGTAATGTGTGGCCATATCTTGTTGCGGTGTTTCTTTTCCTTTTGCTTATTATAATTCACGAATTTGGGCATTTTATCGCCGCAAAGCTTTTGGGCGTGCGTGTAAACGAGTTCGCGGTGGGATTCGGTCCAAAGCTCTTTTCAAAGAAGGGAAAGGAGACTGAATATAAGGTTAATCTTATACCCTTGGGCGGTTATTGCGCTATGGAGGGCGAGGACGAGGAAAGCGGCGACGAGCGTGCTTTCTGCAACAAAAAGCCCTTAAGACGGTTTATTATAGTCGCAATGGGGGCTATTTTCAATCTGCTTTTGGGGCTTATAATTGTGGGAGTAACTCTTGCTCCCGAAAGCCGCTTTACTTCAACCGTGGTAGCAGAGTTTGCCGAAAATGCGGTAAGCGAGCAGAGCGGACTTCAGATTGACGATAAAATCGTGGCGGTCGAGGGCAGAAAAATTTTCTCCACCTACGATTTAAGCTACGCCTTTACTAATGTAAAGGACGGGAAAATAGATATTACCGTAAAGCGTGACGGCAAAAAGGTAGAGCTAAAGGATGTCGCCTTTGAAACCTCCGAAGAGAACGGCATCAGCTATTTAAATGTGGATTTCAGGGTCTACGGCATAAAAAAGACGGTGGGGTCATTTATAAAGCAGACCTTCTCTACCGCCGCCTCCTACTGTGCGGTGGTATGGCGCTCCCTTATCGACCTTATAACCGGCAAATACGGTATCAGCGCGGTGTCGGGCCCTGTAGGGGTCACGGCGGTAATAGGCTCGGCGGCAAAGCAGAGCCTTAAAAACATACTGCCGATTATGGCGCTTATAACCATTAATTTAGGCATTTTCAATCTCCTGCCAATCCCCGCGCTTGACGGCGGAAGACTGTTGTTTATTTTAATAGAAATGATTTTCAGAAAGCCCGTACCGCAAAAGTACGAGGCGGCGGTTCACGCGGCGGGATTTGCAATTTTAATCGGTTTTATGCTGCTTATTACTGCAAAGGATATTTGGTCGCTTATTACGGGGTGATTTACTTTGTATACAAACGATAAAACAAAAAAGGTTTTCGCAGGTGGGGTCGCAATCGGCGGCGGCTCACCCATAACGGTACAATCGATGCTCTGCGTTCCCGCGCATAATGTCGAGGGGAATGTTAATCAGGCAAAGTTGTTAGAAGCGGCGGGGTGCAATATTGTAAGAATTTCCGTGCCCGATATTGAGGCTGTGAAAACCCTTGCCGCCGTTAAGGAAAGCGTTTCGATACCCGTTGTCGCCGACATTCATTTTGACTATAAATTAGCCCTCGAAAGCGTCCACGCGGGGGCGGATAAAATCCGCATTAACCCCGGTAATATCGGCTCGGACGATAAGGTTAAAGCGGTCGCCGCTGCCTGCAAAACGGCGGGAGTGCCCATAAGAATCGGCGTTAATTCGGGCTCGCTTGAAAAGAGCATACTCGAAAAATACGGCTCGCCCACTCCCGAGGCGATGGTGGAAAGCGGGCTTTACCATATTTCTTTACTTGAAAAATTCGATTTTGACGATATTGTGCTTTCCCTTAAAAGCTCGGATGTAAGGAAGATGTATAAAGCCTACGAGCTTGCCGCCGAAAAGTGCCGCTATCCCCTGCACTTAGGGGTAACCGAGGCGGGAACGGAGCAAATGGGTACCATAAAATCAGCCGCGGGTATAGGCGGACTGCTTTTGCGTAATATCGGCGCTACAATAAGAATTTCACTTACCGACGACCCCGTAAAAGAGGTGGAATCGGGTATTAAGCTGCTGAGAGCCTTGGGACTTCGGGGCGGCGGGATTAAATTCGTCTCCTGCCCCACCTGCGGAAGAACAAAGATTGACCTTATCGGTCTTGCAAGCGAGGTTGAAAAAAGACTTTCGGGAGTTAATAAGGATATAACCGTGGCGGTTATGGGCTGTGCGGTAAACGGCCCCGGGGAAGCGCGAGAGGCGGACATCGGCATAGCCGGCGGCGACGGCTGCGGACTGCTCTTTAAGCATGGCGAGATTATCCGCAAAATCCCCGAGGAACGCCTGCTTGACGAGCTTTTAGACGAAATTGAAAAAATGTAAAAAAACGGAGTGTAAATAGTGGCTAAGGCTTTATTTTCGGATATATTCGGTGCAAATATCCCCTCATTTGACGCTGTGCAAAATTGCATAGTCGAGCATTGCGGGCTCGATATGGAGGAAAGAACCCTTGATATAACCCTTAAGTCCGAAAATTACATAACAATGAATGAGCGGAATGCCCTGCATAACTCGCTTTCAGCGGCGTTAAGGCTTAATTCCTGTGAAGTATCATTTATTTACGGCGAAAGCGCGCTTGACAGCGCCGCCTGTGCCGATATAATAGCCGAAATCAAGGTCAAAAACGCGGCTTTAAACGGCTATTTTAACGGCGCGGAGTATAAGCTTACGGGCGAAAATGTGGGCATAACCTTAAAATACGGCGGATATGCTAAAATTCTTGACAGCGGCTTTGAAAACGCCTTTCGTGCGATAATAAGGGAGCGTTTCGGAAAGGAAGTCACCCTCTCCTTTGACGGTCAGCTTGATGCGGTGGAGATGGAAATACCTAAGGTTGTAGCCCCCGAACATACGGAGCGCAAGCAAGCCCCTAAAGCGGACAAACCCGCCGCTCCCAAAAAGGAAATCAAGTTTGAAAAGCGGCAGGAAAAGCCCGAAAACGGTATAGTATACCTTGATAATCCGCAGGTCTTTTACGGCAGAGGTATTAATACGGGTACCAAGAAAATGATTGAGGTCACCCCCGAGGATACCGAAATCTGCTGTTGGGGCGAGGTTTTCGGCACAGAGATCCGCACGATAAACACCAAGCGCGGCGAATCGAATATTCTTACATTTTCATTCAGCGATTATACAAATTCGCTTACCGCCAATATGTTTATTGATCCTCGGCGTTTAGGGGAGGTAGCCCCCGTAAAGGACGGTGCTTTTCTGCTTGTAAACGGTACATACGAGTTTGATAACTATAAAAATGAGTTCAGGGTAAAGCCAAAGGCTATGGCTCTATTGCAAAAATATGAAGAGACCGACTCTCACGAGGGCGAAAAGCGTGTGGAGCTTCATTGCCACACCAATATGTCCGCAAAGGACGCGGTTTCCTCCGCAGCCGATATTGTAAATCAGGCGTACAAATGGGGTCACAAGGCGGTCGCGATTACCGACCACGGCGTTGTTCAGGCATATCCCGCCGCCGCGGGAGCGGTCAAGGCGATAAGAAAGGGCGGCGGCGAGTTTAAGGTTATTTACGGCGTGGAAGCCTATTTTGTTGACGATATTAACAATGATATTACGGGGCTAAACGCAAAGCAGACAGCAAAATACCGCTGTCACCAGATAATACTTGTAAAAAATCTTACGGGGCTTAAAAACCTTTATAAATTAGTGTCGGACGCGCACCTCAATAACTTTAAGGGCAGACCGATTACCCTTCGCAGTAAGCTTGACACTCTGCGGGAGGGGCTTATTATAGGGAGCGCCTGCGAGCAGGGCGAGCTTTACAGGGCGATTGTGGACGGAAAACCCGAGGAGGAGCTTTTAAGAATTGCCGATTATTACGATTATCTCGAAATTCAGCCGCTTGGCAACAACGCCTTTATGGTGCGCGAGTCCTCATACCCCGACAAAAAGGACAAGAAGACGGGCGCGGTTATACCCAACCGCTTCCGCAGGGTCACAAGCGACGAGGTTATAAAGGACTTTAACCGCAAGGTTGTAGAACTTGCCGATAAGTTAGGCAAGCCCGTTGTCGCCACGGGGGACGTGCATTTCCTTAAAAAGAGCGACGATATTATACGTAAAATTCTTATGGCGGGGCAGGGCTTTGACGATTTTGACAATCAAGCCCCACTCTACCTTAAAACCACCGATGAAATGCTAAGCGATTTCGACTATTTCGGTGAACGCGCAAAGGAATTTGTTATCGACAACCCGAACAAAATCGCCGATATGATTGACGATGACGTTATCCCCGTGCCCGACGGTAACTATCCGCCTGTAATTGAGGGTTCGGACGATCTACTTAGAAACATATGCTGGGACAACGCCCACAAGCTCTACGGCGACCCCCTGCCCGAAGTGGTGGAAAAGCGGCTTGATAAGGAGCTCAACTCAATTATCAACAATGGATTTTCCATAATGTATATTTCGGCGCAGAAGTTAGTTGCCTACAGCGAGGAAAACGGCTATTTGGTCGGCTCGCGTGGTTCGGTCGGCTCCTCCTTTGTCGCAACAATGGCTGGAATTTCCGAGGTCAACCCTCTGCCGCCCCACTATGTCTGCCCTAATTGTCAGCACAGCGAGTTTTTCTTAAAGGGCGAGGTGGGCTCGGGCTTCGATTTGCCCGAAAAGAACTGTCCTAAATGCGGAGCCACCTTCAACCGCAACGGTCACGATATTCCGTTCGAGACCTTCTTAGGATTTAAGGGGGATAAGGTTCCTGATATAGACCTTAACTTCTCGGACGAGTTCCAAACTTCAGTGCAGAAGTACACCGAAACCCTTTTCGGCAGAGAAAATGTCTTTAAAGCGGGTACTATCTCGACGGTTGCGGAAAAGACCGCCTTCGGCTTCGCAAAGGCGTATGCCGAGAAAAAGGGCGTGACACTCAGCAACGCGGAATTAAACCGCTTGGCTTCCCTTGTTGAAAAGGCGCAGATCAAGCAAACCACAGGTCAGCACCCCGCGGGAATGATAATTGTGCCGAGGGACAAGACGATTTACGATTTCTGCCCCGTTCAGCACCCGGCGGACGATGTCAATTCCGACATAATAACCACACATTTTGACTTCCACTCCATTCACGATACGATTTTAAAGTTGGACGAATTAGGTCATGTTGTACCGACTACATATAAATACCTTGAGGAATACACGGGTATCCCTGTAAACGACGTTTCAATGAGCGACCCCGAGGTTTACAGTCTTTTTACTTCGACCGAGGCTTTGGGGGTTACTCCCGATGAAATAGATTCGCAAACAGGTACCTACTGTCTGCCCGAGTTCGGCACCCCATTTGTAAGAGAAATGCTTATGGACTGCCAGCCTAAAAATTTCTCCGACCTCTTACAGATTTCGGGTCTTTCCCACGGTACGGACGTGTGGCTCGGAAACGCTAAGGACCTTATTGACAACGGCACCTGCACGATTTCCGAGGTTATAGGAACCCGTGATAACATAATGGTCTACCTTATTCATAAGGGGCTTGAAGAGGGAAAGGCATTCAAGATTACCGAGACCGTGCGTAAAGGACTTGTCGCTAAGGGTAAGGTTTCCGCCGAGGAATGGGGGGCTATGGAGGAGGAAATGCGCTCCCACGGCGTTCCCGAATGGTATATCGACAGCTGTCACAAGATTAAGTATATGTTCCCGAAGGCTCACGCTGCGGCGTATGTTATCTCGGCTCTGCGGCTTGCGTGGTACAAGGTGCACCGCCCGCTTGAGTTTTACTGCGCCTACTTTACCGCCCGTCCCGAGGACGTCGACGTTCCGACCGTAATGCAGGGTAAGGACTCGGTAAGGCGGTATCTCCAAAATATTAAGGCAAAGGGTAAGGAGGCTACCAAAAAGGAGCTTGACGTATACAACAATATGCTGATTTTCAATGAGATGATGTCCCGAGGAATAGGGGTGCTACCGATTGATATTACCAAATCCCACGCTATGAAATACCTTCCCGAGGACGGCAAAATGCGTCTGCCCTTCGGCGCGCTTTCGGGAGTAGGCGAAAAGGCGGCGTACTCTATCTACGAGGCGGCGCAGAAAGGCAATTTCGTCTCTATTGAAGACTTCCAGTTAGAGGCAGGGGTCTCCAAAACCATTATTCAGAATTTAGCGGAATTGGGCGCTATGAACGACCTGCCTGATACGAATCAAATTTCGATGTTCTAAAGGCATATAAAAAAATAACCCGTAAACCGAGCGTTTACGGGTTGTTTTGTCTTTATTATTAACCGCCCAAGTAGGCTTTTTTAACCGAGTCGCTTTGGGCAAGTTCTGTTCCTGTTCCCGAAAGCACGATTTTGCCGTTTTCAAGGACATAGGCACGGTCGCAGATATCGAGCGCCTTATTTGCATTCTGCTCTACGAGTAAAATGGTTGTGCCGCTGTCTCGAAAGTCCTTTATAATGTCAAAAACCTCGTCGACAAGCAGGGGGGAAAGTCCCATTGAGGGCTCGTCAAGCATAAGCAGCTTTGGGTGGCACATCATAGCTCTGCCCATAGCAAGCATCTGCTGTTCGCCGCCCGAAAGGGTGCCCGCGATCTGGTTTTTACGCTCGCCGAGTCTTGGGAAGCGGGTGCAGGTAGCCTCAATATCCTTTTTAATTTGCGCCTTATTTTTCCCCGTATAAGCGCCCATAAGCAGATTTTCATAAACGGTTAATTCCTGAAAAATTCTTCTGCCCTCGGGCACCTGCGTCATTCCGAGATTAACGATTTTATGACCGGGCATTTTGGTTATGTCGCGTCCGTCATAATGAACGCTGCCCGAGTGAATTGGGATAAGACCCATAATACTTTGCATAATAGTGGTTTTTCCCGCGCCGTTCGCGCCTATTAGGGTAACGATTTCACCTTCGTTCACGGTGAAATCGATTCCCTTAAGCGCCTGTATAACGCCGTAAAAAACCTGTAAGTCCTTTATTTCAAGTAACGCCATACTTTTTACCCTCCGATATAGGCACGAATAACCTCGGGGTCATTCAGTGCGGTCTGCGCGTCGCCCTGCGCTAACATTGTGCCGAAATTAAGAACGGTAATTTCATCGCAGAGCCCCGAAACAAATCTCATATCGTGCTCTATTAGGAGAACGGAAATATTGAACTCATCGCGAATAAAACGGATAATGTCCATAAGCTCGGAGGTTTCGTTGGGGTTCATTCCCGCGGCGGGTTCGTCCAAAAGCAGGAGCTTCGGGTTAGTCGCCATAGCGCGCGCAATTTCTAATTTCCTTTGCTTACCGTAGGGAAGATTGGAGGAAAGGCTGTTGCGCTCCTCCAAAAGACCGAAAATTTGGAGAATTTCTTTAGCTCTGTCACGCATTGCGTTTTCAGTTTTATAAAACTTCGGTAAACGCAGCATACTTGAAAACGCGCCGCATTTAAATTCGGGCTGATTGTGCAGTCCTACCATTACATTGCGGATAACGCTCATATTGGTGAAAAGGCGGATATTTTGAAAGGTACGCGCGATTCCCTTGCGATTGATCATTTCCTGCGTTTTTCCGTTTAAGGTCTCTCCGCAGAGGGAAAAGGTACCTGTGGTTGGCTGGTAAACGCCTGTGAGCATATTGAAAACGGTGGTTTTACCCGCGCCGTTGGGTCCGACAAGACCGTAAATCTGCTTTTCTTTAACTTCAAGATTAAGATGGTCGACGGCGTGTAATCCGCCGAAAGCAATGCCAAGGTCTTCAATCTTTAAAACAACGTCAGCCATTGTCATTTCCCTCCTTCTCTTCGGAATCACGCTCCGAAGACGCTTCTTCGGTACGGAAATCAACGCTTAGAACCTCGTCCATCGGAATCTTGGTTTCTATTTTATTCCAATCTGCTTTATCGTCGGTAATGGTGCCGGGCTTACGCCGTGAGAACACCTTTTCAAAAATTTTGTGAATACCAAGTTTCTCCTTTATAGGCTCAAAGGCGGGCGAATTGTTAAACAGAACAACTATAATAAGGATCAAAGCGTATATCAAAAGTCTCAGCGCCGCAAGGTCGCCCGAGAGATTGTCTTGCAAAAGGAAGTTCACAACCGTAATAAGCGTAGCGGCAATTATTGAACCGTTAAGACTTGCCATACCGCCTAAAACTACCATTACCAAAACCTCTATGGAGTAGTTGTAAGAGAAGAAAGAATACATGACGGGGGTTGTGAAGTGACCGTAAATAACGCCCGCGACTCCGGCAAATGCGGCGGAGATTACAAAAATAAGCAGCTTGTAAAAGGTAACGTTGATACCCATTGCCTTTGCGGCAATTTCATTGTCGCGTATAGCCGTTACGGCTCTTCCGTGCTTACTGCGAATAAGGTTTTGGCTTAAGAAAAGCACAAGTATAACAACTATAAATCCGACCACGAAAAGGCTGTCGGAGCTGTAGGTTACGGTAGAAAGCCCCATCGCTCCGCCGAACCACGGGAGATTTTTAAAAATATTACGCACTATTTCGCCGAAGGCAAGGGTTACTATCGCCAAGTAATCTCCCTTAAGCCTTAACGCAGGCAGTCCTATAATAAATCCGAAAAATGCGGCGGATAAAGCTCCTATAAGCATTGAAATGATTAAAACCAAAAGAGGGCTGCCGATGATCTTATGAAGATAATTCGCGCAGAAACAGCCGATATACGCGCCGACGCACATAAAACCGCCGTGTCCGAGACTGAGCTCACCTAAAAATCCTACTACCAGATTAAGCGACAGCGCCATAATAATACTGTAAGCAATTCTCGCAAGAAGACCCATAGTTGAGCGCTTGAGATCTCCCGACGCCGCCATAACAGCGGTTACAGCCACTACGGCAATAATGATATAATATGTAATATTGTATTTAAGCTTGTATGATTTTTTAATATTTTTAATGTATTCCAATGCTTACACCTTCACCCTTCTTTTCTTACCTAAAAGACCGATGGGTTTAACCAAAAGTATTAGAATAAGAAGACCGAATTCAATCGCGGTAGTATATGCGCTTATTGCGGGAATACTAAGGCATATTTTTTCAATGAGGCCTAAAAGTACGCCGCCTATCATCGCTCCGGGAATTGAGCCTATGCCGCCGATAACCGCAGCGGTAAACGCCTTGATACCGGGCATTGAACCGGTTGTCGGGATAAGTACGGGATATGCCGAGCAAAGAAGCACGCCGGCAATTGCCGCCAAAGCGCTGCCGATTGCAAATGTGAGCGATATGGTGAAGTTTACGTTGATACCCATAAGCTCAGCCGCATCCTTATCCTCCGACACGGCGCGCATTGCCTTGCCCATTCTTGATTTTTTTGTAAATGCCGTGAGGGCAACCATGATAATAAGACATGCCGCAACTGTGATAATCGATTCGGGGGTTATGATAAGCTTTCCGCCGAAGAGCGAAATCGAACCGAACGACACAACGCTGCGGAAGGTTTTCGGAGCGCTGCCCCAAATAAGGAGAGCGACATTCTGCAAAAAGTAGCTTACGCCGATTGCAGTGATAAGTACTGCAAGCGAGCCTGCCTTACGCAGAGGCTTGTATGCAAGACCCTCGATAAGAATACCGAGCAGCGTGCAGACAACCATTGCGCCGAGAATCGATACGATAGGCGGCAGCTTAAGATACGTTGTCATACAGAATGAAATATATGCGCCGACCATGATAACGTCACCATGCGCAAAGTTAAGCATTTTTGCAATACCGTATACCATTGTATAGCCCAAGGCAATGATTGCATAAACGCTTCCCAGGCTTATTCCGTTTATCAGATTAGATATTAATGTCATTTATTACACCTCGTATACCCAATAGGCAT
>URGJ01000030.1 GCA_900547445.1 uncultured Oscillospiraceae bacterium | reverse complement strand
TTCCCCGCCGCCGATATTTTTATATTTGTTAATATTAAAGCTTTCCCTGATCCTTTAAAACCTTAAGCTTGAGTACCGCCGCCTGTGTTTTGGCGTCTGTAATTTCGCCCGATAAAATCATTTCTACCGCTTTGTTAAGCGGTATTTTTTCTACCGTTAAAAATTCATCGTCGTCCGGCTTCTGCTCGCCGTAGGAAAGCCCCGTAGCGGCGAACATCCAGATTATTTCACCGCAATAACCGGGCGACGGATAAAGCTTGCCGAGCGGAATAAATTTTTCGGAGGTCGCACCCGTTTCCTCCTTAAGCTCGCGCTTGCCGCATTCAAGGGGGTCTTCGTCCGATTTATCACGCTTGCCCGCGGGAATCTCAGGAATAATTTCCATATAAGGGTAACGGAACTGCCTTACAAACAGCACCTCGTCATTATCGGTAAGCGCCGCAACACATACGCCGCCGTTATGCTCGACAACCTCGCGCGTAGCGGTGTTTCCGTTAGGAAGTAGTGCTTTATCGCGTCGCAGACTAATAATTTTACCTTTATACATATACTCGGCTGATAATTGTTTCTCTTCTAAATTCATTAAATACACCTTCTGTAAATATAATTTATTTATAGGTTTAAAATTTGGGAGTGAACAATATGAAAAAGATAGTAAGCGCCGCGGAATATGATTATTTCGGGCGAAAAAAGCTTATGGATAAGCTTTGCGATGAATATTATTTTTTAAAACGCAAGGTAATCGGCAGAAGCTGTGCCGGGCGTGACATAACCTCGCTTAAAATCGGCTCGGCAGAAGAATACAGCCTTATAGCCGCCGCGTTTCACGGAAGCGAAAGCATCACTTCCGTAGTACTTTTAATGTTTATAGAAAAGCTATGCGAAGCGATTAAAACCGACGGATATATAGGCGGTATTTCGGCACGTAGGTCTTTGAACGGCAGAGGTGTGGTTTTTGTACCCTGTGTAAATCCTGACGGCTGTGAAATATCCCTCAGCGGAGAAACGAGCTGCGGAGAGCTTGCGGCAACAATCAAAAAGCTTTGCAAGGGCGATTTTAAGCATTGGAATGCAAATCTTCGCGGAGTTGATATTAACCATAATTTCAGCGCGGGATGGGATGAGCTTCACGAAAAGGAAATCAAGGCGGGAATATACTGCCCCGGTCCCACCCGCTTTGGCGGATACCGACCTGAAAGCGAGCCTGAAACCTTGGCTCTAACCGAGCTTTGCAGAAAAACAAAAATTCGTCACGCCGTTGCACTTCATTCACAGGGGGAGGTTATATACTGGTGCTACGGCGACTCCACTCCCCCGCGCGCAAAAAAAATGGCGGAAATTATGGCGACCGCCTCGGGCTACGCCCTTGATACCCCTGTGGGGATAGCGGTTGGCGGCGGATTTAAGGACTGGTTTATAACTGAATTTAACCGTCCCGGTTTTACGGTTGAATTAGGACTCGGAGAAAACCCTCTTCCGCCCTCTTTAGCCGACGAAATATACAGAAAAGTTGAAAAAATGCTGATGTTAAGCACAATTATGTGAAATATTATATTTTTGGGCAGACGCCGATTAGCGTCTGCCCAATTTTTACTTATTCTGAAAGATCCTCAACTATAAGCGTACGGACGCCGTTTTCATCGGTAACAGCTTGTTTCTCTTCGGGAGCTTTGTCACGCACGGCGAAAAACTTTTCGGCAACCTGCGGAAAGAGAGCGTAGCTTAATACATCTTCCTCGGACTTGCCTATTCCCTTTTCCTTCATTTCCTTAGCGTACTTGGTAAGCTCGGGCTCAAGCTGGTCGGCGGGACGGCAGGTAATAACCTGATCGTCACCGATTGCCTTTTTGCGAACTTCCTCGTTTACGGGTGCGGGAAGTCTGCCGTACTCGCCGCGGAGAAGCGCCTTAGATTCCTTCGTAACCATCTTGTAGCGCTCACCCGAAAGGACGTTGAGCACCGCCTGAGTACCTACAATCTGCGAGGTCGGAGTAACCAGCGGAGGATAACCGAAATCTTTTCTTACCTTCGGTACTTCTGCGAGCACCTCATAGTACTTATCCTCGGCATTAGCCTGCTTAAGCTGGGACAGCAGATTAGAAAGCATACCGCCGGGAACCTGATAAATAAGTGTCTTGGTGTCAACATTGAGTACCTTAGGATCGAGTATTCCCTCCGCCTTCATCTTGTCGGCAACCTTGCGGAAGTGGGCGGCAACCTCGCTTAATGCGGTAAGGTCAAGCCCCGTGTCGCGCGGAGTGTTCTGAAGTGTTGCGACAAGCGCCTCGGTAGAGGGGTTTGCAGTGCCGTTTGCAAAGGGCGAGAGCGCGCAGTCAACAATATCAACGCCCGCCTCTGCCGCCATAAGATAGGTCATATCGCCTGTACCGGTGGTGTTGTGGGTGTGCAGGTGAATCGGAACGGAAACATTTTCCTTAAGCTTTTTAACAAGCGAGTAAGCATTATAAGGGAGAAGCAGGTTTGCCATATCTTTGATGCAGATAACATCCGCGCCCATCTTTTCAAGGGTCTTTGCCATATCTACAAAGTAATTCTCATTATGAACAGGGCTAACGGTATAGCTCATTGCCGCCTCGCAGATACCGCCGTACTTCTTACAGCTCTTCATCGCCTGCTCCATGTTGCGGGTATCGTTAAGCGCGTCAAAAATACGGATTACGTCGATGCCGTTTTCAATCGACTTTTTGACAAACATATCAACAACATCGTCGGCGTAATGCTTATAGCCTAAGATGTTCTGACCGCGCAGAAGCATCTGAAGCTTGGTGTTGGGCATATGCTTTTTAAGGGTGCGAAGTCTCTCCCACGGGTCTTCGTTAAGAAAACGCATACAAGAGTCGAAGGTCGCGCCGCCCCAGCACTCAAGGCTCCAGTAGCCTATTTTATCAAGCTTTTCAAGCGCGGGAAGCATATCCTCAATTCTCATTCTGGTAGCTGCCTGTGACTGGTGAGCGTCGCGCAGAATGGTATCGGTAATATATAATTTTTTGTTTTCCATTTTAGACACTCCTTATGTTATCCAAGCAACGAGATAAGCACGCCCGCCGCGATAGCAGAGCCGATAACGCCCGCCACATTCGGTCCCATTGCGTGCATAAGCAGGAAGTTTGAGGGGTTCTCCTTCTGACCTACAGACTGTGAAACGCGCGCCGCCATAGGAACGGCGGAAACACCCGCAGAGCCGATAAGCGGATTCATCTTGTTCTTTGAGAACAAGTTCATAAGCTTTGCAAAAAGCACGCCGCCAGCAGTAGCCACGCCGAAAGCGACAACGCCCATCGCAATTATTTCAAGGGTTTGAAGCTTTAAGAAGGTTTTAGCTGTAGCGGTAGCTCCGACAGAGATGCCGAGGAATATCGTAACAATATTCATAAGCTCGTTCTGAGCGGTCTTGCACAGACGATCGGCAACGCCCGATTCCTTCCAAAGGTTTCCGAGCATAAGGCAACCGACAAGCGGAGTAGCCGACGGAACAAGCAGAGCCACAAAGATAGT
Source organism: uncultured Oscillospiraceae bacterium (assembly GCA_900547445.1). Classification (GTDB taxonomy): domain Bacteria; phylum Bacillota; class Clostridia; order Oscillospirales; family Acutalibacteraceae; genus UBA737. The sequence goes on along the minus strand of URGJ01000030.1, from coordinate 9,125 downwards.
AACCGCAATCGGGAAAATGATTTTTTCCCGTTTAGAGGGCTGTCTTAACGGCTTCATGACAATCTGGCGCTCTTTTTTGGTGGTTAGCAGCTTCATAATAGGCGGCTGAATAACAGGAACAAGCGCCATATAAGAATACGCGGCGACTGCGATAGGTCCTAAAAGGCTCGGTTGCAAAAGCGAGGTAGTGTAAATAGCGGTAGGACCGTCCGCACCGCCGATAATACCGATAGAGCCTGCCGCCTGCTGTGAAAAGCCGAGCGCGATACAGCCAGCAAAGGTAGCAAAAATACCTACCTGTGCCGCAGCACCCAAAAGCAAAGACTTAGGATTGGAAATCAGCGGTCCGAAATCGGTCATAGCACCAATACCTATGAATATCAGGCAGGGATAAATGCAGGTTTTGACGCCAATATAAAGGTAGTCGAGCAAGCCTCCGTTTGCAAGGATGTATCCGTAATTATGGTAATGCTCCGACCCCTCGGTCATAAATTCCGTCCAAAGCTCGCCGTTATACATTCCCGCTCCGGGCAGGTTGGTAAGCAGCATACCGAAAGCAATTCCGATAAGCAGCAACGGCTCAAACTTCTTGTGTATGGCAAGCCAGAGAAGAAGGAGGGAAACAAGAATCATTACAAGATTTCCCCAGTTTTCTTTAAAATTGCCGAACAGCATATAAAAGCCTGTTGTTTCGGCAAACTCAAGTATTTTATCTAACATAGTGCGCTTCTCCCAACTGTTAACCGATTACGCAGAGAACCGCGCCTGTCTCAACAGCGGCGCCCTTGGATACATTTACTGAGGTAACAGTACCGTCGCAGGGAGACATAATCTCGTTTTCCATCTTCATAGCCTCAAGCACCATAAGTACGTCTCCCTTCTTTACGGCTGCGCCGTTTGTGACGTTTACCGAAAGAATAGTACCCGGCATCGGGCTTGATACAGTTTCACCGCCCGCGGCGGGCTTTGCGGCTGGAGCGGGAGCGGCGGCAGGCGCCGGAGCAGTAGCCTTGGGAGCAGCCTTAACATCAGAAGCGTCAACAGCCTCAAGCGTGATTTCGTAAGCGGTACCGTTTACAGTTACATTATACTTTTTCATTTTTTAACACCTTTTCTTATAATTTTTTAAATGAATGAATCCTGATGGCGGAAATATCCGTTCCCATCTCCTCCGCAAGGGCGGCGGAGACAGCCGCAATTATTTCCTGACGGTTTTCAATCGGCTTTTCCGCAGAAGCGGGCGCGGCGGCAGGCGCTGTGGCGGTATCGGGTTTTCTTTCGGCGGCTCTGCAAATTGTGCTCATAATAAGACAAAGCAGAACTATACAAACAAGTCCTAAGAAAACGGTCCCTACACCCATTCCGACAATGAATAAATTTGACATAAAACGCACCTCCTCAAGGCTTTAAAAAATATTTTTGTTTACCGCAAAAATATTTTGTGATAAAAATAACAAATTTGCCCAATTAACATTATTATATATATAATTGCAACTGATTACAATACAATTTATTTGATTTTATCATTTTCTTAACAATTATATAATAAAATTAATATTTTCTTAACTCAATACAATTTGTAACGTTTTGTCCCCGGACAAATAAAATAGTATAGGACAATAAATGCGGAAAACAGCTTTACCGCAATGTGTTTTTATGAATTAAAGTCTTAACAACTTTGGAAGGAGACAGATAATATGGACAGAAGAATGTTTGATATGTCAGAATTTTATCGGAGTTCGGGCGCTATTAAGCAAGCGTATGAAAGCAACGAAATGTCGTGCATGAATACAGAAAACAGCGGCGACTGCACCGACCCGCTTACGATGGTATTTATAAATATGCAGCCCCTTGAGAGCGTTTATCCACTTAACGAGGCTTACGATATCGGAACCTTATTTCCCAATCTTAACAAGCCTTTTTACGGAGGTATGAGCAATGAACGATAAGGCAAGACTTAAAAAGCAGATATATGAACTTGATTTTGCACTTTATGAACTGGTTCTTTTTCTCGATTCTCACCCGACCAGTCGCCGCGCAATGGAATTAATGCGCGAATACAGAGAAAAGCGTAAAAAACTTGTTGAGGAATATGAGCAAAAATTCGGTAAATATATTGTAACGATTAAAGATGTTCCGATATCGGGCAGATGGGAATGGATTGACAGCCCATGGCCGTGGGACACAGATTTTATGGAGGGTTAAATTATGTGGCAATATGAAAAAAAGCTTCAGTATCCCGTGAAAATTAAAAATCCAAATCCAAAATATGCACAAATAATAATCACGCAATACGGCGGTCCGGACGGCGAAGCGTCGGCGGCGCTGCGTTATTTAACCCAGCGTTACAGCCAGCCCTACAACGAAATCAAAGGCATGCTTACCGATATAGGCACAGAAGAACTGGCACATATGGAAATGATTTGTGCCATGGTGCATCAGCTCACGCGTGACCTAACGCCCGAGCAAATTAAAGAAAGCGGATTCGCTCCGTATTTTGTTGATCATACAAACGCCGTATATCCGATTGCCGCGTCAGGTATGCCCTGGACTGCGACCTATATTCAAGCAAAGGGCGACGCAATTACCGATCTTCATGAAGATTTGGCGGCGGAGCAAAAGGCACGTGTGACATATGACAACCTGCTAAGGCTCATCGACGACCCCGATATTATAGACCCTCTTAAATTTTTGCGCGCGCGCGAGGTCGTACACTATCAGCGCTTCGGTGAAGCACAACCAACAGAGTGGAATGCCTTCGGCGGAGCAGTTGACAAAACCGCTTGAAATAAGGCTTTTTAACACATAATCCACTATGAATATGAAGGAGGTATTTATATGAAACTGTTTAAATTTGTCGTTATGATGATTTTGATTTTTATCACACTACGGACAGGCTATCTTGCACTTTTGTATAAAGTTGAAATAACAACAGGTTCTTTTCTTATATGTTTAGGTATTACATTGTTAGTCGCATGTGACGGCGGTTTGGTAAGTAAATATAAATTGAAATAATCCTATGCCGCCTGATGGTGAAGAATGTCGTTATAGGTCAATTTATCGTATGGTATAGGCATAATAATCTCTCACAATCTTTGCTTATAACGGAAAAGCACAGAGGCATTATTCAAACAATATGCGGTACGGGGATTCGTGTGAGTGAACTGCAATTTATAACTGTTGAGGCAGTAAAAAAAGGCGAAGCGGTGGTTTCTCTTAAAGGTAAAACAAGGACGGTGTTTATCGTAAAAGACCTGCAAAAAAATAGCGCCGACGATTATACAAAAAATTGCCGTAGACACGGATCCCGTCTTAAAAGCCTTTGAGCACACCAAACAAAAAATGTATAAGCGGTATGAGAGAACTACTTGGTCAATCGAGGCTGTACCCAAAGGAATATCCTTCGAGGAATATTTGAATTGGCGAGAGAGTGCGTCGCAGGCTCGTGATAAATATATAAAGGGCGAAATGACGAAAGGGGAAGCATTAAAAATCATTGAGGTTAAGGACTAAAATATTAAAACAAAAATACCCACCGATTAAGGCAGAGAAAAAAGCTGACCTTTTTTGGTGGGTATTACTATGCTTTATAATGGAATATCTACTGTTGATTCGCAGGACAAGATGAATTTTGAACTCGTTTTAACCCCTCAGTTTATTATCCGAATAAAAGTATAATATTTAATCGGTTTCTGTCGGTAAGAATTACTTTATTTCATCGGTGCGGTAAATAAATTTAACATCGCCGTCCGTGCCGTCGGCTATTCCCGCAAAGCTTTTGTAATCGCGTGAGACCTCGACAGTGGCTTTGATTCTTGTAACAAGACTGCCCAAATCGTCCCCTGCAAGGGAAGTAAGCTTGCTTATTCCCTTTTCGTTAAATTCCTTAAGTCCGTCAGCTAATCTCTTTGAGCCGTCAGTCAATTGCTGTACGCCGCCTACAAGCTGTGACGAGCCCGATTTAAGCGCATTTGCACCGTCTGAAAGCTCTTTAGCGCCGTTCTTAAGCTCCGTACTGCCGTCATACGCCTGTTTTGCGCCTGCGGTGTAGGCAAGCACACCCTTATAAAACTCGTTGTAGCTATCAAGCTGAGCCACAGCTTCTTTTACGGTGGGCTCAAGGGTCTGATTTGCCAATTTAAGGCAACAAGCGTTTATTATCTGCTTGCCGTCTTCGCTTTCGGCGTACGCCTCTGCTTTCTGCAGGTCGCTTATGTTTTGAAGCATTGCGGCGATTTCCGCCATAGCGCTCTCCTGCGTCTCGCCGGAGCTTAATTTGGTTGCCAAAAGCACCTTTACAGCCCCGTAATATTTTTGCGGAACTCCGATTGCGGAAAGCTTGGCGTTAAGCGCGGCGTCGGCAATATTTATAAGCTCCGCCTTTTGCGAATCGGTCGGATTTTCAAGCAGACCGCCTATAACCGTTTTATAATTTTCGACCGTAAGGGTATCTACGGTGATTCCGTTATCCTTAAGCTTCTGCGAAACGGCAGAAAGCAGAGTATCAAAGACCTGCTTCGCACCCGCGTTTAGAGTATCGTTGTTGGAGACAAGCTCTGAAAGTCCCGCCGACAGAGCTGCTGCACCGTCTGAAAGCGCGCTTGCGCCGTTTGCAAGCTTATCAACACCCGATATCAGCTCCTTTGATTTAAGGAGCAACTCGCTTAAACCGCCGTAAAGCTCGGAGGAACCGTCCAGCAGCTTTGACATAGCTGACGAAAGCTCGGTCAAAGAGGCCTGCAGGTCGTCCGCACTGTCAAGCTTTGAAACATCAAGGTCGCTTATAATGCTGTTTGCCGCAACGGTAAGAGTATTGCTGAGGGCAAAATTATTAACATCGGCGGTAATCTCAACAAAATCGGGAATATCAACCTTATCGCGGCTTAAATTAAGGTTTTCCTGCATACCGGGTAGTGCAAAGCCTACGGCAATAATGCGGTCACCGTCGTTAATTATTTTTCCGTTTGAAATTTCAACATTTGTGAAAATATCGTTATCAAGTAAAAGTCCCGTAAGCATTACAAACGGCACATAAATTTTAGTATTTTTTCCGTCAATGCTCACATTCTTGTACTGATTGTTGGTATAATCGAAACGGATTGTCACCTTACCGCTCTTGCCCGCAAGCGACTCGGCGGAAACCGGCTTGCCGTCAAGCTCGTAGCTGACCTTAAGGTCAACGGGCAGAGCCTTGCTTATTGTACCCTGATAATAAATGTCCTTTCCGTCCGCATTCCATTCTCGCATATTGTCGGTATCCATCACATAGGATTCGTCGCCCTTTACATTTTTAATGTCGGAAAGCTCGGTTTTGTCACTAACGGTTTTCCCGCCGTTATTCTTAATCCAGTCGCTTACTATTATTTTCTTAACCGAGCCGTCAGCGTTTGCGAGTACATACACAGTCTCGTCCTTTGAAGGCTTTTTTTGCTCGGTTGTTTCCGCAGCTTGCGATGAGGCGGCGGAGGTGTTTTCAGTATCCTCTGTCTTATTTGCTATGCCGAATGCGGCGGCGGTAACGCCCGTTCCCGCTATAACTCCCGCGGCGGCGACCGCTATTACCTTAATTAAATCCTTTTTTCCCGTTTTCATTTAAAGATTACCTCCGTTATTTTTGGGTTTAAAGCCAATGCTTGTAGCGCAAATGACCTTATCGAAAAGCATAAACATTGCGGGTAAAATGAATATTACGCAAAACATACTTATAATAGCTCCCCTTGCCATAAGGTTGCACAGCGAGCTTATTAAATCAACATCGGAATAAACCGCCACTCCGAAGGTTGCCGCGAAAAATCCTAACGCGCTTACCGTAATAGACGGTATCGAGGTTTTAAGCGCCGTTGCTACAGACGAACGCTTATCCTCGCCGTGGGAACGCTCTCTCTTATAGCGTGTGGTCATAAGAATCGCGTAATCGACGGTAGAGCCTAACTGAATAGTGCTTATGCATATAGGCGCGATAAAGGGCATCGAAGTGCCTGTAAGATGCGGTATTCCTAAGTTTATAAAGATTGCAAGCTCTATTACCGCGACCAAAATTATCGGCAGGGATACGCTCTTTAAAACTATGGCAATTATAATAAATATAGCCGCTATAGATATGGCGTTCACAACCTGAAAATCGTGATTTGTAATATCAATCATATCCTTAGTGCAGGGCGCTTCGCCGATAAGCATACCTGACTCGTCATATTTCTTGAGTATTTTATTAAGCTCTGATATTTGAGCGTTTACCTCATCGCTTGCCGTCGTATATTCCGAATTGATGATATACAGCTTCCAATTTTCGCTTTGCAGTATATTTTTCACAGAGTCGGGTACTACTTCCTCGGGTATCAGACTGCCGACAACCGACTCAACCCCTAAAACATACTTTACGCCGTCGGTCCTCTCCATTTCGGACATCATATTTCGTATGCTCTTGCCGTCCGTATCAGCCGAGACAAGGAGCATATGTGTTGAGCCGACCGCAAATTCGTCCTTTAGCTTTGAATTTGCTATGGCACATTCCATATCGTCGGGGATAGACTGTGTCATATCGTAATATACCTCCTTGTTCGCCCTGTTGTAGCAAACAGAGGCGGGAACAACGAGCAGAGCAAAGACAAGAATAAATATCCACGAACGCTTTACGACAAAGCCTGTAAGAGCGTTAAGCGGCGGCATAAGCGGCTTGTGCATTGTTTTTTCAAGCAGCTTATCGAAAACAAGTATCAGCGCGGGCAAGGTTGTTATACAGCCTATAAGACCTAAAAGCACACCCTTAGCCATTACAACGCCTAAGTCAAGCCCTAAAGTATAGCTCATAAAGCAGAGGGCGATAAAGCCGGCTATTGTAGTAACGGAGCTTCCGAAAACCGAGCTTATAGTCGCCTTTATCGCGTGCACCATAGCCCGCTGTTTGTCACCCGAATAGCGCGCTTTTTGCTCCTCGTAGCTGTGCCACAGGAATATTGAATAGTCCATAGTGACCGCAAGCTGAAGCACCGCCGCAAGCGCCTTTGTGATATAGGAAATCTCGCCCAAAAAGTAGTTAGTGCCGAGGTTTAAAAGAATAGCCGAGCCGATGCTTAAAAGGAAAACAAAAGGAACAATCCAGTTATCCATAAAGAGCATCATCGCAGCACAGCACAAAAGCACCGCAAGCCCTACATAAATCGGCTCTTCGTGTTCGCACAGGTCTTTAAGGTCGGTCACCACCGCAGACATACCCGTTACAAAGCAGGACTTGCCCGCGGTTTTTCTTATCTCCTTTATCGCCTTCATAGTTTCGTCCGCCGAGGTTGAGGTCTTAAAGAATACCGCCATAACCGTGGAATCTCCCGAGTTAAAGGCGTTGTATATCTCGTCGGGTAAAACCTCTTTAGGAACCGAAATATCCATAAGACTGTCGTACCAGATAACGCTGTCTACATTGTCGATTTTTTCGAGCTTACCCCTAAGCTTAGATATGTCCTTATCCTCCATACCGTCCACGATTACAAAGGAAAAGGCGCCCTTGCCGAAATCCTTAAGCAGTATATCCTGACCCTCTATCGTTTCAATATCGTCGGGCAGGTAGCTTAGCATATCGTAATTAATCCGCGTGCCTGCCATTCCGATAACCGACGGGATAATCAGTACCGCCGCGATAATTAAAATCAGCAACCTGTGCTTTACTATCGCCTTTGAAAGTTTAATCATCATAATCCCCTTTTCGTTAAAGCTTTTTATTTTTGATTATTTTTACGGTATATGCGGCGTTAAAAAGATTTTGTATTCCGTCCGCCGCTATGCCTATGCCCACAAGTACCGTCAGCGCTTCGCTCCCGTAGAAGGGATCTGTTATAAGCAGTATTCCGAGTATCGCGCAGATAACAGAGCCTATAAGAATAAGCCACCAGCCCGACAGCCCGAAACGGTAGGCGTCAACAGCGGTTTGAAGCTTAAACACTCCGTCCACCAAAATAAAAATCCCGATAAGCACGGGTAAAAAGGCGATAACATGCTCCGACCTTAAAAGCATTACAAGTCCTGCGATAATCGCAAATATACCAAGCGATAAATCAAACTGAAACGCAAGGTTATAAATATCGTAGGATATATAGCCGAATATCTTTGCCGCGCCGCAGATAACCGCAAGCACGCCCATCAGCCTGCAAAGAAATATTGCCGAGCTGTGGGGACGGATAATAATGTATATTCCCGCCGACGCTGTAAGCACAGAGCAGATTATATAAAACCATTTTGCCTCTCTTATACTTTTCATTTTCCTCACTCCTGACAATCACATTATAGTCACACAAAAGCCCTTTTCCACCGACAAAAAAAGACCTATGTGCGAAATTCACACATAAGTCCTTAACTGTTGCATTTTCAGACATCTCTATCGGTTTGTCTGTTTTTTAAAAAGCAATGGCGGATATTACCGTCCAAAAGCACGCCTAACCGTTCTATGTATTCCCGAGGATTGCCCCGCATACCGTCTCCCAGCCAATCAAGCACAAGCCCCGTAAGCGCGTGGGCGTAAAAACTCGCGATAAGCTCAACATCCTCCCCGTCCACCGATAAATCGTCGGTTTCCCGCTTTGCGAAGGCGAGAATATTATTATAGGAAACGCGGTTTAAATAGTTTTCCACCTGTTCGCGGCTTATTGATTTATATAAATGATAAACCCCCTGTTTATTCTTATATACAAAATCTATCGCCTTGTAAAACGCCTCCTGCCAGCTCTGATAGTCCTCCTCATTGCCTATGACCTTTTCGGTTTCAAGCTGAAACAGCTCGTCAATAAGGGCGTAAATATCCTCAAAATAGTAATAAAAGGTGTTGCGGTTGACCCCGCAACGCGTAACAATGTCCTTAACCGTGATTTTACTTAACGGCCGCTCGGATATAAGCTCCACAAACGCGTCGATAATCGCCTTTTTCGTAAACTGTGACATAAAACACCTCTGTTGAAAAAAATATCACATTATAAATATAGCATTTATCGGTTGATTTTTCAAGGTCAAACAGAATAAAACTTAAAAAGACATGTAGGTTTACAATAGATATGTTACAGTTGGCAATAAAAAATAAGTGACGAACGGAAAATCCTGTGTTACAGTTAAGTTGCTGAGACAAAACAGACAGGAGGATCAAC
>URGJ01000029.1 GCA_900547445.1 uncultured Oscillospiraceae bacterium | reverse complement strand
TTGACGGTTTTTTGCCGTATTTTATGCTTGTATTTTACCACCATATATAGTATAATACAAGTACTTTTTGAAATATATGTTATTACTTTTTAAAGGAGCAGCAGTTATGAAATGTCCTTTTTGCGGATTTGAAGAAAGCAAGGTAATTGATTCGAGACCTACAGATGAGGGCCAGCGAATACGCCGCCGCCGTGAGTGCCTTAAGTGCTCTAAACGCTTTACCACCTACGAAATTATAGAAAGTCTGCCGATTATCGTTATTAAAAAGGATAAATCGCGCGAGACCTTTAACAGGGATAAGCTTATGACCGGACTTCTCCGCGCCTGTGAAAAGCGTCCTGTTTCTATCGACACGCTTGACAATATGATTGATGAAATTGAGACAGTACTGCAAAACTCTCTTGACCGTGAGGTAAGCAGTGAAAAAATCGGTGAGCTTGTTATGGAAAAGCTTAAAAAGATAGACGAGGTGGCGTATGTCCGCTTTGCCTCTGTTTACCGCCAGTTTAAGGATATTAATACCTTTATGCACGAGCTTAACAAGCTTTTGGAGAAGAACTGATTTCTTTTGGAGAGAACAATGAACAACAATGAAAAAATGGCGGAGCTGTTACTCCCCGATATTGATAAAACTCCCGATTATTACGAGGAAATATATAAGCCCCGTACCCTCCCCGAGGGAGCGAGGGTTACAAGAATTGCCCCGAGTCCTACCGGGTATCTGCACTTAGGCACCCTTTTTGCCGCCCTTGTGAACCGAATTACCGCGACCTCGACAGGCGGGGTATTCTACACAAGAATTGAGGATACAGACAAAAAGCGCGAAATTGAGGGCGGAACCCGGGATATAATATCGGGTCTTGACCGTTTCGGTATAAAGATTGACGAGGGCTTTGTATCTGCCGATAAGCAGTTGGGCGACTACGGACCGTACAAGCAGAGCGAGCGCGCCGAAATATATCAGACCTATGCCAAGTCCCTTATCAAACAAGGTCTTGCCTACCCCTGCTTTTGCACCGCAGAGGAGTTAGACGAGGTGCGCAAAATTCAAGAGGAGCAGAAGGAACGCACAGGCTATCACGGCAAATGGGCAAAGCACCGCGACATTACCTATGATGAAGCGAAAGCTTTGATTGCCGAGGGCAAGCCTTATGTAGTCCGTCTTAAGTCCCCGGGCAGCGAGGAAAACAGGATTGTATTTGACGACTGCGTTAAGGGAAAAATTGAGATGCCCGAAAATGACGAGGATTTTGTTATTTTAAAGTCGGACGGAATACCGACATATCACTTTGCCCACGCGGTGGACGATCACCTGATGCACACCACCCATGTGCTTCGCGGCGACGAGTGGATTTCTTCCGTTCCTAAGCACATACAGCTATTTAAGCTGTTGGGCTTTAAGCCGCCGAAATACGGGCATATCTCCCCTATTATGAAGCTTGATAACGGCGCAAAGCGCAAGATTTCCAAGCGTAAGGATCCCGAGGCGGCGGTGCATTTCTTTGCCGAGCAGGGGTATGACAGCGAAAGCGTTATAGAATACCTTATGACAATTGCCGCATCCGACTTTGAGGACTGGCGCAGGGCTAATCCCGAAAAGTCCTATAAGGATTTCAAGTTTAATTTAAAGAAAATGAGCGTTTCGGGCGCACTGTTCGATTCGGACAAGCTGAACGACGTGTCAAAGACGGTCATTTCAAAGTTTGACAGCGGTACTGTTTATAATAAGCTTACCGATTGGGCTAAGGAATTTGACCCTGAGTTTTACGAAATTCTGACCGAAAATTCCGATTACACAAGGTCTATGCTCTCAATCGATCGCGACGTGCCTAAGCCTCGCAAGGATATTGCAAAATGGAGCGAAGCAAAGGAATATTTCTCATATTTCTTTGATAAGCTTTACACCCCCGATTTTACCCTGCCCGAAAATATTGCCCCTACGGACGCGGCGGAGTTCCTTAAAAAGTATAAATCGGTTTATATCTCTTCGGACGACCGACAGCAATGGTTTGACAAAATTAAGCAAATCGCGCCCGAAATAGGCTTTGCGTCTGAGACAAAGCAGTACAAAGCCGACCCACAAAGCTTTAAGGGTCACGCGGGCGATTTAAGCACGGTACTGCGCATTGCGGTGACAGGCAGACGCAACACCCCCGACCTTTGCAGTATTATGCGGGTTTTGGGGTATGAGACCTGTATCTCCCGCATTGACGCGGCGATTAATTCATTATGAGGAGTAAACTTTATGTCAGACATAATTAAAATTGAGGAAAATACTTCTCCCTCAAATTTTATACACGATTTTATTGACGAGGATTTAAAGGAAGGGATTTATACAAAGGTTCAAACCCGTTTCCCGCCCGAGCCTAACGGATATTTGCACATCGGTCACGCAAAGGCGATTACTATAGATTTCGCCACCGCCGAAAAATACGGCGGCAAGTGCAATCTCCGCTTTGACGATACAAACCCCGTAAAAGAGGACGTTGAGTATATAGAAGCGATTGAAGAGGATATTAAATGGTTAGGCTTTAACTGGGACAATGTGTATTTTGCCTCGGATTATTTTGATTTTCTTTACGAGTGCGCCTTAAAGCTTATCGACAAGGGTCTTGCCTATGTCGACGAAAGCAGCGCGGACGAAATTCGCGAAATGCGGGGCACACTTACCGAGCCCGGCAAGGAGAGCCCCTACAGAAACCGTCCTATAGAAGAGACAAAGGAGCTTTTCCGCCGTATGACCGAGGGCGAGTTTGATAACGGCGCTATGGTATTAAGGGCTAAAATCGATATGTCTTCTTCAAACCTTAATATGCGCGACCCGATTATCTACCGCATTATGAAGGCAACCCACCACCGCACGGGCGATAAGTGGTGCGTTTATCCTATGTACGATTTCGCCCACCCGTTAAGTGACGCTAAAGAGGGTGTCACCCACTCCCTTTGCTCCCTCGAATTTGAAAATCACCGCCCGCTCTATAACTGGTTTTTAGAGGCGCTCGAAATTCCTAATCCGCCAAGACAAATTGAGTTTGCGCGTATGAACGTAAACTACACCCTTACAAGCAAACGTAAGTGCCTAAAGCTTGTAAACGACGGTTTGGTTTCAGGCTGGGACGACCCGAGAATGGCGACAATCTGCGGTATGAGACGGCGCGGCTACCCCGCAAAGGCGATCTGTGATTTTGTGGAAAAAATCGGAGTTTCAAAGGCGTACAGCGTAATTGATTATGCCCTGCTTGAATCCTGCGTGCGTGATTATCTTAACGAAAACGCCGAGCGCGCTATGGCGGTTCTACGCCCCCTTAAGGTTATAATCGACAATTACCCCGAGGGCAAAACCGAGGAAATCCCCGTTGATATTAACCCCGCAAAGCCCGAGCTCGGCAAGCGTTCGGTTACCTTTTCCAAGGAAATATTTATTGAGCAGGACGATTTTATGTTAGACCCTCCGGGAAAATACTTCCGTCTCTGCCCGACAAAGGAAGTGCGACTAAAGGGTGCGTATTACATTAAGTACGCTTCCCACGAAACCGATCAAAACGGCAATATAACCGCGGTTCACTGCACCTACGACCCCGAAAGCTTCGGCGGAGAAACCCCCGACGGCAGAAAGGTCAAGGGCACGCTTCATTGGGTAAGCGCGGATAATTCCTTTGACTGCGAAATAAGGCTTTATGACCGCCTTTTCAATGTTCCGAACCCCAGCGATGAAGAGGGTGTTTCCTCCTTTGCGGATAACCTTAATCCTGATTCGCTGACCGTGCTTCAGGGCTGTAAGCTTGACAATTCCCTTAAAAGCGTCAAGGCGGGTGATACCTTCCAGTTTATGAGACAGGGCTATTTCTGCGTAGACCCCGACAGTAACGAGGAAAAAACCGTCTTCAACCGCACGGTTGCCCTTAAGGATTCCTTTGCGAAAAAGGCGTAAAGTATGACGGTTCAAAATATTTTTGATTTTTTAAACGAAAAATTCCCGACCGACACCGCCTGCGATTTTGATAATGTAGGTTTACTTGTAGGCGACCCCTGCGCCGAAGTTAAAAAAGCGGTTGTCGCGCTTGACTGCACCCCGAGCGCGGTTAGTACCGCCCTTAAAAACTGCTGTCAACTTATAATCACACACCACCCCGTTATATTCGACCCGTTAAAGCGGGTTTTAGCAGGAAGCGCGGTTTATGAGGTTATAAAAAACGGCATTTCGGTAATTTCAATGCACACCAACCTTGACGTAGGTATAGGCGGAGTGAACGATTGCCTATCCGTTGCCCTAACGCTTAACAATGTGGCTAAGGTTGCGGCTGAAGACGGGTATCTGCTCAATGTCGGCGAGCTTTCCTCTCCCCTTTATCCCGATGATTTAGCGGTTTATATTAAAGAAAAGCTCGGCGGTGCAGTAAAATATGTCGGATCGGAAAAGCAAATCAAACGGGTTTTGCTATGCTCCGGAAGCGGCGGTTCATATATAACCGAGGTTAAAAAGCATAACTGCGACGCCCTTATCACTGCCGATGTTAAGCATAACCAATTTCTTGACGCCGAGCGTTTAGGCATTTCCCTTTTCGACGCGGGTCACTTTAATACCGAAGACGTTGTGACCGAGCCGTTAAAGCAAATGTTGGAAGATAAATTTCCTTTAATTAAATTCATCACGGTGCATACATCAAAAATCAAATATATCTGATATAAAAGACGAGCCCTGCAGATCGCAGAGCTCATTTTTTTTAACCTATTAAATCAAATCGCGTTTTTCGCCTTTAACACAGAGCGAATAATTACCGCTTTTAAGGGTATAGACAAGGTCATCAATGCTTTCTATCGGCTTTTCGGTAAATATTCCCGACAGCCCGATACGTCCGTCATTAGCGTTGTGAATATCGCCGCCCGAGGTCATAATTTTCTTGTATTTTACGGCATAGTCATACGCCCTTTGATTTTCTTCCTCATAATTACAAGAGTTGAAAATCTCCGCGCCGTCGGCGCAATATAACTCGGGTTTTACGGAACGGTCGTTATATTCGCGGTTCCTGAACGGATGAGCCTGTATAACCAAACACCCCGCGCTCTGCAAAAGCTTACAGATTTCCTCTACAGGCATACCCTCAAGCTCGGGGTGTTCGTAAAGAAATTCTCTGTGAAGACCGTAAAAAAGTATATCGTGACCGCCCGCGTAGGAATACTCCGCTCCGAAAAAAGCCCTAAAGCCTTCGTACTCTTCCGCCGCCTTTGCGGCACGCTCATAAGCAGTGTAATACATATCTACCCTTTCACGCCAAGGAAGCTTTTTCGGGACGGGAGTGCCGTTGCAGCCGCAGATAAAATGGTCGGTAATAACAATTCCGTTATATCCCTTTTCGGCGTAAGCCTTGACCTGCTCCTCAGGTGTGCTTTGCCCGCAGCAGCTACTGACACTTGTATGAACGTGCAAATCGTATTTATACATACCGAATCCTCAAACCCTTGTTTAAAAGCTATGCTTCCATAATTGCACGGAAGTCGTCGCCCGAAATTTTTTCCTTGTCAAACAGTACCTTTGCAACCTCGTGAAGCTTAGGCATAGCGTTGTTCAAAAGCTCAAGTGCCTTCTTGTACTGGGTCATAACAACCGACTCGATTTCCTCGTCGATTACAGCGGCGGTCTTCTCTGAATAGTTAGGTGTAGACGAGAAATCACGCCCTAAGAAGACCTCATTATCGTCGTGACCATAGGTTACAAGGCCTAATTTATCGCTCATACCGAACTTTGTAACCATCTTGCGGGCCAAGTCGGTGGCTCTTTCAATATCGTTGGACGCGCCTGTGCAGACATCGTTTTGAGTAAGCTGTTCTGCCGCTCTTCCGCCTAAAAGCGAGCAAATCTGCTCTAACATCTGATTTTTAGAGGTGTGACCCTTTTCGTCAACAGGCAGATACATAGTGTAGCCCGCCGCCATACCGCGCTGAATAATCGAAATCTGGTGAACGGGGTCTTGGGTCGGCAGGAAGTAGGAAACGACCGCGTGACCCGCCTCGTGATAAGCGGTCACCATCTTGTCCTTATCCGAAACGATATGGGACTTCTTCTCTGCTCCCATTACAACCTTAATAGTAGCCTCCTCGATTTCCTCTTGGGTAATCGCCTTCTTTTTATGCCTCACTGCAAGGAGTGCCGATTCATTTAAGAGGTTTGCAAGATCCGCACCCGTAAAGCCCGAGGTGGATTTTGCTATGGTGGCAAGGTTTACATCGGGGCCTAACGGCTTTCCTCTTGAGTGTACCTTTAAAATTTCCTCTCTGCCCTTTACATCGGGGTAGTTTACGGTGATCTGGCGGTCGAATCGACCCGGTCTTAAAAGCGCCTTATCGAGAATATCGGGGCGGTTTGTCGCCGCCATTACGATAACGCCCTCGTTTGTGCCAAAGCCGTCCATTTCTACAAGCATTTGGTTTAAGGTTTGCTCGCGCTCATCGTGACCGCCGCCTAAGCCCGCTCCGCGCTGACGGCCTACCGCGTCAATTTCATCGATAAAAATGATTGCGGGGGCAGCCTTTTTAGCCTCGCCGAATAAATCGCGTACACGCGACGCGCCTACGCCGACAAACATTTCGACAAAATCCGAGCCCGAAATCGAGAAAAACGGTACACCCGCCTCACCCGCAACAGCGCGAGCAAGAAGGGTTTTACCCGTTCCGGGAGGACCCACAAGCAAAACTCCCTTGGGAATTTTTGCGCCCAATTCATTATACTTTTTGGGGTCTTTGAGGAAATCGACAATCTCCGCCATTTCCTCCTTTTCCTCGTCTGCGCCCGCAACATCGGCAAAGGTAGTTTTCTTTTTACCGTCATCCTTTCTGACCTTGGCTTTCCCAAAGCCCATGGTCTTGTCCGCACCCATTGAAGCGTTCATACGCTTCATTATGAATACCCAGAAAAGCACCATAATACCGATCATAAGGAGCGTCGGCAGAAGGTTCATCAGCCACGCCGCCTGACCGCCCGACTTGTAATCGTACTTAATAATTTTATCAGTACCGTTATTTTCCTCATTGATTTTCATAACAGCTTCGTTAACGTCATTGTAGAAAATCGAGGGATCGGCTACGGTGTAGCGGTATTTTTTACCGTCGTCGCGTTTTGTGTAAACAAGCTCGCCGCTGTAAAGGTTAAGCTGAAATTCGGAAATCTCATTATCCTTTACCATATCGACAATTTCGTAATACTTTGTTTCAACCGTGTTTTTTGAGAGATAGGAAACCGAAAGTATAGCCATAATGAACACAATAGGTATTCCTATAAACAAAAGCACATTTTTTAAATTCTTGTTCAAGGGGGTCTGCTCCTTTCCTATTTGTCAGCGTAAACCTTGGGCGATAAAACGCCGACATAAGGCAAATTTCTGTATTTTTCGTTATAATCAAGACCGTAGCCTATAACAAACTCATCGGGTATTACCTTTCCGACATAATCGGCTTTAATATCAGCCTGTCGGTTAGCGGGCTTGTCGAGAAAAGCGCACACCTTAATGCTGGCGGCGTTCCTGTCAAGCAGGACGTTTTTGAGGTAGGCAAGGGTTATTCCCGAATCAAGAATATCCTCAACTAATAGTATATCGCAGCCGTCAGGGTTTATATCCAGGTCCTTTTTAAACTTTACAACGCCGGTAGTTTTAGCGCCGCTGTATGATGATACCGACATAAAATCAATTTCACAGTTGCAGGTTATACTTCGCATTAAGTCCGCCATAAAGACTACCGCGCCCTTAAGCACGCTAACAAGCAAAAGCTTTTTTCCCTCATAGTCACGCGAGATTTCCTCACCTAAGCGCCTGCATATCTCTTTAATTTCCTCCTCGGTAACGAGGACTTTTTCAACATCTTTGTCAAGCGACAATTTTATTCAACCCCTAATCGTTATATTTTATGCTTAAAAGCCTTAATTATCATTACTTCGGCGGAATTTTTTGTGACCGCGCATCTCTGTGCGACCCCGATTCCGTAAATCCAGATAACGCCCGCCTCGTCCGCAATTACAGGAAGACTGTCGCGAAGCTCAGGGGCTATGGAAAGCTCGTTCATAAGCTTTTTAAGCGATTTTGTGCAGCCTCGTCCCGCAAGCCTTATACTGTCGCCGGGCAGTCTTGTCCTTGATACTGATTTTCCTATAATTTTATCACAGTCAAGCGAATTTTTTAATAACAAATTATTAATATTTTCGCCGTTTGTAAATAAATCGTTAATTCGCCGCTCAATCTGAACATCAAATTTGAAATTTGTACAGTTTTTCTCACTGTTATTTGTTATAAATAGCTTGTTGTCCTTAACCTCTGCCGAATAGGCAAGAGGAAGTCCCGTTCTGCCGCCCTCATTGCATATTTTGCAAATTTCAAGAATGTGCATATTGTCAAGGGATAAATCGCGGTCAGTCATTTCCGCAAATCTCTTTATCGCCCTTTTCGCAATCGGAGCTTCGGGAAGTTCGGAAACATCAAGTCCTCCCCCGATTATATTATCGGACAGATATTTATCGGCACATTTCTCTAAAAATAAATTGTCCTCTGATAATTCCGCCGCAGTTCTGACAGCCGCTTTTTCGGCTGAAGGATTAATCTGTTTTAAAATTGGAATTACATTATGCCTTATTTTATTTCTGGTATATTCATCGGACAAATTTGTGGAGTCGGTTACATATTCAATGCCGTTTTTTCGACAGTATTCCTCAATCTCTGCTCTGGTGCATAAAATAAGCGGTCTTATGAAAATTCCGCGTTTAGGCGGTATTCCGCAAAGCCCTTTAAGCGCAGAGCCGCGCGTAAGATTGAAAAGCAGAGTTTCAAGGTTATCGCTCGCGGTATGCGCGGTTGCGACCGCCCCGCGGCTTACCCGTGACAAAAAATCATACCTTACCTCTCTTGCAGCAAGCTCGGTGCTCATTTTATATTCCCGTGCAAAGGCAGGAACATCAGTCCTCTCGCAAAAAAGCGGCACTTCTAATTTTTCGCACTGTTTTTTTACAAATTCCTCGTCGCGAAACGCCTCGTCACCCCTGATCATATGGTTAAGATGAGCCGCAAAAAGAGTAATACCGAGCTTATCTTTAAGATTAAACAGCGCATATAAAATCGACATTGAGTCTGCGCCGCCCGAAAGGGCAACGGTTACCTCTCTTGTATTTTCGAGCAGAGAAAATCGCTCTATTGCCTTTAAAACCGATTTTTCCATTATCTGAACACGTCCACAGAAGTAAATCTTGTAAACTGACCGTCCCAATGCAGGTCAACCGTACCGATTTCGCCGTGACGGTTTTTGGCGACGATGCACTCGGCGCGGGTTTCATCGCTTCTGTCCTCGTCGTCTGCCTTTTCGTTGTCGTAATACGATTCACGGTAAAGGAAAAGCACAATATCGGCGTCCTGCTCGATAGAGCCCGACTCTCTGAGGTCGGAAAGTGCGGGTCTATGGGATTTTCCCTTTGTCTCTGTACCTCTCGAAAGCTGGGCGCAGGCGATTACGGGGACCTTTAAGTCCTTTGCCATAATTTTAAGGTTTCGGGTGATTTCCGAAACCTCCTGCACGCGGTTTTCGGTCGGCCGCGCCGATTTCATAAGACCGAGATAGTCAATCACTACAAGGTCTACCTGCTTCATTCTACGAAGCTTTGCCTTCATTTCGGGTACGGTTATAGACGAGGTTTCGTCAAAATAGATGTTAGCCTTTGAAAGACTGTCGCCCGCTTGCGCAAGCCTTGTCCACTCGTCGTCGTCAAGCTCTCCGGTTCTCAGCTTTTCACTCTTGATGCCCGCCTCGCTTGATAACATTCGCTGTGCTAACTGATCACGGGTCATTTCAAGCGAGAAAAAGCAGACGGTTTTGCCCGTGTTCACCGCCACATTTCGGACAATATTAAGCGCAAAGGAGGTTTTACCCATACCGGGGCGGGCGCCTAAAATGATTAAATCGGATTTATTAAGTCCTGTTATCATTTTATCAAGGTCGCCTATTCCGCACGGTATTCCTATATAATCCGCACGGGTCTCGGGGTCTGCCATTTTGGAAAGGCGGTCGTAGGTCTCGTTCTCGATTACGCTTTTAATATGGGTAAGACCGCTAATCTCCCGCCCCTGGCGAATCTCAAAAATTCGCTGTTCGGCGTTATCAAGGAGTCTGCCCGAATCCATTTCATTTTCGTTTATATCCTTAATAATGTCCTGTGCGGCGGTCATAAGCGCACGGGCGTAATACCGCTCGCGTATTATCGCTACATATGTAAGCACGTTAGCCGCCGACGGCACGGTTTGGACAAGCTGTGTTAAATACGCCTTGCCTCCCGCCTCATCGTAAACGCCGTCGCTCTTTAATTTTTCAAGCAGAGATACAAAATCAATAGTCTGGCTAAGCTCGTACATAGCCGACATAGCAGAATAAATCTCCCTGTGCTGAGGAATATAAAAGTACTCCGTTTTCATTTGTACGGCGATTTCGTTAAGACACTTAGGATCTATTATAACCGAGCCTAAAACCGCCTGCTCCGCCTCGACAGAATAAGGAAGTCTGCCTCCCTCAAGGTCGTAAATAAGCTTTTCTTCAGCCATTTCCTACTCCGATACCTTAACCGTAATCTTTGCCGTTACGCCCTGATGAAGCTTTATTTCGGCGGTGTATTCGCCGAAATTCTTAATATCGGCTACATTCATTTTTTTTCGGTCAATCTCAATGCCGAGACTGTTTTTAATCTCCGCGGCGATTTCTTTAGATGTGACAGAGCCGAAAAGCTTGCCGCCTGCTCCTGCCTTCGCGTTAATGTTTACAGTTTTTCCGTCAAGTCTTCCTGCGGTTTCCTTTGCGGCGGCTAGCTCCTCTTTCTTGTGGTGAGCCGCAGACTCCTCACGGTTTTTCAATTCGTTTAATGCAGCGTTATCCGCCTCTACGGCTAACTTTTTAGGAAAAAGAAAGTTTCTCGCGTATCCGTCCGAAACGTTGCAAAGCTCTCCCTTTTTACCCTTTCCTTTTACATCCTGTAATAATACTACCTTCATATTTTTCACCCTTCCGCCGCTTTATTTATGTATGGCACGGGCGAACAACAAGCGGCAAAATAAAACCCGTGCCGTCAATCAGACCTGCATTATAATCGGAAGAATCATAGGAGCTCTTCTCGTTTTTGTGCTGACAAAACGCGAAACACGTTCCTTGATTCTGGTTTTTATTGTGCTCCAGTCTCTTATTCCCTCAATATAACAACGCTCCAGTATATCGCATACCAGCTCGTTTATATCATGAATAAGCTTTTCTGACTCCTTAACGTATACAAATCCGCGCGATACAACGTCAGGACCCGATACAACCTCGCGCGTCACTCCGTCAATTGACACCGCAACAATAATAATACCGTCGTCCGCCAAATGCTTTCTGTCGCGCAGAACTATGCTGCCTACGTCGCCTACGCCGAGCCCGTCTACGAGCACCCTGCCCGCCTGTACGGTTTCGGTGGATTTAAGCTGTTTTTCGGAGACCTCAATAACGCTTCCGTTTCCCGCTATCAGGATATTTTCCTCGGGTATTCCCAACTGACGGGCGAGTCCCGCGTGTTTCATCAAATGCTTCTGCTCGCCGTGAAGCGGGATAAAGTATTTAGGCTTAACAATGCTCATCATAAGCTTAAGCTCTTCCTGACAGGCATGACCGGAAACGTGAACGTCGTACATACGCTCGTAAACCACGTTTGCGCCGCGCTTCATAAGCTCGTTAATAACCTTGCCTACAAGCTTTTCATTACCGGGAATAGGGGTTGCCGAAATGATAAACATATCGCCGGGTATTATTTCAACCTGCCTGTGATCCGAAAAGGCGATACGGTGAAGCGCAGAAAGCGGCTCGCCCTGACTGCCGGTTGTTATAATAACAAGCTCATTGGGCGCATAATTCCTAATCATTTCAATATCGATAAGCACGTCCTTCGGAAGCTTTAAATATCCAAGCTCCGAAGCGACCGTCACAACATTTATCATGCTTCTGCCCGAAACCGCTACCTTGCGACCGCAGCGTGCCGCCTCGTCGATAATCTGCTGAATACGGTGTATATTGGATGAGAAGGTTGCTACGATTATACGGTGATCCTCCGCCTTTTTAAAAAGGTTTGAGAAAGACTCGCCTACGATACGTTCGCTCTGTGTAAAGCCCGGTCTTTCGGCGTTTGTGGAATCCGACATAAGCGCCAAAACTCCCTTTTTTCCAAGCTCCGCAAAGCGTCCAATATCGATAACGTAATCATCAATCGGGGTGGTGTCAATCTTAAAGTCGCCCGTCTGAATTACCGTTCCCGCAGGACAGGTAACAGCAAATCCCACCGCGTCGGGGATTGAATGGTTGACGTGGATAAACTCAATTGTAAATTTTCCGAGTTTTATTATGTCGCCGGGCTTTGCAACATTAAGCTTTGCGTCGGCAAGGAGCTTATGCTCCTTAAGCTTTCCCTGAATAAGTCCTATCGTAAGGTTTGTGGCGTAAATCGGAAGATTAAAATTCCTTAAAAGGTAAGGAATCGCTCCTATATGATCCTCGTGTCCGTGAGTGACCACAAGGCCCTTAATTTTTTCCTTGTTTTCAAGTATATAGGTAAAATCGGGGATTACAATGTCAATTCCGGGGGTTTCCTCATCGGGGAATGACATACCGCAATCGACAAGAAACATATCACCGTCATATTCATAAAGAGTGATGTTTTTTCCTATCTCGCCGAGTCCGCCGAGCGGTATAATTTTAAGAGGCTTCACCGCCTGTCTTCCGTATCTGTGGGTGTTACCTGATGTCCTCTGCTTAGTCACGGATGTTGTTCTTTTTGCCGCGGTATTTGCCCGTGTTGCCGATTTTTTCTTATCGGTAGTTTTTGATGATGGGCTCTCACCATTTGTTCTTTTCTGTGCAGGCTTTCTGTACCCACCTTGTGCGGGTTTGCGCGCGGGAGCTGTTACTTCTTTCCTAATATTATCTTTTTCATTTGTTTCTGCCATTAAATAGTTTTCCTCCAAATTTATATTTATTTATGTATAAAAATATATCGGTCAGCACATCCGATATTAATACAGTCTTAGTATATACATACATTATTTATTTTACATTCAGTCGAGCATAATTGTCAAGAGATATTATTGACAATACATAAATTTT
>URGJ01000028.1 GCA_900547445.1 uncultured Oscillospiraceae bacterium | reverse complement strand
ACCGAACTTCCTCACAAAAATATTTGTAAGAAAATTCGGTCTTTTGTAATTGTTTTAAATTTTGTCGGGTTCAAGACTATTAGGTACGGAAAAAACACAAAATCGTTACCGTAAAACCACTCGCCTTGAAATTACCCCATAAAACACTGAAAGCCCTTGAAAAATCAAGGGCTTTCATGTGTCGTTCCTTATTGAACAAGATTTATGGCCCGCCCGAAGGGATTCGAACCCCTGATCTTCAGAATCGGAATCTGCTGCGTTATCCAGCTGCGCCACGGGCGGGTATATGAGGGACGGCGAAAGCCGTCCCACTTATTATGCTTCGTATCCGTTAGGATTGTTTCTCTGCCAGCGCCAGGTATCCTCGCACATTTCGTCAATGCCGTACTTTGCGGTCCAGCCGAGCAACTTTTTCGCTTTGTCGGCGTTAGCGTAAACCTCGTCGGGGTCGCCCGGGCGGCGCGGGTCGATAACATAGGGAATTTCAATTCCGCTTGCCTTTTGGAAGGCGTCCTTAAGCTGAAGCACGCTTGTACCGTTTCCCGTACCGAGGTTAATAGCCTCGCAGCCCTTGTTACCGAGCGCCCACTCAATTGCCTTAACGTGACCTACGGCTAAATCGACTACGTGAATATAGTCGCGCACACCTGTACCGTCAACCGTTTTATAATCGTTTCCGAAAACATGCAGCTTTTCAAGCTTGCCGACCGCAACCTGTGAAATATACGGCATAAGATTGTTAGGAATACCCTTGGGATCTTCTCCGATAAGACCGCTTTTATGTGCTCCGATAGGATTAAAATAACGCAGAAGCGCCACGCACCAGTCATTGTCCGCGGCATAAAGGTCGGAGAGAATGTGCTCAATAAAGAGCTTTGTTTTACCGTAGGGGTTAATCGCGCCCAGCGGCATACCTTCTACAAGCGGCATTTCGGTGGCAACGCCGTAAACGGTAGCCGAGGAGGAAAAAACGATTTTCTTAACATTAAATTCGTTCATTACCTCGATAAGGGAGATCGTGTTAATAAGGTTGTTGTCGTAGTACATTATAGGCTCGCGTACTGACTCGCCTACTGCCTTAAGTCCGGCAAAATGAATGACAGCCTCGATATTGTTTTCGGAAAAAATCCTTCGGAGGGCTTCTTTGTCTCTAACATCTTCCTTATAAAATTTTACGGGCTTTCCCGTAATTTTTTCAACCCTTTTTAAAGCCTCGCTGCTGCTGTTGTCAAGATTGTCGACAACCACAACATCGTATCCGGCGTTAATCAGTTCAACGCAGGTATGACTTCCGATATATCCTGCGCCGCCTGTTGTAAGTATAGACATAAAAATACCTCCGTTTGGATATTAAGAATTATAAAACGGTTTTAACCTTGTTAATAATATATCAAAATCTCCGTTTTGTCAAGCGAAAAGGCGGCGGCAGAAAACGATGAGGAGGATTTTTTGTTACGTATTAGAGGGATTTTCTCCGTATTTTTCACTTAGCGTAAGAAAAACTGCCTTCATTGTATATGAGACAAGAGCTAAGAAGACAAATGTTCCGCCTACAATGTAAAACGGGAGATAAAATCTTCCGGCAATAAGGGTTATCATCGCTATTGTAAGACAGCAAACGGATATCACTTTTAGGTTCATTGAATTGTCCGCGCAGAAAATATTATCTGCTGAAATTCTTTTTATTATTTTACGCAGCATTATAAGCGCTATGCCTAATATGGGTGCGCATGGATAGCACGTGACCATAATTGTAGCGGGCAGCTTCTGAGAACGGTGCATAATCTCAACATACCATGAAACTCCAAACGGCAGTAATATTGTTACAATGACCAGCAGGCAGATGAAAATATTTGTAAGTATGAGACAAATATGCAGTGATTTCTTTGCGCTTAGCATAAATCGATCCTCCGTTGATATAGAATATTACTTAATAATTATATATTCTGATAGAAATAAAAGCAAGTATATAAAAATCAAATACAAAATATGTCGATTATTTTATATTGACTTTTAATTTTTTAAATAGTATAATCTATACATATATTAGAAATGAATGGAGAATACAGCAACGGGAAAGTCACATAAAAAAATATGGATAGTTCTGCTCGCAGTTTCGATTATTTGCTTTGCGGGATGTATTGTGTTCTTTATTGAAATGAAGCAGCGGTCTGATGAAATGGACGATTTGCGTTCGCAGGTCTCGGTGAGCGGAGAAAGCGCTTCTTCAGGGTTTAATTATGTTGAGCCTCCGGTTGATTTTGTGGAGCTTAAAAAGAAAAATTCCGATATTTACGGTTGGATAAATGTTCCCGGTACTTCTGTTGATTATCCCATTCTCAGGCGGGAAGACGACAATGCTTATTATCTCAATCATACGGTTGACAAAAAGCGTTCCGTATACGGGAGTGTTTATACTGAGAATTATAATGGGACAGATTTTTCCGATTTCAATACGGTGGTTTATGGTCACAATATGAAGAACGGAACTATGTTCGGTACGCTCAAGAAATACAGAGATAAAACTTTTTTTGAAAAAAATCAGTATATTAATGTATATATGCCCGGCCGCATTATTAAATATCAAATATTTGCGGCATATGTTTCGGATAACAGGCACATTCTTTTAAACTTTGATTTTGACGATGAAAATATACGCTCTGCCTATCTTGATATGATTTTTTCCACAAGAAAAATGAATGCTAACATAAACCGCGATTTGCAGGTTACAAAGGACGATAGGATTATTACACTCTCAACCTGCACAGGGAATGATGAGGAACGTTATCTGGTTCAGGGAGTTTTAGTATATGACAGCAGAGAACAATAGCGAAGAGAAAGCTCCCAAGCGGAAATCAAAAATCAAACATAAAAAACTCATAATCGTATTAACTGTTGTTATCGCTGCCGTTCTGGTTTTATTTTCGGCTTTTTTGATTATTCGTAAAGTAGGCGAAACGGCTTTACGCAAAAAACAGGAAAATGCAGATGTAAAGCTTCCGATAAGCGGTTCGGATACTCTTCCTGAGGACGCCGACGCTTATTACAACGGAGCCGCCTACAATTACAATGATAAGCTCATAAATATTCTACTTATGGGGGTGGACATAAAAAAACCGAATGCGTCGGATACGCATCAGGCAGACGCACTTTATCTCATATCATTCGATACGGGAGCGAAGTCCGTTAAGGTTATAGCAATATCCCGCAATACGGTTACCGATGTTGATTCATATGATATAAACGGCAATTATTTTTCAACAAGTAAGCAGCAAATATGTCTTGCCTATACCTACGGTAAGGATGACAGAATGTCTTCCGAAAATACGGTTAAAGCAGTTTCAAACCTGTTTTACGGCATTCCTATCAGCGGCTATTATACTGTATTTATGAATTCGATTGAGGATATTGTAAACGCAGTAGGCGGCGTGCCTGTTAAAATTACAGAGAATTTGACGTCAGTTAATTCTAATTGGAAGCAGGGCGCAGAAATAAACGTTACGGGAAAAAATGCCGTAGCTTATCTTCAGCATAGGGGAGACAGCAATGCTCCGCGGCTTGAAAGGCAAAAGGCGTTTATTTCAAGCTTTGTAGGCAGGGCGAAGACGGCAATGCTTAAGGATTTATCCCTGCCGATTAAAATGTATAATAAATTAGCGGCAAATACGGTTACAGATGTAACCTCCGCAAGCGCAGTATACCTTGCGTCTGAAGCGCTTTATGCTGATTTCCAAATTATCGGAATCGAGGGTGAAACGGGAAATGACGGCACCTATGAAACCTTCACTCCGTATGAGGATCAGCTTTATGAGCTGCTTTTAGATGTATTTTATAAAAAACAATAATTTTTGAAAGGAAAATTGATATGAAAAAGGTATTAGCATTTCTTATGACAGCAATTATGGCGGTTACGGCTCTTACAGCTGTTGCGGCAAATCCCTCTCCTGAGAAGCTCAGCGGTGTAATCGTCTCGGCTTCGGCTAAGGATTCCAAGGGAAATTCATTCAAGGTTAAGTTGGAATCCACTCAGGTAGACCAGTCGGTTTATAACGACGCTTTTGCGAAACTGAAAAGTGAGTACGGCAGCGATCTTAAGCTTGTCGATCAGAAACAGCTTGTTTTAGAGGGTCAGGGCAATCCGAGTTTTCCGATGACCGTTGTGTTGAATGTTCCGGGAGTTAAGCCCACTTCTAAGGTATATGTACTATTCAAGAGTTCCTCCAATAGCGCAACAGGTCTTTCCTCGACAGCGGGAGAAGGTCAGGTTATGGGACTTTCCGCACCGATAAACTTTAGCCGTGTTATTAATCTTGCCGGAACAAGCGGCGAGGTTGTAAGACTTAACGCGACAGCAGGTAAGGACACTGTAACCGTTACCTTTAACGAACTTGGCGAGTTTGTTCTGGTTACCGACGCGCAGACAGTTACCGACATTACCGCAGCTAAGGACGATACAAAATCTCCCCAGACCTCTGATACAGCTACCCCGATTGTATTCGCTTTACTTGCCGTCAGCGCAATCGCAGCTGTTGTTTCCGTAAAGAAAATTAGAATAGCTTAATAGCGCTGAAACGTAAAAGAGCTGAAATCACTCGGAAACAGGTCGGTTTATACTATTAAAAAGCCCTGAATTTCATTTGAAATTCAGGGCTTTTTGGCGGAAAGAAGCGCTTCTGTTTATAAAATTGTTGTAAAAATATGATTATTATGCTATTATTAAATAGTATATTATTTTTCTTCAAAGGGGAAGAATTATGGAAAAGAAAGAGAAGATACTTCGGCCGGTCGGGCATATAAGCGGAGGCGCGCTGTTGCCTCACCTTAAAAATACTGCCGAGACCGAATCTGTTGTAATGCCTCCTCCTGCGGTTGTTAAAATACCGATGTCACAGCATATCGGCGCGCCTGCCGAGCCTGTAGTAAAGGCCGGGGATAAGGTTTTTGTCGGAACTCTTATCGGCGGGGCTTCGGGCTTTGTGAGCGCGCCCGTCCATTCGAGCGTTTCCGGCACGGTAAAGGCGATCGAGGAAATGAACGTCGGTGGCCGCAAAACAAAATGCGTTGTTATCGAGTCGGACGGAATTATGGAAAAAGATCCCGAGCTTAAGCCTTTCCCCGCAAATTCAAGAGAGGATTTGGTTAAAGCCGCCGACCTTTGCGGACTTGTAGGCCTTGGCGGCGCGGGATTCCCGACAAAGGTAAAGCTTTCTGTTAAAGATGAAACGCCGATAGACACCCTTATCATTAACGGCGCAGAGTGCGAGCCATATATCACAAGCGATTACCGCGCTTGTATGGAGGATTATGAGGACGTTATTGAGGGCGTGTATCTTATAAAGGAAAAGCTTAATATAGAAAAAGTCATAATCTGCATTGAAAGCAACAAGCAAAAGGCAATAGAAAAGCTTTACGAGATAGCGACAGACCGCCGCGACGCAGACGACAGCGTTAAGCTTATGAAGCTTCCTACAAGCTATCCTCAGGGAGCAGAAAAGGTTATAATCTATTCCGCCACGGGAAGAAAGGTTCCCGCGGGAAAGCTGCCGAGCGATGTCGGATGTATAGTAATGAATATTACGAGCGTTGTGACCCTTAACCGTTTTATAAAGACGGGCATGCCGCTGGTGGCTAAGCGCATAACCGTGGACGGCACGGCGGTAAACGAGCCTAAGAATATAATAGTGCCTATCGGCACAGCAATTAAAGATGTGTTGGAGTTTGCGGGCGGCGTGGCTGAAGACGCGAACGAAATCATTTTCGGCGGACCTATGATGGGTGTCGACGCCGAAAGCGACAGCGGCGTTATCGAAAAGCGCACCAATGCTATTACCGTTATGAAAGAAGAGCTTAAGCCGCCGACGGTAACCCCCTGCATCCGCTGCGGGCGCTGTGCAAGGGCTTGTCCTATGAATTTATATCCCGCGTCGGTCGAGGCGGCGGTAAATCACGGCTTTACCGAAAGGCTCGACGGGCTTAATGTAAACTACTGTATGGAGTGCGGGAGCTGTTCTTATGTATGTCCCGCAAAGCGGCCGCTGACACAGGTTATGCGGCTTGCCAAGGCACAGCTAAGGAGGGAAAAGTAATATGAAAGAGATACTTACGGCGGCGTCCTCGCCCCATATAAGGCAGGGCGACACTACAAGGGGCATTATGTCCGACGTGGTAATAGCCCTCATGCCCGCCGCGGTTTACGGCTGTATACTTTTCGGCTGGCACGCCGCATTGGTGCTGGCGGTTTGCATTATTTGCGCGGTATTAAGCGAGTTTTTGTGGGCTAAGGCGCTTAAAAAGCCCAATACGACAGGCGATATGTCGGCGGTAGTTACGGGACTGCTCCTTGGTATGAACCTGCCGTCTTCGATTCCGCTGTGGCAGGCGGCGATAGGCAGTATTGTTGCGATAATCGTGGTAAAGCAGATGTTCGGCGGTATAGGCTGTAACTTTGCTAACCCTGCTATTGCCACGCGTATAGTACTGCTTGTTTCTTTCCCCTCGACAATGACAAAATTCACTTCGCCTCTCTTTGACGCGGTGACCTCGCCTACTCCGCTTGCCGCCGAGAGCGGTACATATACTTTGAAAGCCTTATTCTTCGGTATGCACCCCGGCTCTATTGGCGAGACCTCGGCGTTTCTTTTACTGGTCGGCGGAATTTACCTGCTTATAAGGAATGTTATTTCCCCGATTATCCCTGTTTGCTTTATCGGTACTGTGGCGCTTCTTTCCTTTATTTCAGGCGAGAATGTCGCGGTATGGGTTTACGGCGGCGGACTTATGCTGGGCGCAATCTTTATGGCGACCGACTACACCACAAGTCCGACGACTAATCTCGGCAAGGCAATATTTGCGGTGGGGTGCGGAATTATAACCTTTGTGATAAGAAAATTCGGTGCTTTGCCCGAGGGTGTGTCCTATTCAATACTGCTTATGAACATACTTGTTCCGCATATAAACCGCTTAACGCTTTCTAAGCCTTTCGGTTTCGTTAGCCCCAAAAAGGAGGAAGCGCGGAATGGCTAAGCTTGTAGAAATTATTAAACAAAATAAAAACGATATTATAAAGCCGGTTGCGGTACTGCTTGCAATCTGCATTATAATACCCCTGGCGCTGTCCCTTACAAACAAGATAACCAAGGACAAAATTGCCGAGCTTGAGGAAAAAAACAGCAGTGAAACTATGGCAAGCCTTATTAAGGCGGACAAATTCACCGAAGAAGAGTTTAAGGACGGCGAAAACGAATTTACATATTATTTCGCTCTTAAGGACGGTAATATAATCGGATATATTTTTAAAACCGTCGAAAAGGGCTACGGCGGCGATGTTTCGGTTATGACGGCGGTAAATGTCGACGGTACGGTAAAATCGGTTGCGATTTTAGATGTATCGAACGAGACCCCGGGACTCGGGCAAAACGCCGCTAAGGAAAGCTTTTATTCCCAGTATGCGGGCAAGAAAAGCGGGATATCCCTCCTTAAAAACGGGGCTGATTCCGCTAAAAACGAGGTAAACGCCGTCACGGGGGCTACAATTACCTCAACCGCCGTAAACAAGGCGGTAAATAAGGCGCTTAAGGAGTTTGAATGCATTAAAAACATAGAGGAGGTGACCGAGGGTGAAAAATAATAAGTATATGGGCTATTTTACAAACGGACTTGTTAAGGAAAACCCCGTTTTGCGTTTGGTACTCGGTACCTGCCCTACCCTTGCGGTCACAACCGCCGCGATAAACGGCATAGGAATGGGGCTTGCGGCGACAATGGTGCTTATCTGCTCCAACCTTGTAATTTCATTGCTTAGGAATGTAATCCCCGATAAGGTGCGAATCCCCGCCTATATCACGATTATCGCGGGCTTTGTAAGCGTAGTGCAGATGCTTGTTAAGGCGTTTTTGCCCTCGATTGACAAGGCGCTCGGCATTTATCTGCCCCTTATAGTTGTAAACTGCATTATCTTAGCGAGAGCCGAGATGTTCGCCTCTAAAAATTCCGTTGTTCCGAGCGTTTTGGACGGTCTCGGAATGGGCATAGGCTTTACGGCGGTTTTAACCCTTATGGGGGCTATACGCGAGCTTTTGGGCGCGGGAACAATCTTCTCCCTGCCCGTTACGGCGAATTTCATAAGCCCGATGATAGTATTTCTGCTCCCGCCCGGCGGTTTCTTTGTTTTCGGTATGCTGGTAGCGGCTTCAAACGCCCTTGCAAAGCGGGCGGGCAAAAAGCCTGTGGAGCATTTAGGGTGCGAGTCTTGCCCGTCAAGAGCCGTTTGCGGCAAAAAAGACTGCGAAGAGGAGGCGGCGGTAAATGAATAGTACTACATCTATAGCCTCAATTTTACTTGCGGCGATACTTACAAACAATATGGTGCTGTCGAAATTCCTCGGAATTTGTCCCTTTTTGGGGGTATCTAAAAAGACAAACACCGCCTTTTCAATGAGCGTTGCGGTAACCCTTGTTATGGTGGTTGCAACGGCGGTCACTTGGCCTATATACAACTATATTTTAACCCCCGATTATACCTATCTTGAAACTATAGTTTTCATTCTTGTAATCGCGGCGATAGTTCAGCTTATTGAAATTGTGTTAAAAAGGTATATTAAGCCTGTTTATAACGCACTCGGCATTTATCTGCCCCTTATCACCACAAACTGCGCGGTGCTGGGTATTACAATGCTTAATATCACAAACGGGCTTAATTTTGTTCAGTCACTCTTTAACGCGCTGGGTGCGGGGCTCGGCTTTATGCTCGCAATGCTCCTTTTCTCGGGCGTTAGAGAAAGACTTGAAACCGCCGATATTCCCGAGTTCTTAAAGGGTCTGCCCATTACCCTTGTGGCGGCGGCGATTGTTGCCCTTTCCTTCCTCGGGTTTGCGGGAATAGGAGGTTAAGGCTATGGAAATTATTATACCTGCGGTAATAGTAGGAATTATAGGCTTTATAGCGGGGGTGGGACTCTCCCTTGCCTCTAAGTTTATGGCGGTTCCCGTTGACGAAAAGCAGGAAAAGGTGCGCGCCGCACTCCCCGGAGCTAACTGCGGAGCCTGCGGATATTCGGGCTGTGACGGTTATGCCGCGGCTGTGGCGGCGGGCGAGGCCGAGCCTAACAAATGCGCCCCCGGCGGGGCTTCGGCAGCCGCCGCCCTTGCGGAAATTTTGGGGGTAGAGGTTGAAACCGAGCCTAAGGTAGCCTTTATCGCCTGTAACGGCAGTTTAGAAAAATCAAAGACGAAGTTTAACTATGACGGTATACAAAGCTGTACCGCCGCCGCCCTTGTAAACGCGGGGCCGCTCGAGTGCGAATATGGCTGTATCGGCTTCGGCGACTGCGCGAATGCCTGTCCTTTCGGGGCAATTACCTTAGAAAACGGCAGACCCGTTGTCTGCGGCGATATATGCGTTGGGTGCGGCAAATGCACTAAGGTCTGTCCTAAGTCCCTTATATCGGTTATTCCGAAATCGGCTAAGGTAAGGGTCGCCTGCTCCAACAAATCAAAGGGTGCGCCTGTAGTTAAGGCGTGCGGCGTTTCATGTATCGCCTGTAAAATGTGCGAAAAAGCCTGTGAAAGCGGCGCGATTAAGGTGACCGACAATTTAGCGGTTATAGACGGGTCTCTCTGCACCGCCTGCGGAAAATGCAAGGAAGTCTGCAAGCGCGGCGTAATAATATAATGGAAATACTGTACGAGGACTCCTCGGTTATAGTTGTTATAAAGCCGCGGGGCGTGCTTTCCCAGTCGGATAAAAAGGGCGGGGAGAGTATGGTGACAATACTAAGCGAGCATACGGGCGGGGAAATTTTTCCCGTCCACCGTTTAGATAAGGAAACCGGCGGGGTTATGGTTTACGCCAAAACTCAAAAAGCCGCGGCAAAGCTTTCCCGCGATATATCGGAGCACCGCTTTTATAAGGAATATCTTGCGGTCGTTCACGGCGTTCCCGAAGAAAACAGCGGTACCTTTTGCGATTTGCTTTTTCACGATAGGGCGAAAAACAAAAGCTTTGTCATAAAGCGGGAACGAAAGGGCGTAAAAAAAGCCGAGCTTTACTACGAGGTGCTTGAAACCAAGGAAAAAGACGGCGAAAAGTGCTCTCTTTTAAGGGTTGTACTGCACACGGGCAGAACCCACCAGATAAGGGTGCAGTTTTCACACAGAAAAATGCCGCTTTTAGGCGACCGTAAGTACGGCGCAAAGGACGGCGAAAAAAATTTAGGACTATGGGCGGCGAAGCTCAAATTTTTTCACCCCGAAACAGGGGAAGAAATGGAATTTACAGCTAAAGAAAAGCCTTTAACAATATAAATTTTTCGGTGAAAGTTATGACTTTACAACAGTTGCGTTATGTGATTACAATATCGGAGACAGGCTCGCTTAATAAAGCGGCGGAGCTTTTGTATGTCGCTCAGCCCTCCCTTACGGGGGCGGTCAAGGAGCTTGAAAAGGAGCTTGGAATTACAATATTCCACCGAAGCGGCAGGGGAGTATCGCTTACAAACGAGGGGCTTGAATTTATCACCTATGCAAGGCAGGTTTATTATCAGTATGAAACACTTATGGGCAAATACGGAAAGGCGGGCAAACGGCGAAAAAAATTCGGCGTGTCGGCTCAGCATTACTCCTTTGCGGTAAAGAGCTTTGTGGAAACGGTTAAGCAATTTGATGCAGAAAAGTACGATTTCGCGATAAGGGAAACCACAACAAAGGATGTTATAGACGATGTTTTAACCTCGAAAAGCGAGATCGGAATTTTGTATCTGAGCGATTTTAATCGCAAGGCGATCGAAAAGATATTAAAGCGCAACGAGCTTGAGTTTCACCCGCTTACCGAATGTGACGCGTATGTATATATGTGGAAAGGGCATCCGCTGGCGGATAAAGAATCGGTCGGTTTTGACGAGCTTGCAGATTACCCTTGCCTTTCCTTTGAGCAGGGAGCGGAAGCCTCCTTTTATTTTGCGGAGGAAATTTTCAGCACAAACGAGTACCCGCGCACGGTAAAGGCGACCGACCGCGCTACAATGCTCAATCTTATGGTGGGGCTTAACGGCTACACCCTATGCTCGGGCATTATCTGCGAGGAGCTTAACGGTTCGGATTACATAGCCGTTCCGCTAAAAACAGAAGACGCCGCAGACGGTAAAATGGAAATAGGCTATATCGTAAAAAAGGAAACGGTTTTAAGCAGTGTGGGCGAGCTTTATATTAAGGAGCTTTGCAAGTATCTTAATAAAGCTCATGGGTTATAGTTTCAAACTATAACCAAGTATTTATCTTATGTATTGGACAAAATGAAATAAAGGGTGTATAATCGGGTCAGAAACTCAAAAGGAGGCAGCAAAATATGTTAAAAAGATTTTCAGGCAGAAGCGGATATATATGTTTTAGCGCTGCCTGTACCGAGCGAATGTGACGGCGGTCACGGATAATATACAACATTTAAAAAATTATAAAATTCTAAAAGGGTGATAAAAATGAAAAATTCTTATAAAAAAATAATCTCGGCAATAATTACTTCTCTGCTTGTTCTCTCGGCTTTCGCGGGCTGCTCGGGAAAGAGCAAGGCGATAACAATCGCCGTTCCAAATGACACCATAAACGAGGCGCGCGCGCTTTTACTGCTTGAGGAGCAGGGCGTAATAAAGCTTAAGGAGGGCGCGGGAATTTCCGCTACGATAAAGGATATAGCGGAAAATCCGCAGAATATCGAATTTAAAGAGGTTGAGGCGGCACAGCTTCCAAATGTTTTAAAGGACGTGGATTACGCGGTAATTAACTCAAACTATGCCATTTCAGCTGACCTGAACCCGGTTAAGGACTCCCTTGCAATTGAGGGCTCTTCCTCCGCCTACGGCAATATTTTAACCGTTAAAGAGGGCAATGAAAATACCGATTGGGCAAAAGCGTTAAAGGCAGCGCTTGAAAGCAAAAAGGTAGCCGATTTTATTTCGCAGAAATATGGCGGCGCGGTTGTAAGCACGGTTGATAATCCCACAGACGGTTTTGACAGCTCGGTTGATTATTCAAAGCTTAGCGGCACGACGGTTACCGTCGCGGCTTCCCCCACTCCCCACGCTGAGATTTTAGCGGTTGCAAAGGAAATTCTCGCCGAAAAGAATGTAAAGCTTGATGTTAAGGAATTTACCGATTACGTTCAGCCCAACAACGTGGTTGAGAGCGGAGAGATAAACGCTAACTACTTCCAGCACCTGCCCTACCTTGAAGACTTCAACAAGGAGAATAACACCCACATTGCCTCAATAGCGACAATTCACGTTGAGCCTATGGGTCTTTACGGCGGCAAGCAGACAACCCTTGACGCGATTAAAAAATAAATACAAATGGATTTATGCCGTCAGCTTAAGCTCTCGGCATTTTCCCTTTCGGAGGAAAAAATGATAGAAATTAAAAACCTCTCAAAGACCTTCCCGACAAGCTCGGGCGGGGTTGAGGCGCTGAAAAATGTCTCGCTTACTATACCCGACGGCGAAATTTACGGAATTATCGGCATGAGCGGCGCGGGAAAAAGCACCCTTGTGCGGTGTATAAATATGCTGGAACGACCGACCCGGGGAAGCGTGCTTATTGACGGCAGGGATATAGGCGCTCTTTCGGAATCGGAGCTGAGGAAAACACGCAGAAGCATTACTATGATTTTTCAGGGCTTTAATCTGCTTATGCAGAGAAACTGCCTTAAAAATGTCTGCTTCCCGCTCGAGCTTGCGGGGGTAAAAAAGGCGCAAGCAGAAAAAAGGGCGGCGGAACTTCTTAAAATCGTGGGACTTGAGGATAAAATGAAAAGCTACCCCGCGCAATTATCGGGAGGACAGCAGCAAAGGGTCGCAATCGCGCGCGCCCTTGCGACCGACCCAAAAATACTCCTTTGCGACGAGGCGACAAGCGCCCTTGACCCGCAGACTACACATTCTATTTTATCGCTTATCCGAGATCTTCACGATAAATTGGGACTGACGGTGGTAATAATCACACATCAGATGAGCGTTATCGAGGAAATCTGTACCCGTGTCGCTATTTTGGACGGCGGTACGGTCGCCGAGGAGGGTGCGGTAGGCGAGGTTTTCTCCGCTCCTAAAAGCGATGCGGCAAAGCGGCTGGTTTACCCTGAGGGCTATGAAGAAACCATAGATGCCTTTGAGGGTGGCGTTGTAAGGGTGGTCTTCGGCGGAGCGGTCGCGGCGAAAACTCCCCTTATAGCACAGATGGCAATCGATAAAAATATTGCCGCGAGCATACTTTCCGCTTCTACACGCAGTATCGGCGGCAAGGTCTACGGCAATATGCTTTTAGGTATACCGGGCGGCAGACAAACGCTTGACAGCGCGCTTTCTTATCTTAAGGGCATACCCGATATTTTCGCGGAGGAGGTACAGAAAAATGCTTAGCTCATTTTTTGAGTCAGATAGCGTTACAAAGGCGCTCGAAATACTTAAAACCGAAATCCCCCTTGCAGTGTGGGAAACCTTTTATGTGACAGTACTGTCAACCCTTTTTGCGATAATTCTCGGCTTGCCGCTCGGAGTTCTGCTTGTGGCAGGCGAAAACGGTAAAATACTTAAAATTCCGAAGTCTCTGCTTCATATTTTAAATGTGATAATAAATCTGCTCCGCTCTGTACCTTTTCTTATCCTTATGATTATGGTATTTCCGCTTACCCGACTTATTATGGGAACGGTGGTAGGAACGGCGGCGTCTATCGTTCCGCTGGTGATAGCGGCGTTTCCGTTCGTGGCAAGGCTTGTCGAGGGGAGTCTGCGCGAGATAAACCCCAATATCATTGAGACCGCGCAAAGTATGGGGGCGAGACCCTTTCAGATTATAGTAAAGGTAATGCTGCCCGAAAGCGTGCCGTCACTTATCTCCAACGCCACGATTGCGATTACCACTATTTTAGGCTACTCGGCGATGAGCGGTATAATCGGCGGCGGCGGACTCGGTAAAATCGCGATTAATTACGGCTATTACAGGTATCAGTACCTTGTAATGGCGTTCGCGGTGATTTTTCTCGTGCTTTTGGTACAGCTTTTCCAGAGTGTCGGCACATTTCTTGCGGCAAAAGCGGATAAGCGTCTTAAGGCGAATAAATAAAGCATA
>URGJ01000027.1 GCA_900547445.1 uncultured Oscillospiraceae bacterium | reverse complement strand
TGCTTGCACTCAAATTTTCATTTTATCTCTTTACCCCAACTATTGACAAAGAGCCTAAAAATATTATCTCTTTTTAGCGCCCTCGGCAAGCCTTCTTGCTTTGTACCTTTTCCAGATAACCCAAAGCGGACCTGCAATAAAGAGGGAGGAAACACCGCCCGAAACAATACCAAACGCCATCGGAATCGCAAAAGTGCGGAGCGTTGAAAGTCCGAACAGCTCAGAAACCACAACTATTGTCACAACCGCAATAAAGGTTGTAAGTGATGTGACAAAGTTCCTGACCTTAACCATATTAATGCTTTTGTTCACAAGCTCCCCTATTTCCATATCGGGATTAATCCGCTCATTTTCGCGAACGCGGTCGTACATAACTATCGTATCGTTAAGCGAATAGCCGAGAATGGTAAGCACGACGGCAATGTAGTTCGAATCTATCTGAAGCTTAAATAATACACATACAAAGAAGGTTATAAGCAGATCGAAAACAAGAGCGCAAAGCGCAGTCAGAGCTGCTGATATACCGCCGATTCTCTTAAAGCGTATTCCCACATAGATTACTACCAAAAGCGCGGTGATAAGCACGGCAACCAGACTTTTTGCAAAGAATGTACCGGCGATTGTCGGGCTTACAGAATTTGAATTATAAAGCAGAATTTCATTATCCTTAAACTTTTCCTCGAGCGCTTTTGTTAACTCCTCCTGTTTTTCAGCAGAAATGGAGTTTTTACCTACAAGGCTTATTTCAAAGGTATTTGTGTCGCCCGCGAGCGCGGTGCTCTTTGAAACCGTAAAAGAATTATCTATAACTTCCTTGACTGTCGTTTCAATATCGCCGTCGGCAATATCTCCGGAATACGAATAAGCGATTTTGGTGCCGCCGCTAAAGTTGATATCCAGCTTTACACCGAAAGAGGGAATAAAGACAAATACCAATCCTACAATGAAAATAGCCGCGTAAGCAATCAGGACTTTTTTGAAGGTTTTGTTAAAATCAATATTAAAATTACGCATTTTTCTTACCTCCGTAAAGCCAGGGCTTTCTTAAGAATTTAAGCTGAGAAACACTCTTGAGCATTAACTTGGAAGCAAGAATACCCATTATAAAGTTGAAAATTACGCCCACAAGCAGGGTATATCCGAATGAATAGATCGAGCCTGTAATCGATGAACCTAAAAGCGACATTATAGGCGAGAAAATTTTCGCTATAAAGCTATCCGGAGTACCGAAAGCGCCCATGAGAACGACAGATACAATAACTATCGTAACATTTCCGTCGACAATCGCGCTTAAGGAGTTTTTAAAGCCGCTGTCGATAGCGCCGTCAATAGTCTTTCCCTTTTTAAATTCATCCCTTATTCTTTCCGAAGCGATAACGTTACAGTCAACGCCTACGCCTATTGAAAGTATAATACCGGCGATACCAGGAACTGTTAAGGTAAAGCTGTCGGTATTTGGGAAGAAGCCCGAAATGCAGGCAATCGTACCGGAAAGCTGACCTAAAAGGGCTATCGAAGTAACAACTCCGTTTAAGCGGTAACGCAGAATCATAAGCAGGCAGACGATGCCGAATGCTATTGAACCTGCGATAAGCATAACCCTAAGCGCGTCTGAACCCAGAGAGGGTGAAATTATTTGAAGCTTGCTGTCGTCAACGGTCAGCGCAAAAGGCAGAGAGCCTGCGTTAATTTTATCGGCAAGCGCCTTTGCTTCCTCAGAACCGGACATACCGTTTATGTAAGCTGTTCCGTTCGTAATCGCTTCGTTAACAGTGGGAGCTTGTATTTCCTGATCATCCATCCAGATGGAAATCTTACTTCCCACAAGTTCCGCAGTAGCGGCGGCAAATTTAGAGGAACCCGCGTCCGTAAAATAAAGATAGACAACATAGTTTCCGTTTTCGTCAACGCCTGCTTGGGCACGTTCAATATCCTGCGCGCCGCTTAAGATGACGTCTTCCTTATCCTCATTTCGGCAGAAAGTGAGAAGCGCGGTCTCGCCTAACTCCTGAACCGCGGCGGCGGCGTCAAAGTTGCTTTCCTCAGCCGCCCACGGGAATCTTACTATTATCTGGTGATTGTCGGTATCGGTATAAACCTCATAATCGGTGATGTTTTTGTTTACAAGTCGGGTTTCGATGATCGCCTTGGCGGCATCCATATCGTCGTCCGTAATGTCAACATCTTCCTTATCGGGAGAGAAGACGGCTTCAACGCCGCCGCGGATATCAATACCCCAGCGAATGTCCTCCGCACCCTTTACATAAACTTTTCTGGTATCGCCGTAGTAGTTCTCAACACCAAAAAAAGCGGTGTATGTAAGCGCTAAAATCAATATGAGCACTACAAAAAATACCGGCTTGCCTGTTCTTTTGGACTTCATTGGCAAATCCTCCACTAATATTTGATTAAATTATACATAAAAATCAACTCAAAGTCAATCTTTATACATTAAAATATTACAATAACTGCTAAAATCGTGAAAATCACTATTTTTCACTGATCAGCTTTTCAAGCGCGGCGTACTTTACCGCAAGGCAGAGCACAGCGGAAGCCTTTTTTATTTCCTCAACCGACGGATAAGAGGGAGCTATTCTAATATTAGAATCGTCCGGATCTATGCCATATGGGTAGGTCGCTCCCGCGGGTGTAAGGATCATTCCCGCGTTGGCACATAGCTGTTCAACACGCTTAGCGCAGCCGTTCGGAACGTACAGGCTTATGAAATAGCCGCCGCGTGGGTTAGTCCAACGGGCGATACCCGTACCTTTAAGTTGATTTTCAAGCTCGGCTAAAACCGATTCAAACTTAGGACGCAGAATGTCGGCGTGGCGTTTCATATGGCGCTTAATGTCATCGGTGGTTTTGAACATTCTCGCATGTCTCAACTGGTTAAGTTTGTCAGGTCCTATGGTCTGATACTTCATACGTCCTTTAAGCAATGCGACATTGTTTGGACTTGCCGCCTCGACCGCAACGCCGGCGCCCGGGAAGGTGATTTTAGAGGTAGAGGTGAAGATTATCGGTAAATCAGGATTGCCCGCCTTTACACATTCGTCGTATATGTTGAGAAGCTCATCACCCTCATCATAAAGATCGTGTACCGCATAGGCGTTGTCCCAAAAAATTCGGAAATCACCTGCTGCGGGCTTCAGACGTGCCATTCGTCGCACAACCGCGTCGGAATAGGTTATTCCCTCCGGATTTGAGTACTTCGGAACGCACCAAATTCCCTTTACCGAGGAATCCTTAACAAGCTCGTCAACCTCATCCATATCGGGTCCCTCCGCCGTCATCTTGACGGGTATAAGCTTAAATCCAAAGTATTCGGTTATTGCGAAATGACGGTCATATCCCGGAACCGGGCAGAGGAATCTAAGCTCTCCCTGCTTTCCCCAAGGCTCGCCGCCCATACCGTGGGTCATAGCCTGAGCAATAGTGTCGAACATCATATTAAGAGACGAGTTGCCGCCCACAATAATCTGCTCAGGCTCAAGCCCTAATATTTTACCGAAAAGGATTTTTAGCTCCGCAAGCCCGTCAAGCCCTCCGTAATTTCTGCAATCAATACCGCTTATATTTTTAAATCCGGTATCGTTGCCGACAAGGTCAAACATCTCGCCGCTTAAATCCATATTGTCAAAGCCCGGCTTTCCGCGGGACATATCAAGCGATAAATGCAGCGCTCTTAAATGCTCATATTCGAGGTGTACCTTTTTGAACTCCTCGCAGAGCTCCTCTTTACTCATTTTTAAATATTCGGACATAATCCGAAGCCTCCTTAACAAAGACAAAATGATATTTTTTCATCAACTAATTAAATATAATACATTTTGAGCTGTTTTTCAAGTAATTTGTGTTTTTTTGCGTAAAAAAGAAGTACCAAGGCTACGCGTCTGCGTACCGAGACACTCGGTTGGCTAAGGCTATAAAAAGATATATCTCCGACGTGATAGCACGAACTGCAAAAAAATAAGAGCCTCAACTACGCGTTTGCGTGTCAAGGCTCTCGACTGGCTGGGGAATAGGGATTCGAACCCCAACAAACAGAGTCAGAGTCTGTCGTGCTACCGTTACACAATTCCCCAAAATTTCACAGTAGTATTATTATACCCCATATTTTAATATTGTCAAGACTTTTTTAATATTTTTTTATTATTATTTGCAAATCAAACGTTATAAGCATAATAGTAAAATAATAAAATATAATAAAAACGAATATTCAGAAGGAGTACAACATGAAAAAAATCAACTGTGTTTTATCATTTATTGTAATAGGCGCGGTAGGCGCATTATGGCATTTTGTATATGAATGGTCGGGCGAAAGCCCTATTATAGGCGCTATTGCTCCTGTTAACGAAAGCGTTTGGGAACATCTCAAACTGCTCTTTTTCCCCGCGCTGTTTTATTTTGCAGTAGAATTTTTTCTATGCAAAGAGCGGTATGAAAACTTTATTCCGGCAAGCGTAATCGGAATTTTTGCAGGTATGCTTACAATTACCTCGTTTTTTTACACATATACGGGAGTTTTAGGCTTTGATTCGCAGATACTTGACGTGCTGAGCTACTATTTAGGGCTTGCGGTAACGCTGATGATTAAATCGAGGATTTTAAAAAATAAATCCTTCTCGTCCAAAACTGCTAAGTATATATCACTGATATTTGCAGCAGCTACGGCGGTTTTATTTGGCGTTTGGAGCTTTTACCCGCCGCGGCTCGGAATATTTATTCCGCCTGCTGGAGTTTAGAACTAAAGCAAGGTTATACCCTTATCCTTACACTTTCTTATTTCCTTATCGGGCCAAACTGAAACCTGAACCTCTCCGATATGCGCCTTTTGGAGAAGGAGCATACAAAGTCTGGACTGCCCTATTCCTCCGCCTATTGTGAGGGGCAATGCACCCGAAACCAGCAACTTGTGAAATTCAAAATCAAGTCTGTTTTCGGCGTTTTCTGCCTTTAGCTGTGAAATCAGACTGTCCCTGTCTACCCTTATTCCCATTGAGGAAATTTCAAATGCGCTGTCAAGCACGCGGTTGTAAACAATAATATCCCCGTTAAGCGACCAATCGTCGTAATCGGGAGCTCTGCCGTCGTGCTTTTCGCCGTTTTTAAGTCTGCCGCCTATCTGCATAACAAAGACCGCGCCGTATTCCTTCGCAGCTGCATTTTCACGCTCTTTAGGAGTAAGCTCTGGATATTTTTCTTCAAGCTCGTATGTAGAAATAAAGCTTATCTTATTAGGCAGATAGCAGTCAAGAGCAGAATATTTTTTCTCTACCGCGCGTGCGGTACGAAGAACTGCGCCGTAAATGCTCCTAACCGCTGCCTTTAAATAATCCTCGTTTCGATCTTCAGCGGAAATGACCTTTTCCCAGTCCCATTGGTCAACGTAAATTGAGTGAATGTTGTCGCACACTTCGTCGCGGCGAATGGCGTTCATATCGGTATAAAGCCCCGTATGCAGCGGAAAGCTGTAGCGCATAAGCGCCATTCTTTTCCATTTTGCAAGGCTGTGGACAACCTCTGCTACCTCGCCCGTCTCCTTAATATCAAATCTGACAGGGCGTTCAACTCCGTTTAAATCATCGTTGATTCCGCTCCCCTCTTTTACAAAAAGAGGAGCGGAGACCCTTGAAAGGTCGAGCGCGTCGCACAGTTCAGAGGCAAATTTATCCTTTACAAGAGAGATAGCGCTTTGGGTATCAAATTCGTTAAGCTTTGAAATATACTTTTCCATATGCATTTCACCCTTTTATTATTGAATATTTCCGACAGTACGGGGATAGAGAATTACGTCGCGGATATTTGAAACTCCCGTTACATACATTATTATGCGCTCAAGACCGAGCCCGAAGCCGCTGTGCGGAACAGAGCCGAAACGGCGAAGCGCAATGTAATGCTCGTATTCATCAAGTGACATTTCGCGGGTTTTCATAGCGTCTAACAGCTTATCAAGGTCTGCTTCCCTCTCACTGCAGCCGATAATCTCCCCTACGCCCGGCACTAAAAGGTCGGTGGCGGCAACGGTTTTACCGTCGGGATTCTGCTTCATATAGAATGATTTAATCTCTTTCGGATAATCGGTAAGGAAGACGGGTCTTTTGCATATTTCCTCGGAAATATAGCGCTCATGCTCGGTCATAAGATCACAGCCCCACTCTACGGGGTACTGAAACTGAACGCCCGAGTTTTTAAGCTTTTCGATAGCCTCGGTGTAGGTCATAACCGCGAAGTCATGACCCGCAACATTCCTAAGCTTTTCAATAAGTCCGTTTTCAAAATGCCTGTCGAAGAATTTAAGCTCCTCGGGGCATTTTTCGAGAACTGTGTTAATAATGTGCTTGATAAGCGCTTCGGCGATTTCTATTATATCGGGAAGCTCGGCAAAGGCAACCTCCGGCTCGACATGCCAGAACTCGGCGACATGGCGCGGGGTGTTGCTCTTTTCCGCGCGGAAGGATGGGCCGAAGGTGTAGATTTTACCCATAGCCATTGCGGCAACCTCGCCCTCAAGCTGACCCGAAACGCTGAGCGCCGCCTTCTTGCCGAAAAAGTCGTCGGCGTAGTATTCCTCCT
Organism: uncultured Oscillospiraceae bacterium; assembly: GCA_900547445.1. Lineage (GTDB taxonomy): Bacteria > Bacillota > Clostridia > Oscillospirales > Acutalibacteraceae > UBA737. The sequence continues at coordinate 9,331 of URGJ01000027.1, read as the reverse complement.
CGCTTTTATACTTATCGCTGTAGCCTATAGTGGTTACCTTAAACATCTCGCCCGCGCCCTCGCAGTCGCTCGCAGTGATAAGGGGGGTATGAACATAAACAAAATGCCTTGCCTGAAAAAATTCGTGAATACAGGCGGAGACCACCGAACGCACCCTGAAAACCGCGTTAAAGGTGTTTGTTCTGACCCTCAGATGCGGAATTGTACGCAGATATTCAAGCGTATGGCGCTTTTTCTGGAGCGGATAATCGGGCGGACACTCGCCCAAAACCGAGATTTCCTCCGCGTTAATTTCCACCGAATCGGCGGCAACGGCGGAATTCACAACCGTACCCGTCACCTTAAGCGAGGTTCCAAGCTTCATAAAGTCCGAAATATCCGAAAAATCGGATTTATTTATAACAATCTGTAAGTGCTTTAGGCTTGTTCCGTCGTTAAGCTCGATAAAAGCCATATTTTTAGAGTCGCGGGAGGTTCTCACCCAGCCGCAAACCGTGGCTTTAGTGCCGATAAAGTCCTTGTTCTCAAAGATCTCAATAATGTCCGTATGCTTCATTTTGCACTCTCCCAAAAAATAATAAAAGCGTCTTTCCGTCCTAAAACATTAGGACGAATAGACGCTATCCGCGGTGCCACCTAATTTACCCATAAAGGTCACTTTAAAGCCGTAAAAAGGCTCGATTTAACGCATCGTTACGGCGCACCTACTGACCGAAAACGGCGTTCGGATTGCGGCTACCAAGTGTTATTCATATTATCGGATAACCGACTCGCACCAACCGTCGGCTCTCTTAATATCCTAAAATAATACTACTTCTCTCGGTCATAGCCTTTATATTAATTATTGTAATTAGTATACCACCAAAACCTAAAATTGTCAACATTTCACTTGAGACTGTTTTCTATTACCGAGCGAAGTTTTTCGACACCGTCGTTATTCTGTGCGGAAAAGGGTATTATTTCGGTGTTCTCGGCAAAAACGCCGAGCTCTTCCCTGATAAGCGAAAGGCGGTTTTCGGTTTCGGTTTTATTAAGCTTATCGGACTTTGTAAGAATCACCGTGTAGGGTATCTCCATCTGCGACATAAAGTCGAGCATTGAAATATCAAATTCGGTCGCGGGGTGGCGCATATCGATAAGCTGAAACGCCATTTTTATATTCCTGCCCGACTGAAAATAGCCTTCCATAAGCTCCGCCCAGCGGCTTTTTTCGGAAAAAGGCACCTTTGCGTAGCCGTAGCCCGGCAAATCGACAAGGCGGAAGTCCCCGACCCTGTAAAAATTCACAGTTACGGTTTTCCCCGGCTTAGAGCTTACCCGCGCAATCGATTTTCTGCCGAGAACCCTATTAATAAGGGAGGATTTTCCGACATTCGACCGTCCGCAAAAGCAGATTTCGGGCAAGTCCGAGGCTTCAAGCTGAGCGGCTGTGCCGAAGGATTTTTCAAAGATTGCGTTATTATAATTCATATTTCCCTACTGACTTATCGCGTTGACAGCGGGCTTAGGCATTATACCGCCTAACATCAGGGTTTTATCCTTTTCGCCGTCAAAGACAAGCGCTTCCTTTATAATTTCATCGACGCTTGAAACGGGAACAAAACGAACATTTGCTTTAACAGTACTGTCCACCTCGTCGAGGTCGGCAACATTGTCCTTCGGTATAAAGACGGTTTTAACCCCGCCGCGGTATGCCGCCATCGACTTTTCCTTAAGTCCGCCGATAGGCAGTACCCTGCCGCGAATCGTGACCTCGCCCGTCATAGCAATGTCCCGCTTAACGGGTCTTCCCGTAAGCTCGGAAACGAGTCCCACCGTCATAGTCACGCCCGCCGACGGACCGTCCTTAGGTACTGCCGCCTCGGTCGCGTGAATATGTATATCACGCTTTTTGTAAAACTCGGGGTCAATATTAAGCCGTTCGGCGTTTGCGCGGACATAGCTTACCGCCGCCATTGCCGACTCCTTCATAACATCGCCTAAAGAGCCTGTAAGCTCGACCTTACCCGTACCCGCCATAGACGCGATTTCAAGCTGCATTATCTCGCCGCCCACCGCCGTCCAGGCAAGACCGTTAATAATGCCGACCTCGTCATTTGGGAGGATTGTTTCGGGCTTAAAGCGGCGCTTTCCGAGCATTTTTTCAACATCCGCCTCTTTAAGGGCTACCTTTGCCGCCTCGCCAGAAGCGATGATTTTAGCCGATTTACGGCACAATGCCGCCAATTTGCGTTCAAGATTTCTGACTCCCGCTTCCCTTGTGTAGTAATCTATCAGCGCATAAATAGCAGAATCCGCAATTTTAAGCCTTTTATTATCAAGCCCGTGGCGGGAAATTTCCTTCGGCACAAGGTGCTTTTTAGCAATGTTAAACTTTTCCTCGCGGGTATAGCTTCCAAGCTCAATTACTTCCATACGGTCAAGCAGGGGCGCGGGAATTGTATCGGTGGTATTAGCCGTTGCGATAAATACCGCGCGGCTTAAATCGTAAGGAATTTCAATAAAGTGGTCGACGAAGGTGTTGTTCTGCTCGGGGTCAAGCACCTCTAGCATAGCCGAAGAGGGGTCGCCCTTGTAATCGCTGCCTAATTTATCCACCTCGTCAAGCAGTATCAGCGGATTGCCGCTGCCCGCCTTCCTTATAGCGTCTATTATTTTACCCGGCATAGCGCCGATATAGGTCTTTCTGTGACCTCTTATTTCCGCCTCGTCGTGCACGCCGCCCAAGGAGACCCTTGCAAATTTACGCCCCATACACTCGGCAACGGTTTTGCCTATCGAGGTTTTGCCGACTCCGGGAGGACCTACAAGGCATATAATCTGTCCCTTAATATCGGGCGCGACGGCATAAACCGAGAGCATTTCGAGTATGCGCTCCTTAACCTTATCCATACCGTAAATATCTCGGTTAAGTATTTTTTCCGCCTTTTTTATATCCGCAGAGACGGCGGTATCCTTGTTCCAAGGCAGTTCAAGGCAGGTATCAAGATACCCTCTTACCACCGTGCCCTCATGGGAGCCCGACGGCATTTTCGCAAGCTTGTTTACCTCTTTATGAAGAGTATCTTTAACCTCTTCCGAAGCCGTTAAACGGTCGATTTTATAATGATACTCATCGATTTCATCTGCCGAATCGTCGCCGTAAAGCTCGGCGGAAATCGCCCTAATCTGCTCTCTTAAATAATATTCGCGCTGGTTTTCGTCGATTGCCGCCTTTGTCTTTTCGCTGATTCTGCGGTCGATTTCCCCTATTTCGCGCTCTTTATCAAGCATTTCAATAAGTATTTTAGCCCTGTGAACAGGGTCGTCCTGTTCAAGGACATACTGCCTATCGTCATAAGGCGCGGGGACGTTGGACGCGATAAAATCCGCCAGAAAGCCGATATCCGTAGCTTCGGCAATTCGCATAATTACATCGGGTGATATATTGGAATACACCTCGGCGTATTTTTCAAACTGCGTCCTTACTCGGCGTATAAGAGACTCTATATAAACAAGGCGGTTTTTTATCGGCTTGTCCTTAATTTCGGTGATTTCGGAAACCGCAAAGCCCGATTTCGATAAAACTGCGCCGTGCTTTGCGCGGTAAAGTCCCTCGACGAGCACCCTTACGGCGTTTTCCGAAATTTTGAGCACCTGACGAACCTTTACGACGCATCCGACCTCATATAAATCCCCCTCCTCGGGGTCTTCGACATATACCTCCTTCTGGGCGACTGCGAAAATAAGCTGGTCGCTCTCCATTGCCGCCTTAAGCGCGGCGGAGGATTTTTTTCTTCCGACATCAAACGAAAGCACCGTTCCCGGGAATACCACTAAACCTCTGAGCGGTAACAGAGGGAGGACGGAAATTCTTTCTTCTGTATTTAAATCCATTTATTTCTCCTAAAAAATATATTATATAGTCCAGTTATCCGTGTTATAAATCGCGGCGGCAAACAGCTCGTTATCCTGAAAGACAAACATAATAACCGTACTGCCGAAGGTATATTTCTTAATCGTACCGTTTTCCATTCCCATAAGGAAAAATGCGTTGCTGTCATCCGCTGCCTCTTCTGTGTAATCAAATCCGGTAAGTGCATCCTTAACATCAAGAATAGAGGTCCCGGTTTCAAACCCGTACGCCTTGTCAAACGCCGCTATATATGAAATGCCGCCATCCTTTTTATCCTTTTCGTAAAAATACGAAAAGCTGCCGTTATCAATGCGTACCGATTTTTCACCCTCGGTCACATTGTATACATATTCCTCGCCCGCGCTTACAGCCGACTGCTCCTCGGAGGAAAGGGCATTCTGAATAGTGTCCACGCTTTCCCCAAGCTTATAATTACACTCGGGAATTACGCCGAGCTTGGCATAATATTCAATATCAACCGTTGCGGTCGGCTCTTTTTCCTTATCCTTCCCGCAGGCGGCAAAAGAAATAATCATTAAAATTGACATTATAAAGCAAAATATTTTTTTCATTTTTGTTCTCCGTTCTGCCGCAGTTTAAATTAGTATAAGTCAATTAAGAAAGATTATTAAGAAGCTCGTGGCGCAAATTCCAAAGCTCCTCGGACAAATCCACATAATAAGTATGCGGATTTTCAAAGCGCGTAACCTCGTCCCAAAGGGAGTCAACCTGCTCGGCACGGTATTTCGAAATTTCTTTAACCGACGGAGAGGAATATACCTGTCTGCCCTTTTCAAAAATCTTAATCTGAAGCTTTTTGGCAACAAAGTCGGTTACAACCTTGCGTTTCCAGGTGTGATCTGGGTCAAAAATCTCGTAAGGCTCGTCGGAGCTTATTTTTTCATGATTAAGGGTTATAACGTCGGCAATCGCCTTGCCCGTTTCGCGGTCGTAAAGCCGCCACGGAATCTTAACGCCGGGCAGCGTAATCTTAGCCGCGTTCTCGCTTATCTTGATTTTAGGAATTATTTCACCGTTTTTCTCAACAGCGGAAAGCTTGTAAACTCCGCCGAAAACCGCCTCGCTCGAAGCGGTGATTAGGCGTTCTCCAACGCCGTAGCTGTCCACCTTTGCGCCCTGGAAAATCATATCGCGTATAAGGTATTCGTCAAGCGAATTTGAAATGCAGATTTTGCAGTCGGGATAGCCTGCCTCGTCAAGCATTTTGCGGGCGCGCTTTGTTATATAGGTTATATCGCCGCTGTCAATACGTATTCCGAGCGGGCGTTTGCCTAAAGGCTTTAAAACCTCGTCAAATACCTTAATAGCGTTGGGAATACCGGATTTTAAGACATTGTAGGTATCAACAAGCAGCATACAGGAATCGGGGTACTTCTCGGCGTAGGTTTTAAAGGCGGTGTACTCGTCGTCAAAAAGCTGAACCCAACTGTGCGCCATTGTGCCCGATGCCTTTGTGTCAAAATCCTTTGCTGTAAGAAGACAGGAGGTACCCGCGCAACCGCCGATTATCGCCGCCCTTGCGCCGTAATACGCCGCACCGTAGCCGTGGGCGCGCCTTGCGCCGAACTCCATAACGGGTCTGCCTTCAGCCGCACGGACTATACGGTTTGCCTTTGTGGCAATAAGGGACTGATGGTTGATTGTAAGCAGAAGCATAGTTTCGAGCATAAGCGCCTGCATCGCGGGGCCTCTTACCGTAACAATAGGCTCGTGCGGAAAAATTACCGTACCCTCTGGAACAGCCCAAACATCACAGGTAAATTTAAAGTTACGCAGATAGTCGATAAATTCCTCGGAAAACAGCTTCAGACTCTCTAAATACTCAATATCCTCTTCGGTAAACTCGAGATTGTTCATATACTCTATAAGCTGTTCAAGCCCCGCCATAATCGCGTATCCTCCGTCGTCGGGAACGCGGCGGAAGAACATATCGAAATATGTCACCGTGTCGCGCATCTCGCTTGTAAAGATACCGTTTGCCATGGTAAGCTCATAGAGATCCATTATCATTGTAAGGTTTAATTCTTTATTTTGCATTTTTTAATATCTCCTTGGAGAAAAATTACATTTTTTCGGGCGCGTCTATCTTCATAAGAGTAAGCACGTTTTTAATTGTAACGGCGGTGTCCGCACAAAGGGTAAGCCTTGCCTGCATAAGAGACTCGTCCGCACCCTTTACGCGGCAGACCGCATAAAACTTATGGAACTTTGTCGCAAGCTCTTCAACATAGTGGGTGATTCTCGCGGGGTCATAGGTCTTTGCCGCCGCGATTATCTCATCTGTAAGCGCGGCGATATGAAGCGTAAGCTCCCTTTCCTCGGGCGCTTTTAAAAGCTCAAGCTCTTCGGGAGTGCATTTGCGGCGGGTTATACCCTCGCCCTCAAGATTGCGGATAATACTGCAAATTCTCGCATAAGCATACTGAACATAATAAACGGGGTTGGAGTTAGACTCCTTAACAGCAAGGTCGAGGTCAAAATCAAAGTGACTGTTAGGCTCTCTAAGATTAAAGAAGAATCTTGCCGCGTCAATCGGTACTTCGTCAAGCAAGGTTACAAGGGTAATCGCCTTGCCCGAACGCTTTGAAGCCTTAATAACCTCGCCGTCACGAACCAAGCGCACCATCTGCATAAGCACCGCGTCAAGCTTATTTGCGTCAACTCCCAAAGCGGTAAGCGCCGCCTTAAGGCGGGGCACATAGCCGTGGTGGTCAGCCCCCAAAATATCGATTGCCTTATCGAACTTTCTAACAACGAGCTTGTTGTAATGATAGGCGATATCAGGCACAACATAGGTAGGAACGCCGTTTGCGCGCACAAGCACAAAGTCCTTGTCACAGCCAAAATCGGTCGCCTTAAACCAAAGGGCGTTTTCCTGTTCGTAGGTGTGACCGCTTTGCTTTAAAAGCTCTATGATCCTCCCGGTCTCCCCGCTTTGGTGGAGGGAGCTTTCCTTAAACCAGGTATCGTAATGAATACGGTATTTGGCAAGGTCGTCGTGAAGACCCTGTATATTTTTAGGAAGCGCAAACTCAACAAGCGCTTTTCTGCGTTCGTCTTCGGGCTTTTCTACATAGCTGTCCCCGTGAATTTCGGCAAACGCCTTGGCGTGATTTATAATATCCTCGCCGTGGTAGGAATCCTCGGGCATTTCTATGCCGTCCTTATAAAGCTGTAGATAACGAAGGTCTAAGGAAAGACCGAATTTATTAATCTGATTTCCCGCGTCGTTAATGTAAAACTCCCGCTCGGTATAATAGCCCGCCGCCTCTAAAACAGAAGCAAGACAGTCTCCCAAAGCGCCGCCGCGGGCGTTTCCTATGTGCATAGGGCCTGTGGGGTTGGCGGAGACAAACTCCACCAAAACTCGCTTGCCCTCGCCGTAATTGCTTTTGCCGTAATCAGCGCCTTTTTCACATACATCGGCCAAGATATCGGCATAGTATCTGTCCGACAAAAAGAAGTTAATAAAACCGGGGCCTGCTATCTCATATTTCTCAATATAAGTGCCTGAAAAATCAAATTCTTCAGCAAGAATTTCCGCAATCTGGCGGGGAGCCTTGTGAAAAGCTCTTGCCCAGACCATAGCTGCGTTTACCGCCCAGTCACCGTGTTCGCGGTTCTGCGGAACAGAAACCGTAAACTCCGCAAGCTCGGCATTCTCCAAAATTCCCTTTTCTATAGCGGACTTTGCCGCGTTTAATACGCAAACCTTAACCTCTTCCTTTGCTTTTGCTACCAGTAATGACATTTACTTTACCTCTCTGACAGAAATTTTTACAGAATTTCGGCTTACAAGCCTTAAATTAGAATCTATTGTATATTTCATCGAAATTTCGCCGCCTTTAGGCGTTAAATCGGTTTTCACCTTTTCCCCGAATATACCTATTAAAAGCTCGCCCGCCGAGGTGTTATAACAGCATATACTGCGCTTTCCCTCCTCAACTATAAGCCGGCTTTCAACCGAACCCGTACGCTGCAAAACCACCGATTTATCGGGCTTTATATAAATGCCTGTTTTGACAGCGCCTCCCACCGAGAGCATTTCGGTTTCATCATATGTTAAATAATAGCTTCCGTTCTTTTCGCCGAAGCGGCCGACGGTAGTAAGCTCTATCGTATCAGAATCATTATCGATTCCCTGCTCGCCGCTGATATTTATGATTACATCCTTCATCATAGCGTACTTAAATCCACCTGTTCTACCCTGCGGTCGTCAAGCTCCTCGCCCAAAAGCACAGATGCCTGAGCCTTAAAGGAATCGGGCTTGTCGCTCACATAAAAATTGTGAACTCCCGCGTTTTTTGAATTATTTTCAATACCGTTACGCTTAATAAAATCGGAAACAGCCTCCGAAACGGCAATCCCGGGGTTTATAAGGGTGATTTTACCCTCTGTAACCCGCCTTATAGCCCCCTCAAGTACCGGATAATGGGTACAGCCGAGTATCAGCGTATCACAGCCCGCGCTTATTACGGGCGCGAGATACCGCCGTACCGTCTCCAACACAACAATATTGTCCTCGCCGTACCAGCCCGACTCTACAAGTGGCACAAAAAGCGGACAGCCCTCGGCGGTAACATCAGCTTCGGGCAAAAGCTTTAAAATCTCCTTTTTGTGACTGCCGCTAAGTACTGTCGCCGTAGTGCCGATAACCCCGATTTTACGGTTTTTTGTTGCCTTTACCGCCGCTCTTGCCGCGTGGGTCACCATTTCAAAAAACGGTACGGGAAGAGTCACGGCGCTATCCGCCGCAACGGAAGACACCGTACCGCAGGCGGCGATAATAAGCTTTACATTATGCTTTAGTAAAAACCGCTCGTCCTCTGCGGCGTATTTTTTAATTGTCTCTCGGCTTCTTGTACCGTAAGGCACTCTGCCCGTATCGCCGAAATATACTATATTCTCGTATGGGTTGCGCTTAATAAGCTCTCTTACCACCGTAAGCCCGCCGAGTCCCGAATCGAAAACGCCTATTGCACGACTGTCCGCCATGCAATCAACCCCTTAGTCATTGGAAAGTCGAGCACGATAAGGTTTCGCACACCGCATTTTATATTGCGGCTTTGCGTTCATTTTTAAAATACTTTAGTATTCCTGCAAATTCACGCTTCGCCGAATAAAAAATTCGGTGGCAGAAACTCGAAACGACCTGCCAATGATAAATTTTTTGTTGTCAGGAAGGTGCGAAACGCCGAAAGGCTAACGCCTTCGGGGTGACAAGACAAGCTTACAACGCAAAATTTACATTGTCAGGCTTGTCGGGTTCGACTTTCCAATGACTAAATTTTTATTCATTTTATAATACCACATATTTGCGATATTAGCAACCAAAAAATAAGACGACAGCCGTTTTTTTGTTTGTAGGTTTACAATAGATATGTTACAGTTGGCAATAAAAAATAAGTGACGAAT
>URGJ01000026.1 GCA_900547445.1 uncultured Oscillospiraceae bacterium | reverse complement strand
ACAAGGCGGCTTTCGAAAATATGGATGTTTTTTCCACCCGCCATATTTATGGCTTCTTCATACTTACCCTGCTGTGACAGCAGCGTCAGCTTATCAAGATAACAGTCATCACGCTCGCGCAACAGCTCGGGGTATTTATCGTAAACCGCAAGTCTTTCCTCTATGCTCGCATTCGTGTTCTTTAAAAGCTGCTCGTATTCGAGCAACAGCCTCGGGTCGTGCGGGCGGTATTTAAGCGCGTTTTCCATACAGTAAAGCGCCTTTTTGCCGTTGCGCTTTTTATCGAACAGGTAAAGTGCCAAATTGCGCCATGCTTTTCCATGCTCGGGAGTTGTGCGAACGCAGCTTTCAAAGCACTCCGCCGCCTCGTCATAACGGAAACGGTCATAGAAAAGGCAGCCTAAATAATAGTTCGCATTAGCGGCGTTCTTGCCGTTTTCTGCCGCATATTCAAGCACCGCAATATCATCGGCGCTTGACGGGAAGCAGTAGCCCATATCCGCCTTTTCAGCCTTATCTATAAACGATAAATCTCTTGTAATATATGCTTTATAGTAATTTACAAGCGGAGAGTCTTCCCCCGCAAAGGAAAGAGCATAAAGCGCATCCTCGCAAAGACCCGCTTTCATATAGTCCCTTGCCACATCAAGTATATTTTCGGGCTTGGCGGCAAACTGAGCAATTTTATCCTTTACATCCGCAAAATGCGAATACTCTATAAGCGCAAATAAATCAAGCTTATCGTCGTTTACACCGTCTTCGGCGCTCTTTTCGGCACATTCACAGCCGATTTTACGCTTGATTGCGGTTTCAAGGTTATGCGCCTTGGTGTGCCCCTTGTTAAGCCCTATCGACTCATCGAGCTTTTTAAGCGCCTCTGTATACTCGCCGTTTCGGCAGTCTATACAGGCAAGCTCAAACAGTGCCGCACTGCGGTGCGGATAATTCCATGCCGCACGGTAAATAATATCGTAAGCCTTATCATATTCGCCTAAATACTCAAGCGCCACGCCCTTAAGATAAAACGCCTCGGTATCTGCAGGATGCTCGTTGCGGTCGCATAAACGCTCTATTGCCTTATCGCAGTATTTAACGCACTCGGCAAATTTGCCGTTTTTAAGCGCAAGTCTGCCCATCGAAGTATTGCAGCGTATATCGCCAGCGTCGCGGCGAAGTCCCTCAAGGTAGTAATCCTCCGGCTTATAGTTATGCTGCTTGTACTGCTCAAGGTGGAAACCGTTTATATAAAGCTCCTCGACGGTTTTATACTCGCTCGGGCGCTTAACGGGCTTTCTTACCTTAATCGGCTGTTTCTGTCCACGCTTATACGGCATATATGCTACTAACTCCTTACCGTTTTCATCGGTAAGCGAAACCTTTATATTATGTATATCCGATATTTCGGTTTCAAGCGTTTTGTGGTAAACCGTATCGGGCGACATATCGGTTTTTTCACTATAAATCTCCTTGCCGTTATCGGTAACGGTAATTTTGCAGTTTTTAAACTCACCCGTAACATTAAAGCCGAAGCAAACTCCGTCTTTTCTTTGTTCAACATTAACCGCCGCGTCAATAGTAGCATTCTTTATCTCGCCTATCTCACGAACGGGATACCAATACTGCTCAAACTCTCTTGTTTCATACGGCGCTATCCAGGTGAAATCAGGCTGATTGTCGGTATAAACTCCGGTCATAAGCTCTATATACGGGCCGTTTTTATCGGTAAGGTTAGAGCACCACATATCGCCGAAATCGCCTATGCCCCAGTGCCACATCTTTTTGCCGGGAGAAATATGGTGGTTTGCAACGGTTGCTATACCTTTATTTATTCCGGTATCATAGCCCGATATAAAATCCATATCCGACTGACCCTGTGAAATAAGGTAAGAGGACGGAACCTTGACAGCATCGTAATGCGACAGGTCGGTTCCCTTGCCGAAGTTATAGGGGCGTGCGGTTTTATAAAGCCCTTTAGCGATAGGCCATTCAAGCACCGCTCTTCTGTCGTGGTCGTTTACCCATTCGCAATCGGGCGGAAAAACGGTCCTGTATGCATTGTTAACGGGTACCGCAAGGTTTGCCCACCACATAAATAATTGCGGAAAAGCTGTGCGGTTATATACGCGAACCTTCGCCTTTATGTAGCTTCTGCCCTTATCTACCGTAATTCCCGCCATACCCTTCATTCTGCCGAAGGGCTCGACCTCGCCCGTCCATACGGTCTTGCCGCCGTCGGGATTGTCCTCTTCTACCGCTTCAAGCAGCATAAAGGTAGTCGGTCTGTGGTGCTGCGGCCAGTTAAACTCTATTCCGCCCGAGATCCAAGGACCCGCAAGACCAACCAAAGCAGGCTTTACAACCTCGTTGTAATAAATAAAATCGTAATTTCCTATTTTATCAAAACCTCTAAAAATCTTACCGCCGAGCGCCGGTACGACCTGAGTTTTTACATATTCGTTTTCAAGAGTATAGGTTTCGTACTCCACATCGGTTTTTTCGTCCGAAATACCGTCGCAGTAGGGTATCGGGTATACCTTGCCCGAAGCGCCCTGATAAGGTTTGTTTTCAAAAAACATAGGCAGCTCGTGCGCCTTTTTGGGTATGTAGGTAGGTATTATCATACCCTTTTTTTCGCATTTTACATCTAACATAGCTTTCCCTCCGTATTTTTTTCTTTTATTTTAACAGTCAGACTTAAAATTAAACAGAGAGAAAACCGTGTGTAAAAAAACATAAATTTCTGTTTGCCAAAAAATATAAGCGATAGTATAATGTAGTCGGTGGTAATATGATTTCTATTTTAACAGAGCCGGCTTACAGCGGCAGTATATGGTGCAAGGAGCTGCTTAAAAGCCTGACCGACAGGCTCAGGCAAAAAAGAATACCCTTTTGCGAGGTTTTCGACAGCGTGGAAGAAAACGGCGACGGAGTATTTATAATCGCCTCGGACTACAACTGGATAAAAAGCACGGTTTCGTCGCTTAACATTGCCGGAATAAAGCCTATACTTATTTGCAATCAGGCAGAGCAGATACCGGGTTGTGATTACAGCTGTGTCTGCTCGGATATAAACGGCTCTATGAAATACCTTTTAAGCGAGCTTAAATCAGCCGGAAAAAAACGGGTTGCCCTGTACGGCGTAAACACAAGCTCCGTTTCGGACATAGGCAGGGTTGACGGGCTTTTTGCCTTTAAGGACGAAGGCTTTGATAAAATGCGTATTTTTACAAACAACGGTTCATTATCAAACTGCTTTGACGAATTTTCAAAGGAATACAAAAGCTTTGACGCGGTAATATGTTCAAATGATTTTGCCGCTGTTTCGCTTGTGCGTAATTTATCCGAAAAAGACCCCGATGCTCTTAAAAGCATTAAAATACTAAGCTGTGCTAAAACAAAGCTTTCGGGCTTTTATAAAAATATGATAAACTCGGTAAATATGAACTTTGAGCAATACGGCAAGGCAGCGGTATTTATTTATGAAAAGCTTAAAGCCCACCCTTATATGTCGGGTATTACGGTAACGGTTAAATGGAATAATGAAAACGAAAAAACGCCGCGGCACAAAACCGTAACCCTTGAAAACGATAACAATGATTACGAATTTTATGCCGACGGCGAAATGCGTGATATGCTCACTGTCGAACAGGTATTGAATTTTTGCAGTGATACCGACAGGCTTATACTTACATCTTTAATAAACGGTTTAACGCTTGAAGAAACGGCAAGCCGATGCTTTCTTACAGAGGGCGGCGTTAAATACCGTATTAAGAGAATACTTACCGAATGTAAGCTTCCAGATAAATCGGAATTGCTGGCACTGTTAAAAGACTATCTGACAGACATCAGTTCAAAAACCCTTGCTCTTTAAAGGTCAGCGCAGGCAGATTTTCGGAATTTAAGCGAAGACTTTCCGAAATAAGCTCCTGTGCTTTTTCATTTTCACCCGTAAAGTCGCAGATAAGAGCATTAAGGTAACAGTAAAGCGCACGGCGGAGCTGCTTCGAGTCGTCTGTAAACGAGATAAAGAACGGTGTTGTTCCGAAAAACCCGTTATCGGTCACCTTATCAATACCGCTCCATTCACGGCGGTATTCGGTTATAAGCCTTTGCGCCTTTATTTCCTCGCCTAAATGCTGCCATGCACACGCCTGATAATAAGGCAACTCCTTTAGGTGCATATTGCTGAAATACTCAATTCCTATGGTTGCGATATAACGGAATATTTCATCAGCTTCCGTTTTGCGGCCGAGCTTTTCAAAACTTAAAGCTTCGAAATATTTAAGCGGCACAAGCTTACAGTGGTTCCAAATGCCTGCACCGAGAGACTGCGGAAGTATCTGCCCTTTTCTGAATACTTCGAGCGCTTTTTCAGTATTACCGTTACAGAGCTCTCGTCTTCCGATAACCAAATGCGCAAACAGATATTGATCGGCTATTGCGTGTTCTCCGCCCTCACACGGCACAAAATTGTGTTTCATAAGCGTTTCAATAGCTTTTTCGGGCTGTAAATCCTGATTATACGCTTTTGCAAGCTCTGTAAAGCAGTCGTCACGGGTAATTTTGTGCGAAACTAAAAACTCAATTTTCTCCTTTGCGGGTGTGCCGAGCTTATCCATTAAAACAACAGTCTCATATATAAGCTGTTCACTTTCGGGCGCTAAGGAAATTGCTTTTTTCATAAGCGAGAGCGCCTCGCTCTTACGGTTTAAGTGGCTGAAATACGCAACCGCAAGATTGCGAACAGAAATATAATCATCGCATTGTGCCCAAAGTTCTGCCGCTTTGTTATAGTGCCTCTTATTGTAAAGCAGGCAGCCGAGCAGCATTTTCGCCTTGCTGTCTTCCGTTTTTGCAATAACATCCTCTAATATCCGCATTTCCTCTTTTCGAACAGGGAATGTCGCACCGATATTTGCCTTAAAACCGTTAATGTAATCTTCTTTTCCGTCCTCGCCGCAGAGATATTTATAATATCCGAGCGCATAGTAGAGCATCGGCTGTGCGGCTTCGGGTCTTAACTTTAAAAGCCCGCTTAACAGCTTTACATTTTCACCGTAAAGTCCCATAGCGTCAAAATCAGCCGCAATATCAAGCACCGTTTCAAGCGAATTGCTGTCCATTATATCATAAAAGTCATCAGCACCCGAAAGATAACGCATATAATGGTCAAGCTTATCCTTTTTAAGAACCTCGGTAATTTCGGCAGCTGCGTCTTTACCGAGCTTTTTAAGAGCGATTACCTTTACAGCAGCGGCAAGCGAGTCGTTTCTGCCGTAATCAAGTGCTGTTTCGGCGTGCTTTACTGCCGCCTTATAATCCTTATTTCTTATATCAAACACAGCTATTCTCGTCATAGCCTTACTTACGCTGTCTGCCGCCCACGCCGCCTTATAATAATAATCGTAGGCTTTCTTATACTCGCCCGTTGCCTCAAGTATTTGAGCATAGATATAGTAGACCTTGCCGCTTAGCACCCGTTCGTTATAAATTGTAACTCTTTTAATCGCGCGCTCGGCATAGCTCTTTGCGCTTTCAAAGGCATAACGGGAATACTCATATTCAGCCATAGCTGTAAGCGACGGAATGTGGTTTATGTCTCGCTTTAAAGCCTCCGTCCAGTAGCTGTCCGGTTCTACGGCAGGGTCGCGGTACTGCGCCACATGAACTCCCGCAAGATAAAGCTCCTCTGCGCTGTTCATACCCGCAGCCGAAGGCATATCGGTTATAACATCGGGCATATTGAATTTATCAAAATTCTTTTCGGTATACTCCCCTACCGTTTCACCGCCCGATACTGCGGTTACAGTTACATATTCGGGCATATCCTTAACCGTAAATTCCTCACAGATTTCCGGCTTTAGGGTGCAAACAGTGTTAAGCAAAATCTTATCACCGCACTTTACCGTGATTTCCGCATTTTCATATGTTTTGGTAGGCTGAACAAGTATCTTACCTTTTTCACGGTCGATTTTAAAGGCAATATCAAGATTTGCGAATGTGGGCGTTCCTATTTTTGAAATAGGATACCAATACTGTGAAAATTCCTTTGTCTCATACGGTTCGATCCAAGAGAAATTCGGCTGATTATCCGAATAAGAGCCTGCCATAAGCTCGGCATACTGACCGTCCGTATCGGTAAGGGCGTTTTCCCACGATTTCGCAAGCTGGCAGTAGCCCCATGTAAACATCTTTTTACCGGGTGACAGGTGATGGTTGCCGATATGAACGACGCCGCATTCCTTAGCGTGATCGTATCCGCCGAAAAAGTCGTAATCCGAAGCGGCGGCAAAATAGCTTGTTGCGGGAACCGTGTTTTTATGATATGAAATATCCCTCGGCTCCGACATCGGAATACCGTTAAATATTCCATCCCCGGCAAGCGGATATGTAATTCTTGATTTTAAATAATGGAAATTTACATAGCTTACATCCTGCGGGAAAAATATCTGATATTTTTCGTGCACGGGAACTGCCGCATTTTCCCACCACAGGAATGAATGTGCTGTATCTGTGCGGTTGTAAAGCCGCATACGGGTCTCAAACCGCTTTTCGCCGGGGCGCAGCACTATGCTTACCATACCCTTCATTCGGTCAATAGGGTCATGCTCGGATAAATGACAAACAGCAGTACCGTCGGTCAATGTTTCGGTTACAAAATCGCAGGGCATAAAACCGGAAGCCCTGTGGTGGAACGGCCAGTTAAACTCAACGCCGCCAGATATCCAAGAGCCGAGCACTCCTATAAGCGCAGGCTTTATAACATGCTGTTTATAGAAAAAATCATAGCCCGTGGTTTTATCGAGAGCCGAATATATCCTTCCGCCTATTTCGGGCAATATTTCTATTTTAAGATATTCGTTTTCAAGCACCACTGCCGTATACTCTTTGTCGATTTTTTCCTCACGGTTTACCTTAAGCACTACCTTATTAGGGTAAGGTCTGCCGCTTGTACGCTGATGTACTCTGTTTTCCGCAAACATCGGCATTTCTTCCGCAGAAGGCTCCGGATATGTAGGAATTACAAGCTTTTTAATTTCGCATTTTACACTGTTCATAAAATTTTGTCCTTTACTTTTTTATGATTTAAGTGTATTATATGTTTTAGAAAAAGTATATACAAAATTCGCTTGTTTTTTAAGAAATCCGATTGAGGTTTGATATGAACAATTTAAGCTTGCCGCAAAAAATCAACTGCGGATACTGCGATTGCAGTGAATTCGGCAATTTGAAGGTGTCCCCCACCAGAACATCAAAATGTTACGAAATAGAATACTTTTTGGAAGACGGACAGAAAACATACATCAATGGGGAAGAGATAAAGATTATTGCCGACCGCATAATAATCGCAAAGGCCGGCGATAAGCGGTATAGTCTCCTACCGTTTAAAACCGCCTTTTTAAAGTTTGAAGCCGAAGGCAGGCTTGCCGAAATCTTAGACCGTCAGCCGCATTACTTTGAAGCCCTGCACAAAAAGCAAATACGGGAGCTTATGCACGAAATAATACTGTTAAGCGAAAGCGAAAGCAAAGATATTTTGCTGTTTTCAGGCAAGCTGTTTACCCTTCTTAGCTTTATTATCCGTGACGGTGAGCATAAAAAGCGCGGCACAAATTATGACTATTCCGCTATGCACAGCGCAAAAAAGTTTATTGAAAGCAATTTTGAAAAACGGATTTCAACTGCCGATATTGCAAGAAGCATCAACCTAAGCGAATCAAGATTTCGCTATCTTTTCGGTGTGGCTTACGGAATTTCGCCGCATGCATATCTTACGGAAACCAGAATTTCCGCCGCCAAAGAAATGCTTTGGAATACGGATATTCCGATAACCGAAATTGCCGAAAAATGCGGTTTCGGCTGTCAGCAATATTTAAATGATACCTTTAAAAAATCTACCGGAGTATCCCCGGGGAAATACAGAGAACAGTTTGCAAAAAAATACACGGAATGAGGTCTTTTTATGATTAAATACGGAATAATAGGTGCCGGCTGGCGAAGTGAATTTTATTTAAGAATAGCCGAGCTTTTACCGCAGAAATTTTCGGTAAGCGGCATATACATCCGCAACAGTGAAAAGCAAAAGGAATTTGCGGATAAGTATAATGTTAACATATGCAGTTCGCTTGAGGAGCTTTTAAAAACCAATTTTGATTTTATTGTTTCCTGCGTTAATAAGGATAACATATCTGAAATGATTAAAACGCTTGCCGCAAGAGATATCCCCGAGCTTACCGAAACGCCCGTAACCGACGGCACTCTGAAAGGCCGAGTGCAGGTAGCTGAACAATTTCATTTTATGCCGAGAAATCAAGCCTACAAAAGAATAATAGAAAGCGGTATTTTAGGCGAGGTACATTCGGTAAGGCTCTCCTGCTGTCACGATTATCACGCCGCAAGTCTTATACGGTTTTTTCTTGATACGGGCTTTGAAAAGCCGGAAATCACCTCAATTTCCCTTACAGACCCTGTTACCCGTTACAACAGCCGTACCGGATATTTAAAATCCCCTGCCGTAATACCGGCAGAGGAAAAAATAAAGATATTTAAGTTTAAAGACAAAACCGCAGTATACGATTTTTCGTTTGAGCAGTATTTTTCGGATATTCGCTCGTCACAAATAATAATAAGGGGTACAAACGGCGAAATAGTGAACAACACCTGCACCTATTTAAAAGACGGCGTTCCGCAGCGCTTTGAAATTTGCCGCAACGCATACGGCGCCGAAGAAAGCCTTGACGGAATGTGCCTTTTTAACATTACAGGTGGCGGCAATGTGCTTTATACCAATCCTTTCCCCTATTTCCGGCTCTCCGACGAGGAAATTGCCATTGCAACCTGCCTTGTAAAGATGAAGGAGTATCTTGATACCGGAAAGGAGTTTTATTCTGCTAAAGACGCCTGCTTTGATTATACTTTATTTGAATGAAAAATTTTATTTCTCAAAGAAGTATTCCGCCGCATCCATATTATCGGCGCAGTAATCCGCATAGTTTGTGTCATTTTCTGTAAGCGTTGTTAAAAACCGCATATTACCGGTGCTTTTCTGTAAAATATAAATATCTGTATCGGCCGTTCGGTTTGTATCAACCAAAAATTCGAATTTGTCATTCCAAGCTTCTCCTGTTATGCAGTTAGTATATCTTTGTTCAAACTTGCCTATTTTAATCATTTTTTCAATGCTTTTGGCATTCCAATCCCATTTAATATCTTTAATTATTACATATCCGCTGTCAGTCATATATTTCTTTATATAATTTGATATATCTTTGTATCTGTTACTCTCAAAAGAATAACCGCTCCAATCGGTACACAAATACATATAATTCACATTGCCGTTTGCGGTAAGCCATAAATAACTGTCGCCGTCTTTGGTGCTGTACGATATAAACTTAAAAATTGCGGTATTAGTATAACCGCCCAAGTTTTCATAGCATACCTCCGCATACAGGTCACAACCCACCTTTACGCTTTTTTCCTTAAAATAAAATCTTGAATTTTCCATTAAAACAACTCCTTTTAAAAATTTATTTTCGGTCCTTTAAAGACTGATAATGAAATTGTATTTTTAATTTTTCGGTTGTCAAGTTTTTAAGAAATTAAGTTAAAACCGTTTGCAACACTCTCAAAAACAGTCTGATAAAAAATTTTTTCAGCACCTCAAAAGCCCTTAAATAAAGGCTTTGGGGTGCTTTTTTGTTGCCCGAATTCAAAAAAATCCCCAAAATTTACTTGACGGAATTTTGTTAATAAATATAATTTCAAGGCAAAGTTAAGAACCGCTGAATTTTTGATGCGGGAGGTGATGTATTTCAATGCGTTACGGCGTTTTTTACTATGCAAAATATGAAAAAATTCATTTCAAAAGGAGGTCATAGTACGACTATTAAAAAATTTAATACGCCCACGGTTTCAAGCAAGATAGGTATATGCGGTCTGCCGTTAAGAGTAGATACCTATTCGTTATGCTCATTCGGTTGCACATACTGCTTTGCAAATAACAGAGAAATCATGAAATCCTCGGATTTTAAGGTGGCAAACTTAAATCACCTTAGGAAAACACTCGAGCGTATACTGGACAGACACGAAATCGATGAAAACAGTCTTTCGGATAAGCTTATTTCGGAAGGTATTACCTGGCACTGCGGAGGTCTGTGCGACCCGTTTATGCCATGTGAGGAAAAATATCATATAACCTCACAGATGATAGATATTTGCAACAAGTACGGTATCGACACTTATCAAGCTTGTCTCTTACGGTAACAACAACAATTTTAAATCCGCTATCTTTCTCGACAAAAATCCTAGTTACAGTACCTTTAATAGTCAATTTAAAACCCTCCTTCATCATTTTTATATTGTCAAAATGAATCTTAGATGGCTTAAATCACTATTTCAAGAAATCTTTATGAATAGCTTCGTATTCACCACAACAGATGAAAACAAGGTGGATTTGTGGTATAATTTAAGTGCAGCATAAGGTAGGTTATGTTGTTGGATCTTTGAGACCGATCAAGAAATTTACATAGGCTCTTTCTGCGAACCACGAATTGTTCAGCTCTTTTGAGCGAAAGAACGGATAGTAAAATGAGATATAAAAAGAGCCTCGCTGCAAATATGCTATGGAGGGAAAATAATGGAAGTAGTATATCAGCGCTGTTGTGGTATTGACGTACATAAGAAAATGATCGTAGCCTGCTTTCGTGACGGACGAAAAAAGGAAATACGAGAATTCGGTACGTTAACAAGTGAGCTTAGAGAGCTCACAAGCTGGCTTTTGGATAGCGATTGTGAAATGATCGCTATGGAAAGTACAGCGTCATACTGGAAACCCCTGTACAATTTATTTGAATTATCCGGACTGCCTGCTATGGTGGTAAATGCACACCATATGAAATCCTTACCGGGAAGAAAAACGGATATGAAGGATGCCGAATGGATTGCAGACCTGTTACAACACGGACTGCTGAAGGCAAGCTTTATCCCTGACCGAGAGCAACGGGAATTACGAGAGGTATCCCGTTACCGTAAAAGTCTTGTGGAAGAGCGTAGCCGTGAGCTTAACCGTTTACAGAAAATGCTTGAAGGCGCTAATATTAAGTTCGGAAGCAAGCCAACACACATAAACGGTAAAAGTGGCAGAAAATACTTAGACCTTTTACTCAGCGGAGAAGAAATATCTCTTGAGACTGTGGATGACATAAGGAATCACCAAATGCACAGCAGTGCGGAAGAAATATTAAGCGCACTTGACGGCATAATTTCTCCGTTACAGAGGAAACTTATTCGTAATGTTCTTGACCATATTGACGATATGACAAAACGAATCAAGGACATAGATACGATTATTAAAGACTACATTAAGGACTATGAGGATGCCATAAATGCATTAGAAGAAATACCGGGTGTAGGTAAAATCGGTGCTCAAACCATAATTTCGGAAATTGGCAAGGATATGAGCAGATTTCCTTCGGCTTCTCATTTATGCTCTTGGGCAGGTGTAGCACCAGGAAACAACGAAAGTGCAGGTAAACGTCGTAGTGGCAGAACAACAAAAGGCAATCCTACACTTAAAACCACCCTTATCCAATGTGCTCACGGTACATCCAAACACAAAGACACCTTTTTCTACGCACAGTTCCAGCGTATTAAAATACGCAGAGGCTCTAAAATTGCGGCTATGGCGAGACCGCCGAAAATTTTGTGTAAAAGCTGAATAAGAGAAAGCCTTTCAGATAAGAATTAAGATATAAAAAATTCAAAATCTGAAAGGAAGAGCAGTAATGGAAAAAGCACCGGCAGAGTTAATGAAGGAGTATGTTAACTCGCAGAAATTCACGAGCACAACCGAAATCATGGAGGCAATGAAAGCCATGTTCGGTGATGTGCTCCAGCAGGTAATGGAGGCAGAATTAGACACAAAGCTCGGCTATCCTGTGCTTCTCTTTCCTCTGCGACTTCTTCCTGCTCTGAGGGTTCATCGTTAAGGTCGTTTTCAATGATTTTATTTACGACTTCGTAAAATTCAGCCATAATAAAAAAACCTCCCTTAGTTTTATAAAAAAACTAAGGAAGGATAATTTTGATTTTCAAGAAAACATTAACGTGGAAGTTATTTTTTTATCAAATCGAGAAATTCACGTATAGAGTCCGTTGAAATGCATTGAATTTTATTTCGCGCACCATCTGTTCGAGTCACATAGAGAATCTGACCGGTCTTCCAATACCCATATATTTGCTCATACGGGTCATAACCGGCCTTTTTCATTGCATGCGCAATGTCATACAGTTGTTCGATTTCCTTCGGGTTGCTCATTTAGATTCCTCTATACTTAATCAGCAGTTATATTCCTTCTGCCTTTCAGCAAACTCTTCTTTCTCTTCAGGCGCTGCTTCTCTCACAGTCTTTTTTCCGCAATCGGGACACTGTTCACACTCTCCTGTCCGTATGAACATAAATCCACAATTATCGCACACATAAACCTTTGCCGCCATAGCGTACCTCCTTACAGCTGATTATACCATTTCTGCAACTCCGCAGAGGACGAGGCAAAAAAGGAAGTATTCGTGGCACTTGCATCATGTGCTTTCGCAACAGCAAATGCAAAAAAACTATCTTCATCCGGTGCTTGGTCTGCAAAGTTAATACAGTTTGACTTGTATCCGTTAATTTCTTCATCGGAATACTGCTCTAAATCAACGATATAGGCGTAACAAACGTAACTCCCACCGGGAATGCAAAATACATCGGCTACCTTATATTTACGATTACCAATATTCTTTACACGAATATTAGAATCAAAGATAACCCAATCAGACAGAACCTTATCCGATTCGGCTCGGTCTAAAATGGTAGTATCCTCTAAAGAAATAACTCTATTAAAAATTTCATCCTTAAGCACCTGAGAAGGTGTGCTCTTATACTGTTCAATTAATGCAGAAAGTGATTTCATCCATTCACCTTTTTCTGTGTACGTTGATTATTATCGATTTGAGAATTGTAATATCCCCTTCTTGTTTCGTTCTGTACTCAACGAAATCAAAGCTGCGGATATGACCTTTGAAGAGTTCCTCAATACGTTTGCGGTTATTTTCGGTGTCCTTAACCAAATAATAATTAGGCTTGACCTTAAGAATCAAATCCCAACCTTCATCAAGCTTTCTCTGCACTGAATCCTTTATGGCTATCGTTTCCTCTTGTGGTTCATCAAGTGTTCGCGCTACATCATAAATAGATCCGCCCAATAGCAGAATAAACTCACCGCTAATTCCCGTATCTGTCTTTTTAAAGTTGGATACCAGGAAAAATCCTTCGTCAAGCCACCAATTAAATAACCGTTTCTCAAGGCGACCAACCTTGTCATTGAGAAGATAATTCTCCATATAATAAAGTGCAACTTCCACGCAAACGGGTTTTGCTCCGCTAAGCATGATAGCACCTCCAATGTTTTTTCCGAAAACATTTGCAGGATAAGTATACCACTTGTTTCTTAGTATGTCAAGGACTTTTTATAAAATAATACACTTTTATTTTTCATTTAATGTGTATTTGTTGTCCTTAATATGTAAATCTTTACACTTTTATATTTATTTATATTGACATTTCGATTTTTTCGTGATATTATATACACACTTGACATAGAAAGGAGGTCAGATTGTGCCGGCGGCAAAAGATGCCTTTGCCAAAGAGAAAGCTCAGCTCTTATTGGCGCTGCTGGAGCAATCCGGCAAGAAAGGTTATATTCAATCAGATACTATTCTGAAGAAGTTTGCTCGTTATCGGCTGAATGAAGAAGAAAAAGAAGATATATTTCTTGAATTTGAAAACGCAGGTATACAGGTGGTATTCCCTGATAGCTTGACAGAAAACTATATCGAATCGAGTGATGAAGACAAATCCGATGAAT
Organism: uncultured Oscillospiraceae bacterium; assembly: GCA_900547445.1. Taxonomy (GTDB): domain Bacteria; phylum Bacillota; class Clostridia; order Oscillospirales; family Acutalibacteraceae; genus UBA737. Next base: position 2,528 of record URGJ01000026.1, on the reverse strand, counting down.
TTCAAACCCTTGCAGATAATAATGAGTCTTTTAAAAGCCTTGACTCCGTTCAACAATATCTGCATGAAATTCAAGGTTTCCCTGTTCTCACCCATAAGGAAACATTAAGTCTTGTCCGGCGCATCCAAGAAGGCGATACCGAAGCTCGTGAGAAATTAGTTAATTGCAATCTACGCTTTGCCTATTTTATTGCAACTAAGTATATATGTACAGGCCTACCTTTGCTTGATCTTGTGCAACAAGCAAATTTGGGTCTAATGGCAGCAGTGGATAGGTATAACCCTAATCGAGGAACTCGATTTACTACATATTCTGTTTTCTGGATTAGGCAGGCAATATACACATATATCGGAGAACAGTCTAAGCTTATTAAAATACCCACCTATATCAGCTATGCCCTTAAGAAAATCAAATCCGTAAAAGATGAATACTACGATAAATATAGTATATATCCGTCTGATGACGAGATTGCAACCTTAACCGGATTTTCAATAGCACGGGTAAAACATTTAAGGGCACTTGAATACACTATAGCCTCACTTGACTCCCCTGTAAGCGATGAAATGAACGGTACTCTTTTAGATACCATTAAGGATGAAAATGTTGCTGACCCTATCATTAATATTAACATCCAGGAACGCAAAAAGGAAATTGATAAAATACTTAACAAACTCTCTCCCCGAGAGCGACAGATTCTTATCATGCACTTTGGTCTTTGCGGACAGGAGAAACATAGCCTTGAGGAAATTAGTAAAGAAATGAATATTACAATGGAACGTATCCGGCAAATAGAATCACTGGCATTAAATAAAATTCGAGGTATGAGTGGGTCAAGCCAATTAAAAAATTTCATTAAGCCATAATGAGTAAGAGCCTTCTGCTCAGGCTCGTTCCCCTAACGAGCCAAAACAAAAGGCTTACTAAATTATTGCTTTTTATCAATTTCCTTACGTGCTTTACGGTCAAGATGCTTTTTATAATAAGAAAGTGCGTTTAAGACATATTCCTCTGCCTGTTTATCATTTAAATCGGCAGGCATATATTTACCAAGCCTTTCGACCGAAAAGCGATACTTCGGCTTTTGATTTGCTTTATCCTCAGCCATAATCTTTTCCACGAGTTCATATGTAAGTTTACCGTCTTTGAATGCTTTTCTCATTCTAACGGTTTGTGAAAAAGACGGGAATACTTCTGTTCCGTCTATAATATCAACCAAGTCCCTTTGGCTCTCTTCGTCCAAATAAGAGAGTTCTACAGCAGGCTGCATTTTCATCCTGCCTTTATCTACAAAATCAAGTAGTTCAGGAATAAGTTCCGTTAATCGGATATATCGTGCAACTTGTGCAGCACTTTCTCCGATTTGCTCACCAACAATTTCCCTGGACTTTTTCGACTTGTGCTCAAGTTGAGCACAAGTTAAATCATTGCGCTTTCCCTGCCTTTTAATAGCTTCCAATTTCATTTTATATGAGAAAGCTTTTTCGCTTGGCAGTATTTTTGAACGTTGGCAGTTGCTGTCCACCATCATGATGATTGCATCATCATCGGTAACATCAACTATAATAGCGCGAATTATTTTAATTTTTAGAATTTCATATGCCCTTTTTCTGCGGTGGCCGGAAATCAATTCATACCGACCATCAGCTTTGCTGCGCACAATTATGGGATTGAGCAGGCCGTTAGCCTCAATGCTGGCGGTCAATTCCGTCATGTCTTCATCATCAAATACATGGTATGGGTGATTAGGGAAACTATCTATTAAATTCAGCTTTATATCAGTTTCTCCAGTTCTTGTAACACCGCTGTTAATTTTTTCTTCCATTTTTAGCTCCTTTCGGGGCTTCCGGCACAGAAAAAAACCGGATCCCCATTACAAATAATTTTTGTAAAGAAAATCTCGGTTTTTAATACGATGTTTTATTCTTTTTCGGTATTAGTTGTAGGTTCAAGTCCGGTTATACCGAAAATATTGATGAAAAATTGCCCTGAAAGTAACAATTCTAATTTTCTCTATAAAACGCTGAAAACCCTTGAAAAATCAAGGGTTTTCACGTCCAGTTTCCTATTGAACAGGAATTATGGCGCCTATTGTAGGACTCGAACCTACGACCCTGCGGTTAACAGCCGCATGCTCTACCGACTGAGCTAAATAGGCAAAAATGTTGGCATCTACTTATCTTCCCGGGCAGCTTCCCGCCAAGTATTTTCAGCGCAAGCGAGCTTAACTTCCGTGTTCGGTATGGGAACGGGTGGACCCTCGCCGCAATCAACACCAACTTTGCTGTACCAAAAAGTACATATATATCAAACAGAAAGGCTGTTTAATAACATATTAAATTTAAAAAATGGTGACCCGTACGGGATTCGAACCCATGTTGCCGGCGTGAGAGGCCGGAGTCTTAGGCCACTTGACCAACGGGCCACATATAGAAAAAGCTCGGTGGCTTAATCAACAATGGTGCACCATCAGGGACTCGAACCCGGGACACCCTGATTAAGAGTCAGGTGCTCTACCAACTGAGCTAATG
>URGJ01000025.1 GCA_900547445.1 uncultured Oscillospiraceae bacterium | reverse complement strand
ATTTTTTCAAAATATGCATAAAAGCAGCCGACATATGCCGACTGCTGCTGTGCTTCTATTCTACAAAGATTTGTACCCAATAATATTTTCCGTTATTTACAACTATACCTATTGCGGTATTAGCAAACTTATCGGAAAGAATATTTTTTTGATATGGCTCGGACTTCATCCAGTAATCAAAAACCTCCTGCGCTGTTAAGCCGCTTTCATCGCTGCTGTAAATATTTTCGGCATATTTATCTTCCTGCTTGGCAGTGAAATTTTCGGTTATTTCCTCCGCCCGCCTATCCGCATCAGCCTGAATTTCAGAACTGTATTCAAGCCTATCAAGACTGTTTTTAATTCTTTCATCATTGACAAGGTCAAAAACCTCTTTTTGCAATGCGGAATAATTCGGCGTAAGTGCTGGAATTTGCTCAGTCTCTTTTTCGCCGCATACCGTGCAAACCCGTTCTTTAGCTCCCTCGCTTAAAACCGTAGACTCGATTACCGTTTTCCACTCGTCCCAAGTATGACCTTTGGGGTGAATTTTTCCTTCAATCTTCTTTGCGCCGCAGCTACACTCGTAAAGCGTATAACCCCCTTCCGTACATGTGGGCGGCACTTGGGTTATCTTATACGCATGGAGGAGATGCGAGGATGCGCCAGATGCAGACGATTGGCTCGGTTTTACAGGCTTTTCGTTGACGCTTGGTTTTGAAGAGTTGACAGAACTTGTTTGACTGCTCTGTGCAGGCTCGCCGCTGCTTACTGAATCGGAAGAAGTGTCAGAACTGTCCGTATCGCTGTGGGTGAAATCCTCACCGCCGGGGACCACGGGGGAACTTGAATAATCCTCCGTATGTCTGCAGCCCGAAAAAAATAAGGTAAATATTAAGGATATAATTAAAAACGATATGTGTTTTTTTGAAAACATACGCGTTCCTCACATTAATAAACTATGCGTATATTATATTCCAGAAACGCCTTTTTGTCAATCTGATAAATGATTTTTTGATTTACTGAAAGGAAATTAAAGAGGAATCCATTTTTATAAGGGCAAAAATGCAATAATTAATTATGTCGTTAAGCTGCGCCGCAATACCCTCCGAAACAGCGCAGCAGCCGTTGTTTGATAGTATTTTCTTTATACGGTATACTCTTATAATTACCTGATCTGTCATAGAAACAATAGACATACTTTTCCATGCGTCGCCGTAATCGGTATTCTTTTTTACAAGCAGAGATTTTATTTCCGAAACGTTATTCTGATACGCGTCGTAAAGTATATCCTCGTCGATATTTTCGATATTCGACGCTTCATCGATAATTTTATCTGCCGACGGTATACCCTTAACCTCTTGAAGACGGATTAAAAACATTATACAGTAGTTTATGATTCCTATGTACTCAACGTCTCTTCCCTCAGGAATACAGGCCTTATCACTATGCTCCTCAAGCGTTCTTATGCGCTTTGCCTTGCGCCAAATTTCATCGTTTAACGACTGATATCTATACAGAAGCCAAGTAGGACCGTAATCACCGTTTTTACTTTTAAATAAATTAAAGCAATAATCAAATATCTTATCGAATTTATATAACAGTTCGTTATCCATATTAATCACCAAAGCATTAAATTTATGCAACAAGTATACCATTTTATAAAGAAGCAGTCAAGCCATTATTTTAATATGCCTTTATTAAAAATTAAACGGTATTCCAATCCGAAATACCGTCTTATCGTTAATTATTCAATTGTAGCGGGTGACGGATTCAAGATAACCTCGTCGAATATTTCGGTTGTTTCGCTATTGGGTGCTTTTGTCAAAAGACTTACGGCTACGATCGCTATCGATGCGAGTATAAATGCCGGCAAAAGCTCATAAATATCGAGCACCGTACCCGCAAAAATTTCCGCAATAACATATTTCCATACAAAGACCATAACGCCGCCTGTTAGCATACCTGCGAGCGCGCCCCACTTGTTCATTCGTCTCCAGAAGAGAGCGAAAAGCACCACGGGACCGAAAGCCGCGCCGAAGCCCGCCCACGCAAAGGAAACCACCCTGAAAACGGAGCTGTCCTCATTAAGCGACATAAATACCGCAATTACCGAAATCACAATTACCGAAATTCTCGCCGAAAGCATAGCCTTCTTTTCGGAAAGCTTTATTCCGAAGAAATCGTGCATAATATTCTGCGATACGCTCGACGACGCCGCCAAAAGCTGTGAATCGGCGGTGGACATTGTCGCCGCTAAAATACCCGCAAGGATAACTCCCGCGATAAGTGCGGGCAATATGCCGTGTGAGCTTATAAGCTTTGCGATAGCGACAATAATGCGCTCTGTATCGGAAAGCTCGCCGATAGCGCCGCTTTTTACAACACCGAAGCCGACAATACCGATAATGATTGCCGCCGCCATTGAAATTATAACCCAAGTAACCGCTATTCTTCGGGAGATTTTAAGCTTTTTTGCGTCCTTAATTGCCATAAAGCGGAGAAGAATATGCGGCATACCGAAATAGCCGAGTCCCCACGCAAGGGTTGAAACTATCGTAATCGCGTTGTATGGCGCGACCCCCTCTGAGCCTGCATATGTTTTCGTAAAGCTTACAAAGCCCTTAAGAGAGGTTACATTTGCGACAACCTGATCCCAGCCTCCGGCAGTATTTATGCCGTAAAGCAGAACCACAACCAGCGCTACGGTCATAACAATGCTCTGTATGAGGTCGGTTGTTGACGCCGCAAGAAAGCCGCCCAAGGTGGTGTAAATCACGATTACCACCGCGCTTATAAGCATCGCGGTTACATAGTCCATTCCGAAAAGGGTGTTAAACAGCTTGCCGCAGGCGGAAAAGCCCGATGCGGTATACGGAACGAAGAAAACTATTATTATAAGCGCCGAAATAAGGCTTAAAATGCTCTTTTTATCATCAAACCGTTTTGAAAAGAAATCGGGCACGGTAAAGGCGTCGATACGGCTTGAATACCGCCTTAAACGCTTTGCGACGATAAGGAAGTTAAGATATGTACCGATTGCAAGACCGATAGCCGTCCAGGAAGCCTCGGCAAAGCGACCCGCCATTGCAAGCCCGGGAAGCCCCATTAAAAGCCATGAGCTCATATCCGAAGCTTCTGCGCTCATAGCCGTTACAACGGGTCCCAATTTTCTTCCGCCCAGATAAAAGTCATCCGAGCTTTTATTTTTTTTAGAGTACACTACCCCGATAACGACCATTGCGGCAAGATACGCAAAAATCGCAATCAGAATACAAATGTCCGCAGAATTCAATTAAATTCCCCCAAAATAAAAATATAGATTATTCTATCACATTAATTTCCGTTATGCAATAAAAAGATTGCAAATAAACCGTATTTCAGTATCTATTAAGGTTTGCCGTAAATCGCCTCATAAAGCGAAACAAACTCATTTTAAGACGCGTCGAACATTTTTTATGTGACCGAGCACCAACAAATGTTCGGACTTTGTAAAGGTGTAATCAGGGCTTATCGGCATAACCTTGCCGTCCTTTTTAACGGCTATTATATTAAGCTCGTACCTGTTTCTGAAATTAAGGTCGGTAACAGTTTTTCCTATCCACTTATCGAGCGGCTCAATTTCAAAAATCGAATACTCTGCGGAAATATTTATGCAGTCAAATATATTTTCCGCGCTCTCAAGCCCTGCTATACGGCTTGCGACATCGCGTTCGGGATAGATAACTCTGTCCGCCCCGTTCCGCAGGAGGAATTTCTCCTCAATATCGCGGTTCGCCGCGCTGTAGACCTTTTTCGCACCGAGTTCCCTAAGCAAATCGGTAACTTCAAGACAAGCCTGAAAATAATCCTCAATGCATACGAAGCAGGCGTCAAATTCTTCGACGCCGAAGGTTTTAAGCACTTCAATCTTGGTACAGTCGCAAACCCTCGCGCTTACGACCATGGACATAATATCCTCCATTTTCTCAGCCTTTATATCAGCCGCCATTATTTCGCACACGTTCTTTGAAAGCTCGTTGCAAAGGTGATGACCGAGCGACCCCATACCTATTATAAGAAAAGATTTCATTATTCATTCTCCCTTAAAAAATGAGTTACCCTACCGTGACCGTTTCCTCCGGATAGGAAACCGGCGGCTTTTTGCGTTCAAACAAGGATACCGCAAAAGAAATGCTTCCGACCCGTCCGCAATACATAAGAAATATTATAACCAATTTTGACAGTAAGTTCAAGTCCCTTGTTATACCGGTTGTCATTCCGACGGTGCTTATTGCCGAGGTTGTCTCAAAAACAGCGTCGGTAATGCTGAAGCCCTGGGAAGCGCAAAGTACCGTTGCGCCGAAGAGCAGGAGCAGCAAATTGGTAGATATTATAATCACCGATTTACGCAGAACGTCCTCTCTAATACGCCTTTTATAAAAATGAATGTTGTCCTGACCGCGTATTCCCGCTATAAGGAAAATTATAATAACCGCAATAGTTGTGGTTTTAACGCCGCCCGCAGTTGAACCCGAAGATCCGCCTATGAACATTAAAATTATCGTTATAAGCTTTGAAGCCGAGGTTAGCGCTGTGGTGTCTACCGTATTAAACCCTGCGGTTCTTGCGGTAACTGAGCCGAAAAGTGCTATCCGGATTTCCTCGCTTATCGGCTTATCAAGACCTGTGTTATTATGCTCAAAAATAAAAAGCAGCAACGCTCCGAAGAAAATCAAAACAGCAGTTACGGTTAACACTGTTTTCGTATGCAGTGATAACCTTTTAAACTTAAACCGACACGCGGTAATATCGTCCCAAACAAGGAAGCCAATACCTCCGATTACAATAAGCGTTATCAGCACGGCATTTACTAAAATATTATCGGAAAGCGAAGTGAACGAAGAGTACTCCCCCGCCTCGCCCATAAGGTCGAATCCGGCATTGCAAAAAGCAGAAATCGCATGAAAAAATCCGTAATATACGCCTTTAAAAAAGCCAAAGCCCGGCTGCCTTATAAAATAAAGAGCTAAAAGAATTCCTCCTACGCTCTCAAAGACAATAGTCCCCGTTATAATTTTTTTAACGAGCCTTGAAAAATCGCCCATATGGGTGGTGTTTATGCTTTCTGCCATTACAGCCCTTTCCCTCAGGCTTGCCTTTTTGCTTATAATTCTGAAAAAGAATATGGCAATAGTCATAAAACCGAGACCGCCGATTTGTATAAGCGCGATAATCACCAGCTGACCGAAAAGTGACCAGTAGGTTGCGGTATCCTGCAAAACAAGACCCGTAACACAGGAAGCCGAGGTTGCGGTAAAAAGCGCCGTCACAGGTCCCGCGCAGACACCTGCGCGTGTGGCGCAGGGCAGCATAAGCAGGGCTGTGCCGAGCAGTATCATAATAAAGTATCCGAGAGTAATTACACGGACATGAGAAAGCTTTGGATATTTCATCAAATGCCTCCGAACAGAGAAAATATACTCTGTAATTAAGCCCTCCCGCTTTATGGGAGGGAAAATGAATTTATGCGTTTAAATTGTATTTTTCGCTGAACATATTAAAGTCATCTACAAAGGCGCCGTTTAGTGAATTTTTTAGCTTATGCAGATACTTATGGGTATCGAGCATATCGGTCGGCAGCTGCATTGTATAAACGGCTATGTTCGAGCAATGGTCGGAAACGCGCTCATAATTCGTGAGCAAATCTGTGAACACAAATCCAAGCTCAATGGTACATTCTCCGTTTTGCAGACGGTTGATATGGCGAGCCTTAAGCTCCTTATTAAGCTTATCAATAACCTGCTCGAGCGGTTCGACGTGCGACGCCTGCTCTATATCGTCATTTACAAACGAATCGATTGTCATATTAAGTATTTCGGTCACGGCGGCGGTGATTATACCGATTTCATTCATAGCGTCCTTGGAAAAATGAATGTTTTTGTCGTGCATTTCCTCAGCGACCTTGCAGATGTTCAGCGCGTGGTCACCTATACGCTCAAAATCACCTATGCTGTGCAGCATCCGCGCTATGCTGTGAGAGGTATTTTCCGACTGCTCGTTATTACTGAGCCGAACAAGATATGTGCCTAACTTATCCTCGTATTTATCGATAAGCTCCTCGTTATCACGGATAAACTGCACGGTTTGAGGGTCATATTTTGAAATGACGGATATAGATTTTAAAAGTGACTCCCTGGCGTGCTCCGCCATTTCCGCGGTAAGCCTGTGGCACTCCGAAACCGCAAGGGCGGTGTTGTTAAACAGACGCTCGTCCAAAAAAACGGTATGAGTTTTACCGTCATTTTTTTTGACGGTAAGCTCGCAAAGGCGTATTACCGCCTTTCTGAACGGAACAAGTATGATAGTATTTATGAAATTAAAGAGGGTATGAATCATAGCGACGCCTATCATCGAAACAGGTCCTTTAATAAACGCCACACCTGCGAATTCCGCAATATAAAGGAGTATCAGGCAGAGTACCGAGCCTATCACATTGACGTAAATATGCATTGCCACCACCCGCTTGGCATTCTTATTTGTGCCGAAGCTTGAGATAAGCGCCGTGATGCAGGTTCCGATATTAGCGCCCAGCACCAGCGGTATTGCCATTTCGTAGGTGATGCTTCCCGTAAGAGCTAACGCCTGAACAATACCGATTGTCGCCGCGGAGGACTGAATAATCCCCGTGAAAAGCATTGAAATAAGAAGCGCCACAAACGGACTGCTGAAAGCAAAGAGCAGATTTTTAAAGCCCTCCATTTCCTGAATTGAACTCATTGAACTGCTCATAAAGTCCATTCCCGTCATTAGAACGGCGAAGCCTATAAGAATAAGTCCGATATTCTTCTTTTTGTCCTGCTTCGACACCATTCTAAGCAGTATTCCCACAAAGGCGAGAATCGGCGCGAAGGTCATAGGCTTTAGTATTGTAAGGAAAAAGTTGTCGCCGCTTATTCCCGTAAGACTCAAAAGCCACGCGGTAAGGGTAGTTCCGACGTTGGAGCCCATTATTATTCCGAATGTGTCGCAGAAATTTACAATTCCCGAGTTTACAAGTCCTACAAGCATTACTGTCATCGCCGAGGAGGACTGTATCGCGATGGTTATTCCCGCGCCAAGAAAAAAGCTTAAAAACTGGTTTTTAGTCACCTTTTTAAGGGTTTTTTCAAGAGCACCGCCCGCGACGTTTTCAAGACCGTCCGACAGTGTTGACATTCCGTAAAGGAAAAAGGCAAGACCGCCTAACAGCTCGGCTGTCATTAATAATATCTGGGTTGAAGTCATTTGATTACCTCTTTAGCCAAAGCACTAAAATTTAACGGTGTTTGCTATATAAGCCTTAAGCTCTTCTATGGAAATACGCTTCTGCTCCATTGTGTCGCGGTTGCGCACGGTCACGCAGTTGTCCTCAAGCGAATCAAAGTCATATGTTATACAAATCGGCGTTCCGATTTCGTCCTGACGGCGGTAACGCTTGCCTATCGAGCCCGCGTCATCAAAATCCACCATAAAGTCTTTGCTTAAATCACTGAAAACCTCGGTTGCTTTTTCGGAGAGTTTCTTTGAAAGGGGTAAAACCGCCGCCTTGAAGGGAGCGAGCGCGGGATGCAGGCGAAGTACCACACGGGTGTCGCCCTTTTCATCGGTCTCCTCGTCGTGGGCGTCGCAGAGGAATGCGAGCAGTACGCGGTCGGCGCCTAATGACGGCTCTATTACATAAGGAATGTATTTTTCGCCTGTCTCGGGGTCAAAATATTCCATAGATTCACCAGAATGATTGGCGTGCTGGGTTAAATCGTAATCTGTACGGTCGGCAACTCCCCATAATTCGCCCCAGCCGAACGGAAATAGGAACTCAAAGTCGGTAGTAGCCTTGGAATAGAAGCAAAGCTCATCCTTGTCGTGGTCGCGAAGCCTCAAATGCTCCTCGTTCATTCCGAGGTCCAAAAGCCACTTTTTGCAGAAACCGCGCCAGTACTCAAACCAGTAAAGGTCGGTGCCGGGCTTACAGAAGAACTCAAGCTCCATCTGCTCAAACTCACGTATTCTGAATATAAAGTTGCCGGGGGTAATCTCGTTTCGGAAGGATTTTCCTATCTGAGCCACGCCGAACGGAATCTTCTTACGGGTAGTGCGGGCGATATTTTTGAAGTTTACAAAAATGCCCTGCGCGGTTTCGGGGCGGAGATAAAGGGTCGAGGAGCTGTCCTCGGTAACTCCCTGAAAGGTCTTGAACATAAGGTTGAACTTTCTTATGTCGGTAAAATCGTGCGAGCCGCAGTTCGGGCAGGCAATGCCCTTATCCTTGATGTATTGCATCATTTCCTCGTCGCTCATAGCGGCAGGATTATCCGAAAGTCCGTTTTCGGCGACGTAATCCTCAATAAGTTTATCGGCTCTGTGCCTTGTCTTGCAGGAGCGGCAGTCCATAAGCGGGTCGGAAAAGCCTCCCAAGTGACCCGAAGCCACCCAAGTTTCGGGGTTCATTAAAATCGCGCTGTCAAGTCCGACGTTATAGGGCGACTCTTGAACAAACTTTTTAAGCCACGCCTTTTTAATGTTGTTCTTCAACTCAACGCCTAAGGGACCGTAATCCCAGGAATTTGCAAGACCTCCGTATATCTCGCTTCCGGGATATACGAAACCTCTGCCTTTTGCAAGGGCGACTATAGTATCCATACTTTTTTTAGCGTTATCCAAAATTCTCTTCCTCCTGAAGCCAAAATCCTACAAATAATATAGTATAAGAATTTTGTCAAAAAGTCAACACAAAATTAACTTTAAGTATAATAAACCGCAAAGGTTTTCATTAAAACACTTTTACCGTATCTCCTATTATGACCTTTTCCGAATTTTATTCAGGATATATCGTGTTTTTGCTGTAAAAATTTACAAAACACTTGATATTACAATAATATCTATATTATAATAAAAAAGTATTATTCCCTATAAGGACGAACGCCCAAGACTTGGTCGTAAATTAAGGGAAAATTTTGGAATAAAATATTAAGGATGTTTTAAATGCAGGTTTTTTCAGCAACTCTCAATCAAATGCTGGTGCTGTTCATATTTATGGCGCTGGGATTCTTCTTAAACAAAAAAAAGTTACTCCCTCTCGACGACTCGGTAGTGCTTTCAAAGCTTGAGACCTACGCCTTTGTGCCATGTCTTGTATTTTCGGTGTTTTACAAATACTGTACAGTAGAAAATTTCAGGGAAAAATGGATATATATGCTTTACGGCGCGGGTATTATGCTCGTCTCCCTGCCGATAGGTATTTTTTTGGCAAAGCTTTTTACAAAGGACGGCTATCAGCGCAAAATTTATACATATTCCTTTGCCGTTGCCAACTTCAGCTTTATGGGTAACGCAGTAGTTTTAGGCGTGTTCGGAGAGGAAATACTCTTTGACTATATGATTTTCACACTGCCGCTTAATCTTTATGTTTATTCAGTCGGCACGGCATCGCTTATTCCGAACGAAAAGTGCGGAAAAATCAGCGTTAAAGCCTTTGTTAATCCGATTTTTATTTCCTTGATACTCGGCGCGGTCTGCGGTCTTACAGCTGTTCCCTTACCTAAATTCGTAACCGCGGCGATTTCCTCTGCCGGAGCTTGTATGTCTCCGCTTGCAATGCTGCTTACGGGCTTTGTAATAGGAGAATACAGCCTTAAAAAGCTGGCCGGCGACAAAAAGGTATACTTTGCTTCGGTTATTCGCCTTATAATCCTGCCTACGGTGTTTATGCTCGTTTTGTCGGCTTTAAAAACCGATAAGGCGATTATCCGCGCGGCGCTCTGCGCTACCGCTATGCCTCTTGGGCTTAACACGGTAGTATTTCCCGCCGCTTACGGGGGCGACACAACGCCCGGAGCATCGATGGCGCTCATATCTCATTTGATTTCAATTGTCACTATACCTATAATGTTTACGATTTTTTTATAGAAAAAAAAACTTGTTTCCAAGCTTATAGAGTACGGAATCAATAGCAAAAGAAAGCGCCTCGGAACGCAAACGCATATCCGAGGCGCTTTCTTTTGGCAGGGGCAGAAGGGATCGAACCCTCGGCACTCGGTTTTGGAGACCGATGCTCTACCAGCTGAGCTATACCCCTAAACGCTTATTTGGTGGGCCATCACGGACTCGAACCGCGGACCGACCGGTTATGAGCCGGTTGCTCTAACCAACTGAGCTAATGGCCCAAACAAGCAAGATTTATTATATCATAAATTATCAATTTGTCAATAGCGGATTTAAAATTTTTGAGGCTTTTTTATCTTTTCTAAATTTATGAAAATTATCTTAGGTTTATGTTGACATTCTTAATTATTTATGGTAAAATACTAAGGTCGCAACACGGAGAGGTATCGAAGCGGTCATAACGAGGCGGTCTTGAAAACCGTTTGCCCACAAGGCACATGGGTTCGAATCCCATCCTCTCCGCCATTAAATATTTTTATACCGCACAGCAATTTGGAGTAGTACTCAAGTTGGTGACGAGGCGCCCCTGCTAAGGGCGTAGGTCGGGTAAACTCCGGCGCGAGAGTTCGAGTCTCTCCTACTCCGCCAGCGTACCGCTGGACCCAATTCGTCTTCGGGTTCAGCGGTATTTTTTATCCTTGTGTCTCAACCGAAAGTAGCACTTTTTTTTGCTACATCTTTACAACCGAGTGCCTCGGTACGCAGACGCGTATCGGGGCTTCTTCTTTTATAATGCTTTATTTCTCGCGTTTAAGTGGCATCTTTTTTTGCTTTGTAAAAAATCAGAATTTTATATTAATTGCCACATTCAATACTTATTTTATTGAATATATCAAGTATATCGTCAACCTTGGCTGTCTGCTTTTCCCCGCCCGACTTATCGAGAATTATATTTCCCTTATCCATCATAATAAGCCTTGTGCCGTACTCCACAGCATAGCGAAGATTGTGAGTTACCATAATGGCTGTTAAGTGCTTTTCTTTTATTACCTTATCGGTAAGCTCCATAATAATCTCGGCGGTTCTCGGGTCCAAGGCGGCGGTATGCTCGTCTAAAATAAGAAAATCAATCGGGGTCATTGTCGCCATAAGGAGGGACACAGCCTGACGCTGCCCGCCCGAAAGCGCGCCTAACTTTACGTCAAGCTTATCTTCAAGACCGAGTCCCAATGTGCTTAGCTGTTCGCGGTAGTACTGCTTTTTAGCGTGGTTTACACCAAAGGAAAGCCCATACCTCCTGCCCTTGTTATCCGCAAGGGACATATTCTCAAGTATCGTCATATTAGGACAGGTGCCCGCCGCGGGATTCTGATAAACCCTGCCCATCATACGGTAACGCTGATATTCGCGCAATCCGTTTACGCTTTTGCCGTCTATCAGCACCTCGCCGCCACTTAACGGTATACTTCCGCATATAATATTAAGCATTGAGGTCTTGCCGCTTCCGTTGCTTCCGACGACCGAGATAAACTCGCCGTCATTTACGGTCAAATTAAAGTTGTCGAACAGGCAAAGCTCGGTCACCGTTCCGGGGTTATAAATTTTAGATACGTTTTTAAGCTCTAACATTTGAGCATCCCCCTTTCAGCTTACTGCGCCTTGCTACAAAACCCGAGGTTTTATCATTAAAAATGAGAATAAGTGCAAACATAAGGGCGTTCAAAAGCTTTAAATAAATACCGTTAGTATCGACCAGCACCAAATAATTAAGGCATAATGAATATATTACCGCGCCGAAAATAACCGCCGTGGTATCGCTCATAAAGCGGATTTTTGAGAATACCGCCATACCTATAATTACCGAGGCTAACGCCATTACCACCTTGCCGCTGCCGCATGAATTATCATACTGTGAGAAAAGATTGGCATAAAGCGCGCCCGACATTGAAACAAAGCCGTTTGCAAGTGCGATACCCAAAATCTTATATGTGCCGCTGTCCTTACCCAATGAAACGACCAGCATTTCATTATCGCCCGTAGCCCTAAGCATATAGCCAAGCTTTGTTTTAAGGAATAAATCGATAATTATTTTAACCGAAATCACAAAAACAAGCTCGATTATAAGTATCATATAATCGCGGTTTGCATTACCCAAAAGTCCTGCCGCTTTTCCGCTGAAAATACCGCTCAAATTTTCACTCCTGAAGGAGAAAATCGTGGTGGTAAGCCCCGTCCTTGTAAGCAGCTTTGTAAGGCTCAAGGTGACCGACAAAAGCGCGGTCATAACAATAATGCCCGAAAGCAGCTTTGAAATGTTGAACTTAACGTGCAGAACGCCCGTCACCGCGCCCGCCGCAAGCCCCGCAAAAAAGCTTAAAAGTATCGCGGGCAGGGCGGGAATGCCTGACTTCAGCATTAATATTGTGCAGACAACGCCGCCGAGCGGAAAGGTGCCGTCAACCGAGAGGTCGGGGAAATCAAGAATAGAATAGGATATATAAACTCCGAGCGCCAAAACCGCAAAACAAAGCCCCATTTGCAGTCCGTCGATAGTAGTAGCAAAGAAAAGCATATCACATTTCCCTTTTTAATATATTTTCAGCGCGGCGATTTTTCACGCCGCGCTATATTTTTTATTGAAATTATTTTGCTACATCTTCCGCGGTAACGTTAGTCGGAACGGTAAGTCCTAATTCTGTGCAAACCTTGCTGTTATAGTAATTTGTAGGCTCGGTGATATAAGCCACGGGGATTTCCGATGCGCTCTTGCCGCCTAAGATTTCCGCCGCCGACTTGCCCGCGGACGCACCTACGTCGATATAGTCAATTGAAGCGCTCGCCGCACAGCCGACCTTTACCTGCTCGATTTCAGAGCCGAAAACAGGTATTTTCTTTTCGTTGGTAATCGGGAGTATGTTTGTTTCAAGCTTTCCGACAACTGTGTTGTCAAGCAGGTTTACAAAGCAGTCGACGCCTCTGCCGATAAGTTCGTTAGTCTTAGCGTCGATGGTGTTGATGTCCGCCACGGCAGAATCTAAAATTTCCATTCCCTCATACTTCTCTGCCGCTTTCTTAAGGTTTTCAACCTGAACGGGAGAGCTTGATTCTTCGGTTGAGTAAAGCACGCCGATTTTAAGCGCGGTCTTGTTCATAAAGCCCGTTACGACCTCTAACTGCTTTTCAAAGTTCGGAATATCCGAAGAGCCTGTCACGTTCCCGTAATTTTTCATAACCGTAGCGTCTGTAATCGCGCAGTATACGACAGGCACATCTTTATCTGCGGCGGCATTGGCGGCGGCAACTGCGGAGGGTGTCGCGATAGCGATAATCACAGCCGCCTTTTTGTTCACAAGGTTGTTAGCCTGGGTCTGTGAAACGCTGGGGTCAAAGTTGCTGTTTACATATTCGATATTGTAGTCTTCCTCGTTGATTCCGTTTTCCTTAAGTCCCTTCATAATGCCGTCATAGCAGTTGTTAAGGGAAGCGTGAGAGCCGAATTGAATAATACCGATTGTCTTTTTGGCAGAGCCGTCCTTCTTAGTGCCGCAGCCCGCGAAAGCGAATACAAGTGTTAAGGTTAATACAAAAGCAATGATTTTTTTAATGTTTTTCATAATAATTTTCTCCTTAAAATTTATTGTTTTTAATTGCTTAAATAGAAGCACGCCATCGTTTGGTTAATAAAAACATAAAATTCTCCTCCAAAATCAAAAAAGTCTTATCCCATAAAAATGGGACAAGACTTAAAAATCCTGCGGTACCACCCAAGTTGTCGGTAAAACCGACCGCTCATTTCTTACACTGATATGTAAGCCGTTAGGATAACGGGTACGGTTCCCGTCGGCTGCTACTCACAAAAATGCTTTCGGCCGCCCTCATAAGTCCATTCACAATACTCTCTGCCACGGCATTTCCACCATCAGCCGCTCTCTTTAGGTTTTAAGTAAAGCTACTCTTCTTAATCATAGGTTTCTCTTTGTTGCCGATATAATATCATTAAATATACGCTTTGTCAAGTGTTTTTTGAAAAAATTTTTTCTTTTTTATTTTCATCTGTCGGCAAAACGGCGTTTTCACGCTCTTTTTCCGCAAGATTTGCCCTTGCGTTTGCAAGCATCAGCTTGATACGGTTTTCCTGATTAACCTTTGACGCTCCCGAATCGTAATCGATAGCGACAATATTCATATCGGGATTTTTTTCTTTAAGCGGCTTCATCATACCCTTGCCGCAGATATGGTTGGGCAGACAGCCGAACGGCTGGGTGCAGACAATATTATGCACGCCCTCGTCGTTGAGTTCAAGCATTTCGGCAGGCAAAAGCCAGCCCTCCCCCATTTTTGTGCCGAGTCCCATAAAGTCCTCTATTAATGACATTGTATGCTTAATAGGCGTGGGCGGTGCAAAATTTCCGTCCTCCTCCATTAAGGCTATAATCTCATTCTGCTGACCGACAAGGTAGTTAAACACAAAATTAAGCACGGGACCCCGCAGTTTATGAAGTCCGTAAAGCCATATATCGGTCAGATTAGAGACAATGCAGTACATAAAGAAGTCAAGAAGACCCGGGACTACAACCTCAGCCCCCTCGTCAAGCAAAAACTGCTCCAAATCATTGTTTCCGAGGGGCGAATATTTAACGTATATCTCCCCTACAACCCCGACCTTAACCTTGGTTTCCTTTGTGCGCGGTATTCCGGCAAATCGGCGAAGCATCATTTTGCAGTTTTGCTTAACCTTTTTAAAGGAAATACCCTCCGACTGCATTTTATTTGCAAGCTCAACAGTAAGCTCGTCCGCAAGCCGCTCGGTCTCTCCTTTATTTATTTCGTACGGTTTGCACTGATTTACAAGAGTCATCAGCATATCGCCGTAAATTATGGCGTAAAACAGTCGGTGAAGAATCGGCACAGTAAGCTTGAAGCCCGGGTGCTTTTCAAGCCCGCCCAAATTAAAGGAAATTACAGGCACAAAGCCGTAGCCCGCCCTTTCAAGGGCTTTTCTTAAAAGGAATATATAGTTAGACGCTCTGCAACCTCCGCCCGTCTGAAAAAGGATAAGCGCGGTTTTATTCACATTGTATTTACCCGACTGAAGCGCGTCTATAAACTGACCGATTACAAGGATTGCGGGATAACAGGTATCGTTATGGACATACTTAAGCCCCGTTTCTATAATTTTTTTGCCCGAGGTTTCAAGCAACTCCATTTTATATCCGTAATTCTTAAATACCTGTAAAAAGAGCTTAAAATGGCGCGGAAGCATATTCGGAACAAGTATTGTATAGTCCTTTTTCATCTCTTCGGTAAAGGGTATGTATTTACGCTCTTCCATTTTCCCCGCCCCTTTCGTCAAGCGCTCCTATAAGCGAACGCAGTCTGATTTTGACCGCTCCGAGATTTGTTATCTCGTCAATTTTAATCTGTGTGTAGTATTTGCCCGCGCCTTCGAGTATTGAGCGCACTTCGTCGGTGGTTATCGCGTCCACCCCGCAGCCGAAGGATACCAACTGCACAAGCTCGGTATCCTTATGCTCCGCGGCGTAGCGCGCCGCGCGGTAGAGCCTTGCGTGGTAGGTCCATTGGTTTAAAACCTTGACCGTAAACGGCTCGGCAAGCCCGAAAACGCTGTCCTCGCTTACTACGACAAATCCTAAAGAATTTGCAAGCTTATCTATTCCGTGACCGATTTCGGCGTCAATATGGTAGGGTCTGCCCGCCAAAATCATAATGCGCTTATTGTTTTTTCGCGCAAATTCGAGCGCCCGTGCGCCCTCGTCCCTAACCGCCTGCATATACTTGGCATACTGTTCAATACCGTAATCCACAGCCGACTTTACCTCGATTTTGGTAATTCCGTCAAAGAATTTTGAAAGGTAGTTATAAAGTTCCTTAGCAAGCTCTTTTTTATTGTTGATATTAAGGTAGGGATAGAGGAATTTAACCTTTGCGAGTTCCTCAACATTGCCCTTTAAAAGCTCGGAATAATACGCCACAACAGGGCAGTTATAGTGATTGTCGGTCATTTTCTCGTCCATATTGTAGGTTATGCAGGGGTAAAAAATCGCGTCTACGCCGTCCTCAATAAGTGATTCAATGTGACCGTGCATTATCTTCGCGGGATAGCAGGCGGTGTCCGACGGAATGGAAAACTGCCCCTTTTCATAGGTGCGACGTGTGGACATAGGCGAAACTAAAACCTTAAAGCCTAATTTCGTGAAAATTCCGTTCCACAAGGGGAGTAATTCATACATACCGAGCGCCAGCGGCAGACCTACCGTTCCGCGGGTTCCCTCCTCCGATTTAAGGGAAGTCATATAATTTCGCTTAAATTCGTAAAGGTTAGGTAGCGGTTCCTCTGTGACGGCTTTTCCGAGTCCCTTTTCGCACTGGTTGCCCGAAATAAACCGCTTACCGTCGCCGAAGGAGTTAACGGTAAGTCTGCAATGGTTGGTACAGCCCTGACAAACGGCGGATTTTGAGGTGTGAGTGAAGCTTTTAAGCGCCTCGCTGTCAATAATATTTGATTTTTCGCATTTTTTGGAGTAAAGCGCCGCGCCGTATGCGCCCATAAGTCCCGCTATTGAGGGGCGAATAACATTGTGACCTATCTCCCGCTCAAAGGCGCGCAGAACCGCGTCATTATAAAATGTGCCGCCCTGAACGACTATTTTTTCGCCAAGCTCGTCTGCGGAGGAGGCGCGGATAACCTTATAAAGCGCATTTTTAACAACGCTTATTGACAGTCCCGCCGAAATATCCTCTACCGAAGCGCCGTCCTTTTGCGACTGCTTGACCGAGGAATTCATAAATACGGTACAACGGCTGCCCAAATCAACGGGCGCTTTACCGTGAAGTCCCTTTTCGGCAAAGTCCTCGATAGAGTAGCCCATTGCCTTAGCAAAGGTTTCAAGGAACGAGCCGCAACCGGAGGAGCAGGCCTCGTTTAACATAATGCTGTCAATCGCGCCGTTTCTAATCTTAAAGCACTTAATATCCTGACCGCCGATGTCAAGAATAAAGCCGACATCAGGCTCGAAATATTTAGCGGCAGTATAGTGGGCAATTGTCTCTACAATGCCGTAATCCACCGAAAATGCGTGCTTGATAAGCTCCTCACCGTAGCCTGTAACTGCAGAGCCCGCGATTACAATTTTATCGTCTAAAAGAGAATAAATCTCGGTCAGCTGTTCCCTTACAATCTCCACGGGATTACCCTGATTGGAGGCGTAATAGGAATACAAAATTTCGTTATTTTCGGTCAAAAGACAGAGCTTTGTGGTAGTAGAGCCGCAGTCTATTCCGAGGTAGGCTTTGCCCTTATATTCGGCAATATCCGCGTTTTTAACCGTGGATTTCGCGTGCCTATTTACAAATTCCCTGTACTCGTCCTCATTTGCAAAAAGCGGCTTTAATCTTCCCTTACCCGAAGATACAGAGCTTGCGTTTTCTACCGCCTTTATAAGGGAATCGGCAGTATATGTATCCTGCTGTTTTTCGGCATAATAGGACGCGCCCAAAGCCACGGCATAACGCCCGTATTCGGGGAACACTGCGTGTTCGTCGTCAAGCCCCAGAGTTTTCTTAAAGCGAATACCCAGCCCCTTGCAGTAATAAAGTGGGCCGCCTAAGAAAAGCACCTTGCCCTCTATTTTTTTGCCTTGCGCCAGTCCCGCTATGGTCTGATTTACCACCGCCTGATAAATGCTCGCGGCAACGTCCTCTTTTCGCGCTCCCTGATTGAGAAGCGGCTGAATATCGGTCTTAGCGAAAACGCCGCAACGGGACGCTATAGGATAAAGTCTGCCCGCGTCAAGGCTTAATTTATCAAGCTCGTCAACCGTGATGTTTAAAAGTGTCGCCATCTGGTCGATAAAAGCGCCCGTGCCGCCCGCACAACTGCCGTTCATGCGCTCATCAAGTCCGCCGTCAAAGAAGATTATCTTAGCGTCCTCGCCGCCGAGCTCTATTACGCAGGATGTGTCGGGCTCCTTTAGCTTTACAACCTCGCCTGTTGCGAAAACCTCCTGTATAAACGGAATATGCGCCGCCTCGGCAAGACCTAAGCCTGCCGAGCCTGATATGGCGGGGG
>URGJ01000024.1 GCA_900547445.1 uncultured Oscillospiraceae bacterium | reverse complement strand
TTCCCGCCAAGAGAGTGGCGACTTTGTCGACACTCTCAGACCGCCTCGAAAACGAGGCAGTCTTTACAATTTAAGCATACATTGAATTTTTGGACATATAATCGTAAATCATCTTTCCGTGATTTTGCTCTTCCTTTTGAATACTGTTAAGCAATGTTCTTACATTATCCTGCTTAAATTCAAAAATACAGGTATCGTAAAGGTGGGAAGCGTGCTTTTCGGTCGTCAAAGCGTCGGTGCAGAGATAACAGTCGTGCTTTTTGTCCTCGGTCTCGGCAACGGCGTAATTAGCTGTAAAGCTCGGCTGAGCGGAAGAGCCGCCGCTCGGTGTCGGAACCGTGCCGCTTTCTAATTGCTCAATTGTCTTTAAATGCTGCTGTTCAACCCCCGCAATCTGCGAAAACAGATTTTTTAACTGCGCGTCCTTTGCCGACTGCGAATATTCAGTATATTTGTCGGCGCAAAGCTTCTCCTGCGTTTTTAAGTCCTTTAACAATTCGGTTTCCTTTTGCGTTAATTGCATTTATAATCACCTCCTTTTTATTATCGCACGCGTCTGTTATAATATACCTTTTTTCCGATATTTTCTTGACAAAACGTGCCTTAATGTTAAAATAAAATAGGTGATTAAAATGATTAAAAATATACTTTTTGATTTGGACGGCACACTTCTGCCGATGGATCAGGAAAAATTTGCAAACGGTTACTTCAGCCGCCTTGTAAAAAAACTCGCTCCGTTCGGATACGACCCCAAAAAGACGGTTGACGGCATTTGGGCAGGTACCGCGGCAATGGTTAAAAATAACGGCGGCATTACGAATGAAGAGGCGTTCTGGATTAAATTTGAAGAATTTTTCGGTAAAGAAGCCCTTCGGGACAAGCCGATTTTCGATGAATTTTACCGAAACGAATTTAAAGAAGTTAAGTACGACTGCGGCTTTAACCCCGCTGCTGCTGAAGCGGTAAAAGAATTAAAGCAAAAAGGCTTTAAGCTTATACTTGCCACAAACCCGATTTTCCCCGCCGTTGCTACCGAGAGCAGAATTGAGTGGGCGGGACTTGACAAAACGGATTTTGAGCTTTACACAACCTACGAAAACTCTCATTACTGCAAGCCCAACCCCGACTATTACAAAGAAATTCTTGAAAAGCTATCCCTTAATCCGTCGGAATCTCTTATGGTCGGCAACGACACGGAGGAGGACGGCGCGGCGCAAAAGCTTGGTATTAAGGTTTTTCTGCTCACCGACTGCCTGATAAATAAAAAAGGAATAGAAATTGACAACTATTTAAAAGGCAGCTTTATCGACCTAATGAAGTTAATTAACGCATTAAATCAATAATTAATACTATTAACTTATTAGCAAAATTCAGTTATCTTTTTCCCTAAAAGAAAAAAAGTGATGTAATTTTAAAAAAACACTTTACAACTTTATCGAAATAAAGTATAATGTAATCAATAAATTCCGAAGGGGTAGAAAAAAATGAAAAAATTATTGGCATTATTAATGACCGCGTGTCTGCTTTTTGCATTTGCGGGCTGCGGAAACAAAAAACCTATCGTTGTTGCCGAGAAAGGCTCTGCAGGTGAAAAGGTAGCCCAAAAAGAAGCGGACTTTAAGGTGTACGAATACACTGCGGTTGACACTCAGGGTAAAGCTATTATGGAAGTTAACGCAGGCACCGCTGATGCCGCCGTTATTGACTATGTTATGTCTATCGGCTCTATCGGCGAGGGCACAGACTATGAAAAATTAGTTATTGAGGGTGACGGTTATTCCAAGGAGGAATACGGTATTGCTTTCAGAAAAGGCTCTGATATGACTGCTAAGGTTAATGAGATAATCCGCGAGTTAAAGGCAAGCGGGGAGCTTACCAAGATTGCTAAGACCTATAAGCTTGACGATATTCTTTTAGGCGACAAGGAAAGTGACGCTTTCAAAGAAGCTGAGCAGGATTCCGATTATAAGTACATAATGGATAAGGGTGAGCTTGTTATCGGTATCACCTATTTCGCGCCTATGAACTATTTAGATGATAACGGCAAACTAACAGGTTTTGAAACCGAATTTGCTGAGGCCGTCTGTGCTAAATTAGGAATTAAGGCTAAATTCCAGGAGATTAGCTGGAACGCTAAGGAAACCGAGCTTGCCGCTAAGAACATTGACTGCATTTGGAACGGTATGACCATTGACGAAGAGAGACTTCAAAATATGAGCATAACCATTCCTTATATGGAGAACAAACAGGTTAAGGTTGTTAAAGAAAAATAATTATTAAGAGGAAAATATAATGTCTTTTAAGCAGGTTAGTATGAGCCTTGCTGTGGGATTTTTAGAAAATTGCAGGTTGTTTTTCGAAACCCTGCTTTTTTCTATTCCACTGGGGCTTTTGATATGCTTTGGATCAATGTCCAAATTTAAGCCTTTAAGCTACTTAATTAAAACCTTTGTTTGGATTATCAGAGGTACTCCCTTAATGCTCCAACTGTTTATAGTGTTTTATGTGCCCGGACTTATTTTTGATATTCCTATGAGAAACAGAATGTTAGCGGCACTAATTGCCTTTGTTATTAATTATGCCTGTTATTTCTCGGAAATTTTCCGCGGCGGAATTGAAAGTATTCCAAAAGGTCAATACGAGGCAGGTCAGGTTTTAGGACTTACCAAAGCACAGATTTTCTTTAAAATTGTGCTTCTGCAGGTGGTTAAAAGAATAGTACCACCTATGTCTAACGAGATTATTACCCTTGTTAAGGACACTTCTTTAGCAAGGGTTATTGCCGTTGGTGAAATTCTTATGTCAGCAGAGCGTTTTGCCGGAAAAGGTCTTATTTGGCCTTTATTCTACACAGGTCTGTATTTCCTCCTGTTTAACGGACTTCTCACCATTCTCTTCGGCTATGTTGAGAAAAAGCTCAACTATTTTAAATCTTAGGAGGTGCCGAAGCAATGTCAGTTTTAGAAATTAATAACATAAAGAAAAGCTTCGGCAAAACCGAGGTTTTAAAGGGTATAAGCTTTTCCCTCAATAAAGGCGAGGTTTTGTCGATTATCGGCTCATCAGGAAGCGGAAAGACCACCCTGCTCCGCTGTCTTAATTTTTTGGAATTTGCCGACAGCGGAACGATATCGATAAACGGCGAAACGATATTTGACGGTGAAAGCGCCAAAAAGCTGAATGACAGCGAGATAAGAAAAAACCGTCTCCATTTCGGGCTTGTTTTCCAGTCCTTTAACCTTTTTCCGCAGTACAGCGTGCTTAAAAATGTAATGCTCGCCCCTACACTTTTAAAGCGCGGAACTCCCGAGGAAATCGAAACCAAGGCTCGCTCGCTTATCGACCGCGTAGGACTTACTGAAAAAATTTCAAACTACCCCTGCGAGCTTTCGGGCGGTCAGCAGCAGCGTGTCGCCATAGCGAGGGCTTTAGCGCTTGAACCTGATATTCTCTGCTTTGATGAACCGACCTCCGCCCTTGACCCCGAGCTTACCGGCGAGGTTTTAAAGGTTATAAAGGGGCTTAAAAATACCGACAGCACAATGATTGTAGTCACCCATGAGATGGAGTTCGCGAAAAATGTTTCGGACAAGGTGCTCTTTATGTCTGACGGAGTTATCGAGGAATACGGCACCCCCGACGAGGTATTCGTAAGCCCCAAATCCGAAAAAACCAAAAGCTTTTTAAACAAATCGCTTGAAGCGTTTTAGGTAAGAAAAATGTCAGACAAAGAAACAACCGAAAAAATGATTAACGAGCTGTACGGGCTTATCGCCTCGCTTAAAAGCGCGGATGACTGCCGCGATTTATTCCAAGATATGTGCACGAATAAGGAAATTGAGCAAATGGCACAGCGTATTAAAGCCGCCCGTCTCTTACTCGACGGTAAAACCTATAATCAGGTAATTGAGGAGACCGAAATTTCCTCCGCTACATTAAGCCGTGTTTCGCGATGTGTGCAGTACGGAAACGGGTATTCAAAGCTTTTAAAACAGTCTGAGGGTGACAGATAAATGAAGATTATTGATATTATAAACGGCGAAAAGCCCAGCCTTTCTTTTGAGGTTTTTCCGCCCAAAACAAGCGATAAATTTGATTCGGTTGAAAAGCCCGCGCTCGAAATAGCCGACCTGAAGCCCAGCTTTATGAGCGTGACCTACGGTGCGGGCGGCGGCACTTCAAAGTATACCGCCGAGATTGCCGAGCATATTTTACAGCACGGTGTCACTCCCCTCGCCCACCTTTCCTGCATTTCCTCTACCCGCGAAATGGTACGCGAACAACTGACCGAGCTTAAAGCCAAGGGAATAGAAAACATACTTGCGCTTCGCGGCGATATTACCCCTGAAACCGATTTATTGGGGAGCGACTATCGTTACGCCAGCGACTTAACAAGGGAAATTGCCGATTTCGGCGGCTTTTGCATCGGCGGCGCCTGCTATCCCGAGTGCCACCCCGATTCGGCAAGCAGCGACAGCGATATTGAAAGCCTTAAAATCAAGGCGGAATGCGGCTGTCAGTTTTTCACAACACAGATGTTTTTTGATAATAACATTCTTTATAATTTTTTGTACCGCCTGCTCCGCAAGGGGGTCTATATCCCCGTTGTAGCGGGAATTATGCCCGTAACAAACGCGGGGCAGATAAAGCGAATTTGCTCTATTTCAAAATCAGCTCTGCCCCAGCGTTTTCTGCGTATTGTCGACCGCTACGGAGACAAGCCCGAGGTTATGAAGCAGGCGGGTATAGCCTACGCCACCGAGCAGATTATAGATTTATACGCAAACGGCGTAAACGCGGTGCATATCTATTCAATGAACAAGCCCGATGTCGCCGCGGCGATAAAGAACAATATTTCGGAAATAATTAAATGAGAAACTTTAATGTGACCGCGGTTGCGGTAGAAACCGAAAAAATAGCTATTAATAAAAACGAGGCGGCGGTTCGCCTTAAAATTCCGAGGAGCTACACCGATGAAGCCATAACCCGCTGTGAAGAAAATTTGCGGCGGGTGCTTACCTTAAAATATGCCTATACAAAGGTATCTGTTGAGATAAAATCAGATAATATCTGCGGTTTAGGCTTCGGCGACATAGAAAGCCACGATCTTGTAAAGGCGCTTGACGGCTGTAAAGAAGCCTATATTTTAGGGGTTACGATAGGTATCGGGGCGGACAGGCTTATTTCCCGCCTTGGCATAACCTCCCCCGCCGAAAGCTTTATTACCGACGCGCTTGCCTCCGCCGCGGCGGAAAGCCTTTGCGATTATGCCGATAATTTGCTTCGCGGCGAAGGCGAAAAGCCCTTCAGGTATGCCCCCGGCTACGGCGATTTGCCCCTTTCCTACCAGCCCGAAATTCTAAAAGCGCTTAACGCCGACTACACACTCGGAATAACGCTTAATAATTCACTTTTAATGACGCCTATGAAATCAATCACGGCAATTATGGGGATAAAAGAATGATTAGAGAATTAATGAAAAATAAACGCCTTTATTTTGACGGCGGCACAGGAACGCTTTTGCAGGAAATGGGGCTTAAGGGCGGCGAGCCGCCCGAGCTTTGGAACATATCAAACCCGCAAAAAATCACGGCGCTTCACAAGGCTTATCTTGACGCGGGGAGCGACATTATAACAACCAACACTTTTGGAATCAACAAGCTTAAATATGAAAATTACGATGAGCTTATAGTTGCCGGAATAGACTGTGCCAAAAAAGCGGTGAGTGAAAGAAAAGACAAGTTTATCGCCTTTGATTTAGGCCCGTCGGGCAAGCTTTTAGAGCCGTTAGGAGAGCTTTCCTTTGAAGACGCAGTAGAGCTTTTTGCCGCTAATGTAAGGGTCGCCGCTGACTGCGACGCCGACCTTATTATAATAGAGACAATGAACGACAGCTATGAAACCAAGGCGGCGGTGCTTGCGGCAAAGGAAAACTGCGATTTGCCCGTATTTGTCACCAATGTATATGACGAAAGCCGACATTTAATGACCGGCGCAGACCCAAGAGCAATGGTCGCTATGCTTGAGGGCTTAGGTGTTGACGCTTTGGGAGTCAACTGCTCCTTAGGCCCTGATAAAATGCTCCCTGTAGTACGGGAATTGTGCGAATACGCCACAGTTCCCGTAATCGTAAATCCTAACGCCGGACTTCCCGAAGCTAAAAACGGCCTTACGGTATACAATGTAAACGCGGACGATTTTTCGGACAGTATGCGGGAAATCGCCCTTTGCGGGGCTTCAATTTTAGGCGGCTGTTGCGGTACAACGCCCGAATTTATACGCAAAACCGTAGAAAAAACAAGGGATATTCCGCTCGTAGAGCCTGAAATACATACCGAAACTCTGATTTCCTCCTACACCCACTCGGTGGAAATAGGAAAAGACCCAGTGCTTATTGGCGAGCGCATTAACCCCACAGGCAAGCCGAAATTTAAGGACGCGCTTCGCCGCGGAGATATTAATTACATTTTAGGCGAGGGACTTAATCAGGCGGATAAGGGCGTGCATATTCTTGATGTCAATGTAGGTCTCCCCGAAATTGACGAGAGGGCTATGATGCTAAGCGTTGTTAAACAGCTGCAAGCCGTCTGCGACCTGCCGTTACAGATTGATACAACCGATAAATCGGTGCTTGAAACCGCACTTCGTGCCTACAACGGCAAGGCGCTTGTAAACTCGGTAAACGGCGACAAAGACAGTATGGAGGGCGTATTCCCCCTTGTCAAAAAATACGGCGGCGCGGTAATCGCCTTAACGCTTGACGAAAACGGTATACCCGAAACCGCCGAGGAACGCTTTAATATCGCCCTTAAAATAATTGAAACCGCCGCAAAATACGGCATAGAAAAGCGGGATATAATTGTTGACCCTCTGGCGCTTACCGTTTCCTCAAATCAGGAGAGCGCTAACATCACCCTCAAAACAATTAAGCTTTTAAAGAACTCGGGCATTAAAACCAGTCTCGGGGTGTCGAATATCTCATTCGGTCTTCCCCGCCGCGAGCTTATCAATTCCGCCTTTTTCACCACCGCACTTACAAGCGGGCTTGACTGCGCAATTATGAACCCCTTTTCGGCGGATATGATGAACTCTTATTTCGCCTACCGCGCGTTAGCGGGTATTGACCCCGCCTGCGCCGACTATATAGCCTATGCGTCGGAGGCTCCCTTAATGGCGGCAGCAAAGCCCCAAACCGATCCCGCCGACCTTAAAACGGCGGTTATAAAAGGTGTAAAGGAAACGGCGGTCAAGGCGGCGGAAATTTTGAGCGAGACCACAGCTCCGCTTGAAATAATCGACAAATTCGTTATCCCAGCCCTTGACGAAATCGGAACAGCCTTTGAAAACAAAAAGGCGTATCTGCCACAGCTTTTAATGAGCGCCGAGGCGGCGTCCGCCGCGTTTGAGGTGATAAAGCGCAAAATACCTGACAAAGCGGGGGAAAACGGCAAAAAATTTGTTATCGCCACCGTAAAGGGCGATATTCACGACATAGGCAAAAACATCGTCAAGGTAATGCTTGAAAGCTACGGCTTTAACGTTATCGACTTAGGTCGCGATGTTGACCCCGAAATTGTGGTTGAAACGGCTTTAAAGGAAAGCTGTCGGCTCGTGGGCTTAAGCGCCCTTATGACCACCACCGTTCCCTCAATGGAGCGTACGATTGCCCTGCTTCACAAGTCAGACCCCGATATTAAGGTAGTTGTGGGCGGTGCGGTTTTAACACAAGAATACGCCGACAAGATCCAAGCGGATTGCTACGCAAAGGACGCGATGGAGACCGTACGCTACGCCGAAAAATTCTATTCGTAAAAGAGTGATAATAATATGTGGTTTGTTTTAGCCTTACTTTCAGCGGTTTTCGCCGCCCTTACATCAATTCTTGCAAAGATAGGAATTGACGGCGTAAATTCAAATTTAGCCACCGCGATAAGAACCGTAGTGGTCGTCGCGATGGCTTGGCTAATGGTGTTTATAACAGGCGCTCAGGGCGGTATTTCGGAAATAAGCCGCAAAAGCTGGCTGTTTTTAATACTTTCGGGGCTTGCAACGGGCGCGTCGTGGCTATGCTATTATAAGGCGCTCCAAATAGGCGAAGCCTCAAAGGTTGTCCCCGTTGACAAATTAAGCGTGGTGATCACCCTCATATTAGCCTTTATTTTCTTAAACGAAAAAATCACCGTAAAATCGGGTATCGGATGCGCCCTTATCGGCGCGGGAACACTCCTTATGGTTATGTGATTGCATATCATTATTTTACTTGTTGACATTTCAACAAGTTTGTGGTATACTGTGTGCTTGTTGAAATGTCAACAAGTTAAAGGAGGATCTGTTTGAAAGAAAGATTTGAAACCTTTACTGTGCTGATTAACCGAATCAGCCGTAATATCCGAAAAATAAAGAACTGTGAAATGTCAGAATACAATCTGAGAAGTGTGCATATTTCCTGCATTTATTATCTGTATTCCTCAAACGCGCTTACCGCAACCGACCTTTGCGAGCGCTGTGAAGAAGACAAGGCTACAATATCACGTGCGTTGGATTATCTTGAAAAAAACGGTTATCTTACCTGTGAATCCAAAAGCGCCAAGCGGTATAAAAGTCCGCTTTTACTTACCGATAAAGGCATTGAGGTCGGAAAAAAAATTACCGATAAGATAAATTTTGTCCTTGACGAAATCAGCACACAGCTTACCGAGGAGGAAAGACTGCAGTTTTATCACAGCCTTGCGCTTATCAGTAAAGGTCTTGACAATATCGCAAATAAGCAGAACGGAGATTATTTATGAAAACAAGAATTATTGTAGATTCCACGGCCGATCTATTTCCGGATTTAAAAAGTCGCGTTGACGTAGTGCCGCTTACGGTGCATTTCGGAGAAGAGGAATACCTTGACGGCGTAACGATAGACCATAAAACCTTTTATGAAAAGCTTATTGAGAGCGACGTATTGCCTACGACAAGTCAGGCAACTCCCGATTCATTTATTAAGGAGTTTCAAAAAATCAAAGAGGAAGGTGACAGCGCCGTTGTTATAACAATTTCTTCAAAGCTGTCGGGTACATATCAAAGCGCAGTTATCGCCGCCGAGGATTTTGACAACATCTATATTGTAGACAGTGGCAGCGCCGCAATCGGAAGCGGAATTTTAGCCGAAAGAGCGTTAAAGCTTGCAGACGACGGTATGAACCCACGTGAAATCGTGGAGCAGCTTAACGAAGAAAAAGACAGAATAGTCATCATCGCCCTCTTTGATACCCTTGAATATTTGAAAAAAGGCGGACGAATTTCCAAAACCGCCGCTTTTGCAGGCTCGTTGCTCAATATAAAGCCAGTTCTATCGGTTATTGACGGTGAAATCACCGTTTTAGGAAAAGCCCGCGGCTCGAAAATGGGCAATAATCTGCTTGTAGAAGAGATTGAAAAGGTCGGCGGAGTGGATTTTGAAAAGCCTGTTCTTTTAGGCTTTACGGGTCTTTCCGACGCACTCCTTTTAAAGTACATTGAAGACAGCAAATACCTTTGGGAGCAGGGCTTAAAGGATATACGCTATACCGCTATAGGCAGCGTAATCGGTACGCACGCGGGTCCCGGCGCAATCGCCGCGGCGTTCTTTAAAAAATAACGTATATTTTAAAAGGCAAAACGTAAAATACCGTTTTGCCTTTTAAATTTATTCCATTTCAAACGCGCCTGTGTAAAGCTGATAATAGGTTCCCTTTTGCTCGATAAGCTTTTTGTGACTGCCGCGCTCAATTATTCTGCCGCCGTCAAGCACCATAATAACATCGGAATTTTGAACGGTCGAAAGCCTGTGAGCTATAACAAATACCGTTCTGCCCTGCATAAGCCTATCCATACCCTTTTGGACTATCGCCTCTGTTCTGGTGTCGATTGAGGAGGTCGCCTCGTCCAAAATCATAACCG
The DNA here is from genome assembly GCA_900547445.1 of uncultured Oscillospiraceae bacterium. GTDB lineage: Bacteria > Bacillota > Clostridia > Oscillospirales > Acutalibacteraceae > UBA737. The sequence continues at coordinate 11,267 of URGJ01000024.1, read as the reverse complement.
GCGGGTCTGCGACCGCCGCACGGGCGATTGATATAAGCTGTCTTTGGCCCTGCGAAAGACCGCTGCCGTCGCCTGTTAAAACGGTATTGTAGCCTTCGGGGAGCATTTGAATAAATCCGTGGGCATTTGCAAGCTTTGCCGCCGCGATACATTCTTCGTCTGTCGCGTCAAGTCTGCCGTAGCGGATATTTTCCATAACCGTTCCCGTAAACAGATTTACATCCTGCAAAACAATTCCTAAACTGCGGCGCAAATCCGCCTTTTTAATCTTGTTAATGTTGATACCGTCATAGCGGATTTTACCGTCCGCAATATCGTAAAAGCGGTTGATAAGGTTGGTAATTGTGGTCTTTCCCGCTCCCGTTGCGCCTACAAAGGCAATCTTCTGCCCCGGCTCGGCGTAAATATCGATATTGTGAAGCACGATTTTTTCGGGCACATAGCCAAAATCAACATCAAAGAGTCTCACATCACCGGAAAGCCTTGTGTAGGTAACCGTTCCGTCCTTGTGCGGGTGCTTCCACGCCCAAATTCCTGTGCGTGAACCGCTCTCGGTAATATTGCCGTCCTCGTCCGCATTAGCATTTACTAGGGTAACATAACCGTCGTCAACCTCAGGCTTTTCGTCCATAAGCTCAAACATTCGCTCTGTACCGGCCATAGCCATTACAACCGAGTTTATCTGCTGAGAAACCTGGCTTATGCTCATTGTGAACTGCCTTGTCATATTAAGGAAGGGTACTACGATCGCAACCGAGATTGCCTGACCCGAAAGCGAAGGGTTAGGCGCACCGAAAAGTATTAGCAGTCCTCCTACAAAGGCGATAAGCACATAAAGGATATGCCCGATATTCCCCATAATAGGCATAAGAATATTTGCAAATTTATTGGCGCTTTCTGCATCACGGAAAAGCTGTTCGTTGAGGCTGTCAAACGCTTTTTCACTTTCTTCCTCGTGGCAGAAAACCTTAACAACCTTCTGCCCGTTCATCATTTCCTCGATATAGCCCTCTACCGCGCCTATCGACTTTTGCTGTTTAACAAAGTATTTGGCGCTGTTGCCGCCCACCTTTTTGGTGACCATCATCATAGCGAAAACCGCCAAGAATACAAGCACGGTCATCCAAACGCTTAGGTACAGCATATAGAAAAGCAAGGCTACTATAGTAAGCACAGAGTTAAAAAGCTGCGGTATGCTCTGCGAGATAAGCTGACGAAGCGTATCAATATCGTTGGTGTAGTGACTCATTATGTCGCCGTGCGTATGGGTATCAAAATACTTTATAGGCAAACTCTGCATTGAGGAAAACATATTTTGCCTCATTTTGTTGAGAAAGCCCTGCGTAACTATTGCCATAAGCCTTGAATAAACAAAGGTTGATACTATACCGACAAGGTAAAAACCTATCATAATCATAATTATACGCATAAGCTTGGCGGAAATCGCGGAATAGCCGAGATTTAATCCCTCGGTAATAATAAGCACGATTTTATTTAGGAAAAGAGATGAAACCGTGCCTGAAACCGCACTTAAAAGAATACACAAACCGACTATAATAAGATAAAATTTATAATATTTAAAAAGGTATTTGAAAAGACGGGCTACAGTTCCCTTGGCGTTTTTAGCCTTTAGACCGCCCCTCATACCTTTAGGTCCCATTGGTCCCGGCATTATTCCTCACCTGCCTTATTCTGAGAATAGTATACTTCCTTGTAAATCTCGTTAGAGTTAAGAAGCTCATCGTGCGAACCCACCGCATCAATATGTCCGTCTTCCATTACAATAATACGGTCGGCGTCCTGTACCGAGGAAATACGCTGTGCTATAATAATTTTTGTGGTGTTGGGTATTTCTGTGGCAAAAGCGTTTCTTATAAGCGCGTCTGTCTTGGTGTCTACCGCGCTTGTAGAGTCGTCCAAAATGAGTATTTTAGGCTTTTTAAGGAGCGCTCTTGCAATACAAAGCCTCTGCTTTTGTCCGCCCGAGACATTCGTTCCTCCCTGCTCTATATGTGTGTCGTACTTATCGGGAAATGTCTCAATAAATTCATGAGCCTGCGCTAATTTACAAACCCTTACAAGCTCTTCGTCCGAAGCGTTTTTATCGCCCCAGCGGAGATTTTCCTTTATTGTACCCGAGAAGAGTATATTTTTCTGTAAAACAACCGAAACCTCGTTTCGCAGGGACTCAATATCGTAATCCTTGACATTTACACCGCCTACCGAAACAGAGCCCTCAGTCACGTCATAAAGGCGGGAAATAAGCTGTATAAGGGAGGTTTTACTACTTCCTGTTCCGCCGATAATACCTATCGTTTCACCCGATTTGATATGAAGGTTTATATCTTTAAGGGCGTACTTTTCCGCACCCTCGTGATATTTAAAGGAAACATTATCAAAATCAATTCTTCCGTCCACAACCGTTTTCACGGGATTTTCGGGATTTTTTATTGTGCTTTCCTCTTTAAGGACCTCATAGATACGCTGCATGGAGGCGTTTGATATTGTTATCATAACAAATATCATAGAAACCATCATAAGGCTTGAGAGAATCTGCATTCCGTAGGTGAAAAGACTTGAAAGCTCACCTACACCCATAGTACTGCCGCCGCTGCTGATAATCAGCTTTGCACCGAAAAACAAAACAAGAACCATAGCAACATACATTGCTACCTGCATAATCGGCTGATTTAAGGCGACAAGCTTTTCCGCTTTTGTAAAGTCGGCGCAAACATCGTCCGCCGCCGCGTTAAACTTCTGCTTTTCATAATCCTCGCGTACAAAGGATTTCACAACCCGCATACCCTTAACATTTTCCTGAACAGAATTATTAAGCTTATCGTATTTTTTGAAAACGCTGTTAAAAAGCGGCATAGCCTTTCTTATTATCATAAAAAGCGCAAAGGCCAGAAAAGGCACTATCGCCACAAAGATTGTTGAGAGCTGAGGGCACATTGCAAACGCCATTATTATTGAAAATATCAGCATAAACGGCGCGCGGACAGCCATGCGGATTATCATCATATATGCCATCTGTACATTGGTAACATCGGTCGTAAGGCGGGTCACAAGGCTTGAGGTTGAGAATTTGTCGATATTTGAAAAAGAAAAATCCTGTACCTTATAATATAAATCGTGTCTCATATTTTTTGCAAAGCCCGCCGAAGCAGTAGCGCAGGTGCTTCCCGCAAGTGCTCCGAAAAAGAGGGAAACAAAGGCTAAAAGCACAAGCATCCCGCCGTAAAAAAGTATCATTTTCATATCGGCACCGTTCTCGATATGATTAATAAGCTTTGCGATAAAAAAAGGGATTATGCATTCCATCACTACTTCCATTGACACAAAAATCGGAGTGAGTACAGAAGGCTTTTTATATTCCCTTACGCAACCCATAAGTGTTTTAATCAATGTTATTCTCCTAACTGCCGCTATTTTGCTTGTTTTTTCGCCGCGGCACGCGAATTATAATTTTCAATTTTCCATATTTGCTTTTAATTTTTGAATTATAGAGAAAAACGCTTCTATTTCTTCATCGGTAAGCCCTTTTCTTAGCTTATTTTCCCGCTTTTCAATATCCTCAGCTATGCAGTTGTGAAGTCTCACGGCCTTTTCGGTCAGAACAATTTTTTTAAGCCTTGCGTCATTTGCAACGCTCTCTCTTGTTATAAAGCCGTTTTTCTCCATAAGCTTTAAGATATTGCTCGCTGTCGAGCGGCGGATTGAAAATTTTTCCTCAAAATCCTTTTGAAAAATATCCCTGTCTCGGTTTTCGTAAAAATAATCAATTGCCCAGCCCCTAACGCCCTTGTTCGGTTTAAACTCAAGCTCGTCTGCGTGCTTTTCAACATCACGCCTTATAAGATTTGAAAGATTCCGTATCTCAAGACCGATATGCCTTTCGGGCGGCATAGTATCACCTCTTTATAAATGTTAGCTTGCTAACTATTATATCCGTTTAAGCTTCAATTGTCAACACAAATATAGTGAATTTTTTATGAATAAGATTAAATTTTAAAAGGACGGCCGCCTGACCGTCCTAACTGAAATCATTCCTTAACAAGCACCTTTTCGATTTTTCCGATTATCATATAATGAAAATCGCCGTTATACCAACGAAGCGGCTCTTTATCGGTGAAGCAATCCGCTTTCATCTGCTGAACGTACTGTTTTTTACAAACAACAACCATTCTTGCCTGTTCAAAATAGACCGTATTATCCGAAAATACAGGTGTAAGCCCCGTAAGAGCGGTCTTATCGGTATCTCGTCCCGATTTTGAGCCGCAGACTTTGTGAATATCCTTGTTATCTCCGTAAAAGCTCAAGGTGAAATAATCGCTGTTATTGATAAATTCCAAAGTATAACGTTGCGGACGTATAACCGTCATCATGCAGTCAGTACCCCACATCTCGCCCGCAAAGCCCCAGGAAGCCGTCATCATATTATACTTTTCACTGCTTCCCGCGGCAACCAGCATCCATTCCTCGGAAATTGCCTTAATAAGGTTATCATTAATTTCTTTAGCACTAATTTCTTTAAACAAAGCTATCCCTCCGTTAATTGCGCTGCCGCGCTTTTAAAATAATCTGCTGCGTTTTCATACTGTGCGTCAATTTTTTGCTTCTTATTATCAAAGCTGTCCTCCGAAGATACAATACCTAAAATTTCCGCCTTTGCGACCTCGGTTCTGCCCAGAATAAGGTTTACTATTTCTTTTGCAAGTTCAGGTTCGCTGTTTGCCGTAACAGAATTACAGCATTTTGCCGCCTCAATCACGGTTTTTCCTATCACCGCGGCACCGTAATCCACCTCGGGCGAGACATCTGCCTGCTTTACCACCTTTGCCTCCAGCGTTTTAAGCGGCTCGGTGGCGTTAAGCTTGGCGTTGAGCCGTTCAATTTCCTTTTTAAGCTCATCTATTTCGGTATCCCGATTTGCAATTTCCTTCTTAAGCTCGGAAATCTGCAGCTGTGCTTCGGTTATTCGGTCGAAAAGCTCGGTATTTTGTGCAAGCAAATCTTTTTTTCTCACTTAAACCACCCTTATTTAAGAATTTTTTTCAGCCGCAGAGGTTTCGCCGAGCGGTATCTCGACCCTTAAATCCTCGCTTCCTTTAATCTTGTCGCAAACTGTAGAATCGTAATAATCGCTCTCACACGGCAGGTTCTTTCTTTTAAGCCTAAAATTAACAAAGGTCGTAACCAGATAATAAATCACGGCAAAAAGCGGTACACCGATAAGCATACCCGGCACGCCGAAAAGACCTCCGCCCGCTACGATGGCAAAAACAACCCAAAAGGCGGAAAGCCCCGTGGAATTTCCGAGAATTTTAGGTCCTATAAAGTTGCCGTCAAGCGCCTGAAGAAGTATTATGAAGATTATAAAATAGAGTCCCTTAATAGGATCGGTCAGAAGTATCAACGCCGCGCAGGGAATCCCTCCCAAATACGGACCGAAAACGGGAATAACGTTAGTGACCCCGATTACAACCGCCACAAGCATAGTATACGGGATTTTAAGAATTGATATGCCTATAAAGCAGAGAATGCCGATTATAAACGAGTCGAGCAACTTACCGTATATAAATCCGCTGAAAATTCTGTGCGCCTTATTACCCGTCCTGAAAATATGCTCTACAACATTATTGTTAATGCAGGCGTATAAAAGCTTTCTGAACTGACGCATAAGCAACGCCTTGTTGAAAAGTATGTATATAGCAAAAATAAGTCCGACCGCAAAATTTTTAAGAAAGCTTACAACGCTCCAAACACCTGAAGCAAAATATGCGGCAACGGAATTAACATAACCCGTAAGGTCGTTTTGCAGCCATTCCCTCTCATATTCATAAACCGCGTTTATAAGGTTCTGCAAATCCTTATTGCGTTCAAATTCCGCGGAAACCCTCTTAATAAAAGCATCAAGCTGACCCGGCAAAACCTTTACCATACTTGAAATACTGTCGATAAACTGCGGGACTATCATATAGATAATCAGTACTAAAATAAGCAAAAAGGCAGCTAACGCTCCGATAACGCTCACCGCTTTTGATATTTTGCGGACAATTTCAGGCTTTTTATTAAAATATTTTCTTGAAAGCCTTAACAATCCTCCGTTTATTGAATTAGCAATGGGGTTGACAAGGTATGCAATTATTAGTCCGATTATAACAGGCTGTATAACCGAAAGTATTTTTCCGAGAAAAGACAGTATTCCCGGCAGACGATATATTAAAAAGAAAAACACGACGCATGCCGCCACGGTTAAAAAAGCCGTAAGCCCTATGTAGAAATACTTAAGCTTAAAATTTTTATTCCTCATTTAGTCCACCGTCCCTATATGCTTATAGATACGTTTGATAAATCTTGATAAAAGTGCTAAAACAGTAATTGCAAGCACCGAACCGCAAAAATCAATGCAGATATCCCGAACTTCCCCGCTGCGGCCCGCTACAAAAAGCTGGTGAAATTCATCGCTTGCCGCATATAAAAGACAAATTCCCGCACTTATGAAAAGACGAAAACGGTATTTCAAATTCCTATAACTTATAACGCTTAAAAATGAAAGTACACCTAAAACGGCATAAAGAGAAAAATGCGCCGCCTTTCTCGCAATAAACTGAAAATCACCTATTATTTCGTCCTGCTTAGCGGCGGACATATCGGAAAATCCGGGGTAAAAAATACCCGCGACCGATTCAATAACACTGCCGCTTGTTTCTGAGGAAGTCTCGGCATTTTGTGAGGAAAGATTAAAAATCAAAATCATCCAAAGGCAAAGTAAAATAACGGTTACTGTTCTAAAGACCTTAATAGTTTACACCCCTTGCAAAAAGCCGTCACCCGATAGAAGCCTTGGGTGACGGCGCTTTTATTATTTTGTTGAGGAATAATAGCGCATAGGATTTTTCCACCCGCCGTTTACGATAAGTCCGAAATGGAGATGCGGTCCTGTTGAATATCCCGTGCAGCCTACATAGCCTATAGTCTGCCCCTTCTTAACGTGCTGACCTGTCGAAACCGCCACCGAAGACATATGCGCGTAATAAGCCGCATAGGTGCTTCCGTCAGAGCCGCGGCCGTGGTCGATTACAACATGGTTTCCGTAGCCCTTTCCCTGACCCGAAATTCCGCAGCAATCGCCTGATTTCGGATAGTTATGCTTGCAATGATTTACCGACCTTGTTACAACACCGTCTGCAATCGCGACAATTTTAGCGCCGTAGGTTCCGTTTGAAATATCGATACCGTTATGGTTTGTACCCCAGCGTGGACCGAAATAAGATGTAATTCTGGTAATGGTCGGGGTCGGCCAGAGGAACTGTCCTCCGTCGTATACCTGACCTGTGCCTGAATTTGCACTGTTGAGTATTTCATTGAGATCCTTCTGCATTTCCTTAAGCAGCGCCGCATTATTGTTAACCTGAGACTGTGCCGCACTCTGTTTGTTGTTAAGGTCGGAAATAATAGACTGTATCTCGTTGCTTTGCGACTTAAGGTCGTTTTGCTTTGCGGTAATTGTAGCTTTAACGCTTTTTTGCTCTTCTAAAAGCTTGTTGTTTTCCGCCTGCTTTGTTTCAAGCACTTCAACAGCCTCAACAATCTTCTCAATCATAAGCTTATCGCGCGCCGAAACCGACGCGGTGAGCTGAGACAGCTGCAAAAACTGTGAAAAATCATCTGCTCCTAAAAGCACCTGAACATTACTGTCCGAGCTGCTCATATAAATAGCGCGCAGACGTTTTTTAAATGCGAGTTTGTCCGCCTCGATTTCGGCGTTTTTCTTTTCGATTTCCGCCTTATTTGCGGCAATTTTACTGTTTATTGAACTGATTTGCTGATTGCACAGATCGATTTCCTTCTGAACAAGCGCCATCTGCTTTTCAATTGCCGTTTTCAGCTCCTGTTGCTTGGCCTTGTCGTTTTTAAGCGAATTAATTTCAGCTTTAAGCTGATTTTGCTCATTTTGTATTTTGGAAATCTCGCTTCGCAGCTGGGATGCGGTCTTAGCTAATACAGGTACGCAGAAATATACGCCGAGCAAAATCGAAAGTACTGTAACTGCACAAAGAAGCTTAATAAACCTTTTTTTCATTGTTTTCCTCCAAAAACATGGGTCATTCTGAGAATAGTCAGATTAAATCGCGGTAAATTCGCTGCCCTCTCGACGAAGATACTTGCTTATCATAATAACGCTGCCGAGTACGCCTGCGAATATTCCGATACCGATAAATATCAGCAGCAGCCACCAAGCCACATCGCCGTAATGCACAATATCGGTAGTGCCGAGCGTGGAAATTATAGTTTCGGTTGCAACGCGGTAGCAGAAGTACAAAAGCCCCTCTGCCAGAAGTGCGGAAATAACGCCTATCAGCATACCCTCGACTATAAACGGTATGCGAACAAAGGAATCGGTGGCGCCCACCGCTTTCATAATGCTGATTTCAAGCTTGCGGTTATACATTGTAACCCTTATAGTGTTGGAAACTATAACGAGTGAAATAACCATCAATATGGCTATAATCCAAAATCCTGCAATACCTATTCCCCGCTTAATCGCGGTTATTTTATCGGCCAAATCGTTTTGAGACTGTATCGCATCGATACCGTCAATTTTCTTTATCTGCCCGATTGTTTCATCGAATAGAGACATATCCTTCATTGTAATTTTAGCCGCTCCCGACATCGGATTGCCGTACTCCTCGTCAAGAAAAGTAAAATAGCTTTCCTGTCCCTCAAGCATAGATTCCTTTACGCTCTCAAGCCCCTCCTCGCTTGTCACATATGTGACCGAGGCGACATTCGGGAGCTTTGCAATTTCATCGCATAGCGCCTTTGCCTCATCGTCGTTGTGAATTACATAATCACTCGGCTTAATTCCGTTTTTATCCGCTGTTTCCGCGTCTGACACGGTGCTTGCGGTATCTGAGGAAGAACTGCCGGAAGAAGCCGAGGAATCGGAGGAATTACCCTTTTCGCCGTAAAGCGCCCAGTTGTAATCCTTCATATACGCCATAACAACATTTTGCTGTTCAAGCTTGCCGACCGCCTTGTTCACATTCTCGGAAATGAGAATTGCAAGACCGATAATTACCATACACGCAACAAGCACGCCGATTGAAGCCAAGGTCATAAGCCTGTTTATCCAAGCGTTCTTTACACCCTCGCCGGTCAGGTATTTAATACTGCTGATTTTCATTAAAAGCTACCTCCGGCATTGTCTGCTACAATTTTTCCGCGTTCAAGCATAATAACCCTATGCTGAAAATCCCTTACGAGATTATGGTCATGAGTAACCATAAGCACGGTAGTGCCGCGCTTATTGATTTCGGTAAGAAGGGATACTATTTCATACGACATATTCGGGTCTACATTTCCGGTAGGCTCGTCCGCGATAATAAGGTCGGGCGAGTTTACAAGAGCGCGCGCAAGACCGACGCGTTGCTGCTCGCCGCCCGAAAGCTGTGCCGGCATAGAGCGCGCCTTATTTCCGAGACCAACTTTTGAGAGCGCCTTTGAAACCTCCCTGCGTACATCTCTGTCGCTAGCGCCTACAACATGCATTGCAAAGGCGACATTCTGAAAGACGTTCATTGTCGGTATAAGTCGAAAATCCTGAAAAACAATTCCCATGGTGCGGCGGAGTATCGGAACCTGTTTGCGCGGCATTGCAGTAAGATTAAAGCCGTTGACTGTAATTGTGCCTGTGTTTGCCTTTTCCTCGCGCATAATAAGCTTCATAAACGTACTCTTACCCGCGCCCGAGGAACCGACTACGAAAACAAATTCCCCCGCCGTTATTCTTATGTTAATATCCTCAATCGCGTGAGTTCCCGTAGGATAGGTTTTCGAAACGCCGCGGAATTCAATAATAGGCTTTGCGGGCGTCTGATTTTCACGTTCTGTGAGTATTTCTTCCATTTATTAAAAATTCACTCTTTCGATTAATACTTAATAGGGTTGCTCTTGAGGTATTTATTAACCATAAGAGCGATTTTGAAGATAATTGCGTGGTCAAATTCGCGCAGGTCAAGACCTGTAATTTTCTTAATCTTTTCAAGTCTGTAAACCAGCGTGTTACGGTGAACGAAAAGCTTTCTTGAGGTCTCCGAAACATTCAGATTGTTTTCAAAGAAACGTTGAATCGTAAACAGAGTCTCCTGATCAAGGCTTTCAATAGAGCCGCGCTTGAAAACCTCCTTTAAGAAGGTCTCGCAAAGAGTTGTAGGAAGCTGATAAATAAGTCTTGCAATACCGAGATTGTCATAAGACACTATTGTTTTCTCTGTATCGAAAACCTTTCCTACCTCCAGAGCCTGCTGCGCCTCCTTAAAGGAACGCGCAAGATCCTTAAGATTATCAACGGTAGTGCCGATTCCGATTACAACATGAACATAGAATTCTCCCGAAATTGTATCGGCAATGGTGGAAGCTAACTTTTCAATTGTCTTCGACTCAATACCCGTCTTAGTCTCTTTGACAAGCGCAATATCAGTTTCATTTATGTTGATAACAAAATCCTTTGTTTTGTCCGGGAATAAATTCTGAACAATATCGTATACAGAAACGTCGTGCTTTTCAATTGCTCTAATAAGTACAACCGTACGGGAAACATCGGAATTAAAATAAAGCTCGCGCGCCTTTAAATAAATATCGCCCGGAAGAATATTGTCAAGAATTATGTTTTTAATGAAGTTGCTGCGATCGTATTTTTCATCATAATAGAACTTAATATTTGAAAAAGAAACAGCTAAAACCGCGGCATACTTTGAGGCTAAAACATCGTCGCCCTCTACAAAAACAATATAATTAGCGCCCTGAGCGGCTCCTATGCTCTTAAATGTAGAGCCGCCTACTACTGCGGTGTCGTTAGCAGGTACGGCGAAGTTTCCTATTGTTTCTCCGATACGTCCAAGCTCGCTGCAGGCAATAATTGTAAAATTCTCGTCAATCACGCCGAAAGTACGGTCGATAGCGTCCTTCATCTGATGAATTACGCCCTGAAAAAGACGGTTAGACATTGATATGCACATCCCTTAAAATATATAATTAAAAATACTGCTTCTATTTTACACAATTCGAGTTTAATTTGCAAGTGATATTAATTAAAATACACAAAAAAGTTACAAAATCATTACAACTGCTGAAAATTAAGGCATTCGATTTGTATGATTTTCCTTGAAAGAGTACACAAAAGAAGAATAATTCCTAAAAAAATAAGGCTCTATAATAAATGTTGGGGTAACCAAGTAGAGCCTACGGAGAAAAATAAG
>URGJ01000023.1 GCA_900547445.1 uncultured Oscillospiraceae bacterium | reverse complement strand
ATTCGTCACTTATTTTTTATTGCCAACTGTAACATATCTATTGTAAACCTACAGTTTTTTACCTTATTTTTCTAATAAATAAAATTGACAAAAAAATCTATTTGTGATAGAATAATTAATAATATTATTATGAGGTAGCTTGGAATATGGGTCAGGTTTATGCCGTTACATCCGGCAAGGGCGGAGTCGGCAAGTCTACCGTCTCGGTGGGCTTGGCGTTTGCCTTTACAAAGCTTAATAAAAAGACCCTGCTTGTCGATATGGACGAGGGGCTCAGATGTCTTGACTTAATGCTGGGCGCTGACGAATCGGCGGTTTTCGATTTATCGGATATACTTATGGGCAGGGAAATGAACGACGCGGTTTATGAAGCGGAAAATGTTAAAGGACTTTACCTTGTTCCCGCGCCCGCTCAAGTGGGGCATATTGACGCCTTTTCCTTTTCCGTTTTTGTTAGACAGGCGGCAAAAGAGTTTGATGCGGTAATCTTTGATTTTCCCGCGGGAATGGATTTTTCGCTTTATAACTCTCTGCCTGACGGAACGCTCTTTTTAACGGTTGCCGTACCCGATCCTGTATCTGTGCGTGACGCCGCGGCGGTAAGCGAAAAGCTTGCCGAAATGTCCTGTCCGTCGCGCCTTATAATAAATAATTTTACTTACAGTCTTGTAAAGCGGCGGCTTTTCCGTAATATTGACGATATAATCGACGAAGCGGGTTTACAGCTTTTAGGCATAATTCCTCACAGCGAGGAGCTTATGCTGCTATCTGTAAGACATTCTCTAAAACCGAAAGGTAAGCCGATGTCGGCATTTTCGAGAATTGCAAAAAGGCTATGCGGAGAATACATAGTACTTCCAAAGCCTAAGAAAATATGAAAGGATTTTTTGAAATGACTATTGCCTTAATCGCTCACGATGCCAAGAAAGAACTTATGGTGCAGTTTTGCATAGCATACTGCGGAATTTTAAGCAGGTATAATCTTGTTGCAACAGGCGCCACGGGGAAAACGGTGTCTGAGGCGACAGGTCTTGAAATAACCAAATTCTTAGGAGGTTCGCAGGGAGGCGCACAGCAGATCGCCTCGCGCATAGGCTGTGATGAAATTGATCTGCTTCTCCTGTTCCGCGACCCGTTAAATCCTAAGCCCAACGAGCCTGACGAGCGTGCGCTTCTGCGCCTTTGCGATGTTCATAACATTCCCGTTGCGACCAATATTGCCACCGCCGAAATGCTTATTCATGGGCTTGAACGCGGCGACCTTGACTGGCGCGAGATTGTAAAAAACAATAAATAATTTTTCGGAGTTTTCTTTATGTCTGAAATTAACCGCGCCGTAAAGGGTACGGGCGATGTTTTGCCGTCGGACAGCTATAAATGGCAGTTTGTAGAAGGCAAAATGCTTGAAACCGCCCGCCTTTTCGGTTTTAATGAAATCCGTATACCTGTATTTGAGCATACGGAGGTGTTTTTGCGCAGCGTAGGTGACACTACCGATGTTGTTCAAAAGGAAATGTATACCTTTGACGATAAGGGCGGGCGTTCGATTACGCTCCGCCCCGAGTTTACGGCGGGAGTTATTCGCTGTGCTGTCGAAAAGGGGCTTGTGAATGGGGCATTGCCCGTAAAAGCGGCGTATGTCGGCGGATGTTACCGCTACGAAAAGCCGCAGGCGGGCAGACTGCGGGAGTTCCATCAGTTCGGTGTTGAATGTATCGGCGCGGCTGAGCCTAACGCCGACGCAGAGGTTATCGCTCTTGCGGGTCAGGTGTTAGAGTCCATTGGTATTGAAAAAATATCGCTTGAAATCAATTCGATCGGCTGTCCCGAATGCCGCAAGGACTATGTCGCGGCGCTAAAGGATTATTTTAAGGCGCATATAGACGAGCTGTGCGATACCTGTAAGGACAGGCTTGAACGCAACCCGATGAGAATACTCGACTGCAAGTCGCCCGTTTGCAGTAAAATCGCCGCGGGAGCGCCTGTTGTGACCGATTACCTTTGCGACGACTGCCGAGAGCATTTTGAAACGGTGCAGAAGCACCTTACCGCCGCGGGAATTAAATTTACCGTAAACCCCCATATTGTTAGAGGGCTTGATTATTATACCCGCACGGTTTTTGAGTTTGTTTCGGGCGAGATAGGCGCACAGTCGACCGTCTGCGGCGGCGGAAGATATGACGGACTTATTTCTCAAATGGGCGGACCCCAAGTTCCGTCCCTCGGCTTTGCAATGGGTATTGAGCGCATTATGCTCCTTTTAGAGGCTCAGGGAACAAAACTTCCAAAAAACAACTCCTGCGACCTTTATGTCGCCGCTATGGGCAAGGAAGCCGCGCTAAAGGCGACCGAGCTTGTATCAAGTCTCCGCAAGGACGGCTTTAAGGTTGAGACCGATATTTGCGGCAGGGGACTAAAGGCGCAGATGAAGTTTGCGGATAAAATCGGCGCGGCGTTTTCCATGGTTTTAGGCGATGATGAGCTCTCCACGGGCAAAGCTGTGCTTAAAAATATGAAGGACGGCGAAAAGCGCGAAATTACTCTTGCCGACCTGTCAGACGCACTTTTTAAGGCGCTTAATTCCTCCGCCTTAAACGAGCTTGCGGATTCTATATTAAATGAATAATACTTCGGCGGTCTTGCGGCCGCCTGTTTGAATTTTTTAAGAGGTGTTCTATTTTGAAGCTTGACAGAATGAACGGAATGAAGCGCACCGACTACTGCGGTGAGCTTACTAAGGAAAAAATCGGCGAGCAGGTAGTGGTCGCAGGCTGGGTACAGCGTCAGCGCGATTTAGGCGGACTTATTTTCGTAGACCTCCGCGACCGCAGCGGAATTATTCAGCTTGCCTTTGACGATACCACCGACCCCGCCGTTTTTGAAAAGGCGGGTATGCTTCGCAGTGAGTTTGTAGTTATGGCAAAGGGAAAGGTGCGTATGCGCTCCTCTGTCAACACCGAAATCCCGACGGGCGAAATCGAAATTGAGACCTATGAGCTTAAAATACTGGGTGAGTCGGAAACCCCGCCCTTTGAAATATTGCCCGATTCCGCCGCTAAGGAGGAATTACGGCTTAAATACCGCTATCTTGACCTGCGACGCGCGCCGTTACAGCGCAATATTTTAATGCGCCATAAGATAGCAAAGGTGACCCGCGACTATTTTGACGAGAACGGGTTTATTGAGATTGAGACCCCGACCCTTATTAAATCCACACCCGAGGGCGCGCGCGATTATCTTGTGCCCTCACGTGTTCATAAGGGAAGCTTTTTTGCCCTGCCGCAGTCACCTCAGCTTTATAAGCAGTTGCTTATGCTGTCGGGCTTTGACCGCTATATGCAGATCGCCCGCTGTTACCGTGACGAGGATTTGAGAGCCGACCGTCAGCCCGAGTTTACGCAGATTGACCTTGAGATGTCTTTTGTTGAAAAGGAGGACGTTTTCGCGGTTGCCGAGGGGTATGTCAAGCGTCTGTTTAAGGATGTGCTTGATCTTGATATTCCCACGCCTCTGCCGAGACTTACCTACACCGAGGCTATGGAGAATTACGGCTCTGATAAACCCGACACCCGCTTTGATATGAAGATAAAGGATTTGTCGGATATTGTAGAAAACTGCGGCTTCGGCGTGTTTGCCGATACGGTCAAAAACGGCGGAACCGTAAGAGCGATTACCGCAAAAAACGCCGCGGGTGTTTATACCAGAAAGGAAATCGACAAGCTTACCGAGGAGGCAAAGGGCATAGGCGCAAAGGGCCTTGCCTTTATCCGCTGGGTGGAGGATACTCCCTCCTGCTCCTTTGCAAAGTTTATGACCGAGGACGAATTAAAGGCTATTTACGAGCGCACGGGAGCCGAAAAGGGCGACGTTGTGCTTATTGTCGCCGACCGCAAAAAGACCGTGCTTTCGGTTCTGGGCGCTTTGCGCCTTACCGTTGCAAAGCGGCTTGACATTATCCCCGAACAGTTCAATTTCCTTTGGATAACCGAGTTCCCGTTCTTTGAGTACAACGAGGAAACAGGCAACTGGGACGCAATGCACCACCCCTTTACAAAACCGCTTGACGAGTGCATACAGTACCTCGACAACGCCCCTGAAAAGGTCTTTGCCGATGCGTACGACCTTGTGCTTAACGGCATTGAGCTGTCGTCAGGCTCTATCCGTATCACCGACCCCGAACTTCAAAAGCATATGTTTAAAGCGCTGGGGCTTTCGGATGAGGAGGCATATCAGAAGTTCGGCTTCTTGACCGACGCCTTTAAGTACGGCGCACCGCCTCACGGCGGAATGGGCATAGGGCTTGACCGCCTTACAATGCTTATGTGCGGCTGTGACAATCTGCGCGACGTGGTCGCCTTCCCGAAGGTATCCAATTCCTCGGAGCTTATGTCGGGCGCGCCGTCACAGGTTGACGAAAAACAGCTTTGCGAGCTTGCTATTGCCGTAACGGCAAAGGATGAATAATTTCGACGGAGTGATTTATATATGAATAATTGGAATAGGGACACCGTTTGCGTTCAGGGCGGATATACCCCGGGAAACGGCGAACCGAGACAGATACCGATAATCCAGAGTACCACATTTAA
This sequence comes from uncultured Oscillospiraceae bacterium, assembly GCA_900547445.1. Classification (GTDB taxonomy): domain Bacteria; phylum Bacillota; class Clostridia; order Oscillospirales; family Acutalibacteraceae; genus UBA737. The sequence goes on along the minus strand of URGJ01000023.1, from coordinate 17,812 downwards.
ATACGCCACCAGCGAGGATATGGGCAAGCTTTTTGATTTGGAGGCGAGCGGATATTTTTACTCCCGCCTGCAAAACCCCACCTGCGATACCGTGGCGGCTAAAATCTGCGAGTTAGAGGGCGGTACAGCCGCAATGCTTACCTCGTCGGGTCAGGCGGCGTCCTTTTACGCGATATTTAATATTGCCTCCTGCGGCGACCATATAGTATCTTCTTCCACTATTTACGGCGGTACATATAACCTCTTTGCGGTTACAATGAAGCGAATGGGCATTGATTTTACCTTTGTTTCGCCCGACTGCACAAAGGAAGAGCTTGACGCCGCTTTCAGACCCAACACCAAGGCGATTTTCGGAGAGACCATCGCAAACCCCGCCCTTACGGTGCTTGATTTTGATAAGTTCTCTAATGCCGCCCACGCCCACGGCGTTCCGCTTATTGTGGATAATACCTTTGCGACCCCTGTAAACTGCCGTCCCTTTGAGTGGGGAGCGGACATTGTGACCCACTCCACCACAAAGTATATGGACGGTCACGGTGCGGCGGTCGGCGGCTGTATTGTAGATTCGGGCAAATTCGATTGGACAAGGTATCCCGAAAAATACCCCGGGCTTTGCACTCCTGATGACAGCTACCACGGCGTTACATATACAGAGCGTTTCGGTATTGAGGGAGCATATATCACAAAGGCTACCGTTCAGCTTATGCGGGATTTTGGTTCGGTTCAGTCGCCGCAGAGCGCGTTTATCTTAAATTTAGGGCTTGAAAGCCTGCACGTAAGAATGGCGAGACATTGCGAAAACGCGCTGGCGGTTGCAAAGGCGATTAATGCCGATGATAGGATTGCCTATGTTGTTTACCCCGGATTAGAGGGCGATAAATACTATGAAAGCGCGAAAAAATATATGCCGAACGGCACCACGGGCGTTGTAAGCTTTGGCTTAAAGGGTGGCAGAAAAGCGGCGGAGATCTTTATGAAAAACCTCAAGATTGCCGCAATCGAAACCCATGTTGCCGACGCGCGCACCTGCTGTCTGCACCCCGCAAGCTCTACCCACCGCCAGATGACAGAGGAGGAGCTTACTGCGGCGGGCGTTCCGTCCGACCTTGTAAGGCTTTCCTGCGGACTCGAAAGCGCGGAGGATTTAGTAGCCGATATCAAGCAGGCGCTCGACTGTATCGGTAAATAAAGATTATGCCTATTAAAATACCTAACGATTTACCCGCGGTAAAAACCCTTAACAACGAAAATATCTTCGTTATGACCGAAACAAGGGCTATAACGCAGGATATTCGTCCGCTTAAAATACTGCTCCTTAATCTTATGCCTAAAAAAATCGAGACCGAAACACAGCTTTCCCGCTTGCTCGGTAACTCGCCGCTGCAGGTCGATTTGGAGCTTATTCACACCAAGAGCCATAAGTCCAAAAACACCTCCGCGGAGCATCTTTTCGCCTTTTACAAAACCTTTGATGACGTTAAAAACCACACCTTTGACGGTATGATTATAACAGGCGCGCCTGTCGAGCTGCTCAAATTTGAAGAGGTCGAGTACTGGGAGGAGCTTTGCGAGATAATGGAGTGGAGCAAGACCCACGTTCACAGCACATTTCACATCTGCTGGGGCGCGCAGGCGGGGCTTTATTACCATTTCGGAATTAAAAAATACACACTTCCTAAAAAGCTGTTCGGGGTTTTCCCGACTAAGGCTGACTATAAGCGGTCTATACTGCTTCGCGGATTTGACGATACCTTTATGGTGCCGCAGTCCCGCCACACCACCGTTAAGACCGAAGATATAAAGGCTGTACCCGAGCTTAGGATATTGGCATCCTCCGAGGAAACGGGCGTGTATGCCGTTATGACCGAAAAAGGAAGACAGATTTTCATAACGGGTCATTCGGAATATGACGCGGGCACGCTTGCCGCCGAGTATTTCCGCGATAAAAGCGAGGGCAAGCCGATAGAAATCCCTAAAAACTATTTCCCTGACGACAATCCCGAAAAGCCGCCCCTTGTCACTTGGCGCTCGCACGCTAATCTGCTCTATTCAAACTGGCTAAATTATTTTGTATATCAAACTACTCCGTATGATATAAATGAAATTAAATAGGGTATAAAAAACCGTCTCACTTTGATTTTAAGGTGAGGCGGTTTATTTTGTGAATATTTAATCACTATTATACCGTAGGAGTAAAGCCTAAATCGGAAAGCTCCGAAAGGGCGGTTTTAAGGCAATGCTCGCAGCCGTCTATAGTAACGGTTTTGTTTTCGAGCGATACCGTAAATTTAAGCCCCGCCGCGTTAAGAGCGTTTGTTATGCGTTTTACACAGGCTTCGCAGTGCATATCGGGTACAGAGATTGTTTTTTTCATTTAATATTCCTCATTTCATTAGTTTTTGGAGGGTGACAACCAGCTCATCAATAACCGAATCGTCGCCGTTTCTTATATTTTCAGCCACACAGGTGTGGATGTGGTTTGATAGCAGTTCCTTGTTAAATGCGTTAAGCGCCGCTGAAACCGCCGAGACCTGGATTAAAATATCGGTGCAGTAGGCGTCGTTTTCGAGCATACCTTTAATACCTCTTATCTGCCCCTCAATTCGGCTTAAACGGTTTAAAAGTGAACGGTATTCCTTTTCCTCGCGGTGCTTATGCTTTTCTTCGCATTTACATTCATTCATAGCTTTTTACCTCGCAGTCTCAGCGCGTTGCCTACCACAAAAACCGAGCTTAGCGACATTGCAAGACCCGCCAGCATCGGGCTTAACAGCGGCCCGCCGAATGCATAAAGCAGACCCGCCGCCACGGGTATGCAGACCGTGTTGTAGCAGAACGCCCAAAACAAATTTTCCTTTATATTAGTAAGTGTAAGGCGGCTTAGACGGATAGCGCGCGGAATGTCGGTAGGGTCGCTTTTCATAAGGACGATGTCCGCCGAGTCTATGGCAATGTCGCTTCCGCTCGCGACTGCACAGCCGATGTCGGCTTCGCTGAGTGCGGGCGCGTCGTTTATGCCGTCGCCCACCATCATAGCCGTTCCGTATTTTTTGCGAATTTCACCGACAATAAGCGCCTTTTGCTCAGGCAATACCTCGGAATAAATTTCGTCTGCTTCTAAGATTTTACCTATATATTCGGCGCACGCCTTGTTGTCGCCCGAAAGAATAACGGTTTTAACCCCTAATTTTCGGAGTCTGTCGAACGCCTCGGGCGAGGTTTCCTTAAGCCTATCCGCCACGGCAATTACTCCTACGGCTATTTTATCAACAGCCGTAAAAATCAGCGACTTGCCCTCGACGGAAAGGCGCTTTGCCTCGCTCTCATATTCTGAGGTATCTGCTCCGTTTTCATTAAGAAATGCGGCGCTCCCGAGCAGGATTTCCCTGCCGTCAAGTAGGGCGCTAATGCCTTTGCCCGAAATATTTTGGGTGCTTTCGGGTCTAAGAGCGGTATTAAATCCGTTTTCTGACGCATATTCTGTTACAGCTTTTGCGAGCGGGTGGTCGGAAAGCGCTTCGACCGCCGCGGCGGTTTCAAGCAAAAGCTTTTTGTTATCGGAAACAACATCTGTAACGGTCGGCTTTCCGACTGTGACTGTGCCTGTTTTATCAAAAATAACCGTCTTTACCTTATGAGTAATTTCAAGAATTTCACCGTTGCGGATTAAAATTCCGTTTGCCGCGCCGAGTCCGGTACCCACCATAACGGCAGTAGGGGTTGCAAGCCCCAAAGCGCAGGGGCAGGCGATTACAAGCACGCTTGTAAATACCTTAAGCGCAAAGGAAATGTCCTTTCCCGCGATAAGCCAAGCGACGGCGGAAATAACTGCAACAACGATAACCGCGGGTACAAACACGCCCGCGACCTTATCGGCGGTTTTAGAAATCGGTGCCTTTTTGTTCTGCGCGTCCTCAACAAATTTGATTATTTTCGCAAGAGCGATATCTCCGACGACGCGGGTTACCTTAACGTAAATCACGCCGTTTAAATTAATACTCCCGCCTATAACCTCGCTTCCTACCGTTTTCGGCACAGGCATACTTTCGCCTGTGAGCATTGATTCGTCTGCGGAGGACTCTCCCTTTGTCACAACGCCGTCAAGCGGGATTTTAGCTCCCGCCTTTACCAAAAGCAATTCGCCGATCCCGACCTCGGCGGTCGGTACGGTGTATTCCTTTCCGTCACGCAGTACGTTCGCCGTATCGGGCGACAGCTCCATAAGCTTTTTAACAGCAGAGGCGGTTTTTTTCATGCTCCTTTGCTCCATATGCTTCCCCAGCGCTACAAGTGTTATCACCACCGCCACGCTTTCGTAATAAAGGTTATGCACCGCGTGGGGATTATATGGCATAGCGTAGGTCATTACAACGCTGTATATAAATGAAGCACCCGCGCCGACAGCTACCAGAGAATCCATATTCGGGTGACCCTTTAATAAGAGGGGTATTCCCGATATAAAGAATTTTTTGCCAAAAAACATCACGGGAATACAAAGTAAAAGCTGGGTAATGGCAAAGCCCCACGGCGAAGAGTGCATATTCATAAAAAAGGGAACAGGGAGATGCTTTGTCAGCATTTGTCCCATTGAAATGTAAAGAAGTGCCGCTGACAGCACTGCTGATATTATAAGCGGTGCAAGCCCGCTTTTTTCCTTTTTTTCTTGCTTTTCTTTCCGCAGTTTATCGGGCGAAATACCGAAGCCCGCTTTTTCAACAACCCTTATAAAATCAGACGCGCCTGTTTTGCTCTCGTCAAAATTAACGGTCATTTTACCGGTTATAAGGTTTACTTCACAGCTTACTACGCCGTCGAGTCGTGAAACCACCCTCTGCACCGAACTTGAACACGCCGCGCAGGACATACCGCTTATATTATATAGCTCTTGTTTCATTGCATTGCTCCTTTTAGAATTTGAATAAATTATATACCTCATAGGGGTATTTGTCAAGTCTATTATTTACCTAAACTTGAAAATAATTCACGAAAATACTTGACAAATACAAAAAAACAGTATATTATTGTATTAGTTAATTAATACACTAAGGAAGCGAGGCGATAAAATGTCTTGGAGCTTTTCAAACGACAAACCGATTTTTCAGCAGTTAGTCGATATTATCACGCTTAAAATAATAAACGGGGAATACCCGACAGGAAGTAAGCTTGACGCGGTGCGCGAGCTTGCGGTGACCGCTGGGGTAAACCCCAACACAATGCAAAGGGCGCTTGCGGAAATTGAAAGTACGGGCCTAATCTTCACAAAGCGGGGTGACGGGCGGTATGTCACCGAGGACGGGAACAAAATAAACGCGGCGAAAAACGCCTATGTTACCGAAAGGGTACGCCTGCTTATCGAATCGGTTAAAGCGCTGGGGCTTGATGATGAGGAGATTATAAACGCGGTAAATAAAGAATTAAGGGGGCAAATTTAATGGACAATATTTTAGAATGTGTAAATCTTTCAAAGATTTACAAAAACGCGATTGCGCTGTCAGGCGTTAATCTGCAAATTAAAAAGGGAAGAATTGTAGGGCTTTTAGGGCCTAACGGGAGCGGAAAAACCACCCTTATAAAGCTTGCTAACGGTCTGCTCACTCCCACAATGGGTGAAATTCTTATAGACGGCAAGTCGATAGGGGTTGAGACTAAAAAAATAGTCTCCTACCTGCCCGACCACAATTTTTTGACAGGGTGGATGACGGTTAATCAGATGATTGAATATTTTTCGGATTTTTACAGCGATTTTAATCGTGACAGAGCCGATAAAATGCTTGAAAGTTTAGGGATTGACCGCACAAAAAAGATAAAGACTCTCTCAAAGGGTACGCAGGAAAAGGTGGCGCTTATCCTTGTGATGAGCAGAGAAGCGGAGCTTTATCTGCTTGACGAACCGATTGCAGGGGTTGACCCCGCGACACGCGACTATATTCTTCGCACGATTATCGCTAATTACAACGAAAACGCGACTATAATTATTTCCACCCACTTGATTTCGGACGTAGAGCAGATTTTAAGCGATGTAATTTTCATCAATCACGGCGATGTTGTGCTGTGCGACACGGTCGATAACATACGTGAGAATGAGGGAAAGAGCGTTGACGAGCTGTTCAGGGAGGTATTCAGATGCTAAAGAAGCTTTACAAACACGAATTTCATTCGCTTTTCAGGAATCTTTTGCCTATTTGGGCGGCGCTTATCGGCTTTGCGGCGCTGTCCCGCCTTACCTTTTTACTGGATTTTGATAATAATATTCTGAATATGGCAAGAGGGCTCAGCGTGACCGCATATGTGCTCGGAATTTTCGCTGTATTTATCGTAGGTCTTGTAATCGTGGTAATGCGGTTTTATAAAAACCTTTTGACCCACGAGGGGTATCTTACCTTTACCTTGCCCTTTACGCCGACACAGCATATTGTCTGCAAGCTCATCTGCGGCGTTGTTGTTATGATAATTGATTTTATTATTGTTATCTGCTCTCTCCTTATCTTAGGCGCGGGAACGGAAATATTAGGGGAAATATTAAGCGATATAAGGATAGCTCTCAGCGCTTTGCCCGAGTATCTTTCCGCGGGGCAAATAGCCTTAATTTCTTCGGAAATCATCCTGCTTTTGCTCTTATCGCCATTCCAGTCGCTTTTGATGTTCTATGCGGCAATGGCGCTGGGTCAGCAGTTTAAAAATAAGGTAGGCGGCGCGGCAATAGCCTACATCTGCCTTTACGCCGCGGTTCAGATAATCACTTCGCTTATTATGATACCGATTTCCTTTGTGAGCGCGGGCGGTATGGAGGAGCTTAATGATCTCATAAACAATTCGGTGATGTATTTAGGGATATTCTTTGGCTTTTTAATTGTTATGTCTGCGGCGCTTTCGTCGGTATACTTTGTAATTACCCGCCATTTCCTTACCAAAAGGCTTAATCTCGAATAACTGTTTAAAGGCTGTTTGTCTTGCCTCCCTTTTGTGATAAGGGAGGCTTTTTTCATTAAAAATATTAACAAAATGTAAAAGGTCAGGAAAAGTCAAAGAAATTTTGAAAAAAGTATTGACTTTTGGAATTTTGTGCATATAATAATAATCGTTAGCACTCAAGAAGCAAGAGTGCTAAAACATAAAAACATAAAACGAGAGGTGAAACGTGATGGAGCTGTCACCGAGAAAACAGGCGGTTTTGGCAGCGGTCACAAAGGCATATATTGAAACGGGCGAGCCGATAGGCTCAAAAGCGCTGACTTTAATCCTTAAAAACGCTCCGTCCTCCGCCACCATCAGAAGCGAGATGAACGAGCTTTGCGAGCTGGGACTGCTCACACAGCCGCACACCTCGGCGGGCAGATTACCGACAAGCCGCGGCTTTAAGCTTTATGTCAACACACTGATGCGGCCTGATAGAATATCGGAAAGCGATAAGGAGTTTATCGACAGCGGGCTTAAAAATCTTCGCGCCGCGCCCGAAAAAATTCCGCAGACGGCGGGCGAGCTTTTGTCGAGTCTTACGGGTCTTCCCGCAGTGACCTGCTTTGAGGCAGAGCAGAGCCCGATAATAAGACGTGCCGAGCTTGTAAAATTGGGTCGCAATTCGGTTTTGTTGTGGCTTCTGACGGCAGACGGCAGAGCGCGAAGCCGTATCTTCCGCACTGGCGGCGAATATACCCCCGAGCTTGATTTAAAATTTTCCGAGATTGTTTCAAAAAAGGTGAGGGGCAAACCCGTAAGCGAGTTTACAAAGGCGTATATGCAGAGCGTTACGGCGTCGGGTTCACTTGACTTAGCTCCCGTTATTTCGGCGCTTTTTGAAATGGCGCAGGGAATAGAGGAATCCGATGTAATTCTTTCGGGCGAAGCGGCGCTTTACAGTATTTGCGAAAGCGAAACGGCGGCGCGGAAAATTCTTTCCCTTGTAAGCCTTAAAGAGCCGATACTTTCAGTTATAGACCGCATAAGCGGCAAGGCGGGGGTTGTTTTCGGAGGCGAAACAGGCTTTAAGGAGCTTTGGGGAGACACCGTAATCGCCGCGAAATACAGCGTAAAGGATAAGTACAGGGGAGCAATAGGACTTATAGGGCCTAACAGGATTTCATACGACAGGCTGATACCTGTTGTTGAATATACAGCTTCACGGCTTTCGGACATTATGACCGAGGCGGGGAAGGATATGGAGGAATGAGACGAGTGGCAGAGGAAACCAAAATTACGGAGAATGAAGCCGAGACGAATTCGGAAAAACCGAAGGAAACTAAGGCGGATGAAGCGCCGCAGGAAAAAGCGGCTAAAAAAGAAAAGAAATCCAAAAAGGATTCCGAAATTGAAAAGCTTAAGTCGGAGCTGGATAAGAAAAATGATATTCTGCTTCGCACGGCGGCGGAGTTCGACAATTACAAAAAACGCACCGAGCGCGAAAAGTCAGGCGTTGCGGAGTATGCGAGAGCGGGAATAATAAAACAGCTTTTGCCGATACTTGACAACATTGACCGAGCGGCAGGCGCGGACAAAGAAAGCCCCGATTACATTAAAGGAATTGAGCTGATTGTCAAACAGCTTGAGGGACTTTCCGAAAAATTAGGCATTGAGGAAATCGCAAAACAGGGCGATACATTTGACCCCAATCTTCACGAGGCGGTAATGCATATCGAGGACGAAAATCTGGGCGAAAACGTTATAGCAGAGGTTTTGCAAAAGGGCTACAAGACGGGTGACACAATAATTCGTCACGCAATGGTTAAAGTAGCAAATTAAATTAAGAAAAATACATTTCTGGAGGAATATATTATGGGAAAAATTATTGGTATTGACTTAGGTACAACAAATTCATGCGTTGCGGTTATGGAGGGCGGAGAGCCTGTTGTTATCGCCAATGCAGAGGGCGCGAGAACTACTCCGTCGGTAGTCGCTTTTTCAAAGACGGGCGAAAGAATGGTAGGTCAGGTCGCAAAGCGTCAGGCTATCACCAACCCCGACCGCACAATAAGCTCGATTAAGCGTGAAATGGGTACTGCCCACACGGTTGAGATTGACGGTAAAAAGTACACCCCGCAGGAAATTTCTGCAATCATTCTTCAAAAGCTTAAGGCAGACGCCGAGGCTTACCTCGGTCAGACCGTTTCCGAGGCGGTTATCACCGTTCCCGCTTACTTTACAGACGCACAGCGTCAGGCAACAAAGGACGCGGGCAAAATCGCCGGTCTTGAGGTTAAGCGTATTATAAACGAACCTACTGCCGCGGCGCTTGCCTACAGTATTGATAAGGAAGACGACCAGAAGGTTATGGTATACGACTTAGGCGGCGGTACCTTCGATGTATCTATTATCGAAATGGGCGACGGTGTTCAGGAAGTTTTAGCCACCGCGGGTAATAACAGGCTCGGCGGCGACGACTTCGACAAGCGCATAATGGATTACATTGTAAGCACCTTTAAGGCAGAGCAGGGAATAGACCTTTCGGGCGATAAGATGGCTATGCAGAGAATTAAGGAAGCGGCTGAAAAGGCTAAAATAGACCTTTCGGGTATGACCACCGCCGATATTAACCTGCCCTTTATTACCGCCGATTCAACAGGCCCTAAGCATTTTGAAACCACCCTTACAAGGGCTAAGTTCAACGAGCTTACCGCAGACCTTGTTGACGCTACTATGGGACCTGTACGTCAGGCGCTTTCCGATTCGGGACTTAGCAAGGGCGACATTAACAAGGTGCTTATGGTAGGCGGTTCTTCGAGAATCCCTGCCGTTCAGGAGGCTATAAAGAACTTTATGGGCAAAGAGCCCTTTAAGGGCATCAACCCCGACGAGTGCGTTGCTATCGGCGCGTCCTTACAGGCGGGCGTTTTAGGCGGCGATGTTAAGGGTCTTCTCTTGCTTGATGTTACCCCGCTTTCACTTGGTATTGAGACTATGGGCGGCGTTTCCACAAAGGTAATCGACCGTAATACCACTATCCCAGCAAAGAAGAGCCAGATTTTCTCTACCGCGGCGGACGGTCAGACCTCGGTTGAGGTACACGTTTTACAGGGCGAGCGTGAGTTTGCTAAGGACAATAAGACCTTGGGCGTATTCCACCTTGACGGTATTGCTCCCGCTCCGCGCGGAATCCCCCAGATTGAGGTTACATTTGATATAGACGCAAACGGTATCGTTCATGTTTCGGCAAAGGATTTGGGTACAGGCAAGGAAAACAACATCACCATCACCTCCAATACCAATATGTCTAAAGAGGATATAGATAAGGCGGTTAAGGAGGCTGAGCAGTATGCCGCGGAGGATAAAAAGCGCCGCGAATCGGTTGATGTCCGCAACAACGCCGACCAAATGATTTATCAGACCGAAAAGACCGTAAACGAGTTCGGTGACAAGCTTTCGGAAGATGAAAAGTCCAAGATTAATACTGCTAAAGAAGCCCTTAAGGAAGCCTTAAAGGGCGAGGATGTAGAAGCTATTAAGGCAAAACAGGAGGAGCTGCAGAAGGAACTTTTCGCGGTAAGTGAGAAGGTTTATAAGGCGGCAAATCCCCAGGGCGACCCGAATGCTCAGGCGGGCGGCGCTCAGCCGAACGGCGACCCGAATGTTTACGAAGCCGACTACACCGATGTTGATGACAGCAATAAACAGTAATTAAAAAGCGTAGGGCGGGGGCAAGTCTCCCGCCTAAGGCTGATATAACATATTTGTAGGAGAAATTGCTTTGGCTGAGGATAAAAGAGATTATTATGAGGTTTTAGGCGTTGACAAGTCGGTGTCGGACGACGACCTCAAAAAAGCATACCGCAAGGCGGCAAAAAAATATCATCCCGATTTAAACCCGGGCGACAAGGAAGCCGAGAAAAAGTTTAAAGAGGTAAATGAGGCTTACGAGGTGCTTTCCGATAAGGAAAAGCGCGCGCGCTACGACCAGTTCGGTCATGCGGGAGTAGATCCTAACTTCGGCGCAGGCGGTGGCGGCTACGGCGGCGGTTTTACCGGCGATTTCGGGGATTTGGGTGATATATTCAGTTCCTTTTTCGGCGGGGGCTTTGGGGGCAGAAGTGCTAACCCGAACGCTCCGAGACGCGGAAATGACGCGGCGGCTTCGGTCAATCTTTCTTTTGAGGAAGCGGCAAAGGGCTGCAAAAAGACCGTCAGGGTCACAAAAATTGAAAACTGTAAGGAATGCGGCGGCAGCGGCGCTCAAAAGGGCACAAGCCCTAAAACCTGTCCTGTTTGCCACGGCACGGGTCAGGTATCCGCTACACAGCGCACCCCCTTCGGCGTTATGCAGACCCAGCAGGTTTGTAACAACTGCCACGGTAGCGGTAAAATAATCGACAAGCCCTGCCACACCTGCGCGGGTAAGGGAAGAATACGCCACACAGTTGAGCAGAATGTCGAAATTCCTGCGGGAATCGATGACGGACAGGTAATAAATCTTCGCGGCGGCGGCGACGCGGGAACAAACGTCGGGCCGTCGGGCGATCTTAGAATAAACGTAAATGTACGTCCGCACCCGATTTTCGAGCGTAGGGGCTATGATGTTTACTGCGAAATTCCGATTACCTTTACTCAGGCGGCTTTGGGTGATGAAATAGTTGTTCCTACGCTTGACGGAAAGGTAAAGTTCACAATTCACGAGGGAACACAGCCCGGAGACGAATTTAAGCTTCGCGGAAAGGGTATTCAGCGCCTTAATTATTCGGGAAAAGGCGATGAATACGTTAAAATCGTTGTCGAGGTTCCTAAGGAGCTTTCAAAAGCGCAAAAGGATAAGCTTAAAGAGTTTGATAAAGCAACCGACGATAAGAATTATAAAAAGCGCAAGAGCTTTTCCGATAAAATCAAAGACTTTTTCGGAGACTGAAAATAACTTCCCCGATGAGGAATACTCCTCATCGGGGTTTATTCATAACGGCACAGATTTTGTAAACCGAATTGTTGAATAATATATCTTTATGTGTTAAAATATGAATATAATAATAGTTGTGTTATGGAGTTTATAATGAAACGCTTAATGATTGTAGTTCCGTGCTTTAACGAGGAAAAGGTTTTTCCCTCCAGCGCAGAGCGGCTTATAGCCGTTATTGAGAATTTAATAAATAAAGAAAAGATAAGCGCCGACAGCGGCATACTTTTTGTTAACGACGGCAGCCGCGACCGTACCTGGGAGCTGATAAGTAAGGCTTTCAAAGCGAGCAAATATGTTTACGGGCTTAATTTGGCGGGTAATGTCGGGCATCAGAACGCTCTGCTTGCGGGGCTTAATACCGTTAAAGATATTTGCGATTTATCGGTTAGTATCGACGCCGATTTGCAGGACGATGTCGGCGTAATTGAAGAAATGATTGATAAATATTACGCCGGAGCAGACATTGTTTACGGTGTGCGAAGCGAGCGCAAGACCGATTCGTTCTCTAAACGCTTTACCGCCCAGTCGTTTTATAAATTTATGTCGGCTATGGGGGTTAAATCGGTGTATAATCACGCGGACTTTCGCCTTATGAGCGCGAGGGCGATGCAGGAGCTATCCCTTTACAAGGAGCGCAATCTTTTCCTGCGCGGTATTGTGCCTTTGCTTGGTTACAAAACCGACTGCGTTTACTATTCGCGCAAGCCGCGCACAGCGGGAGAAAGCAAATATCCACTTAAGAAAATGCTTTCCTTCGCCTTAGACGGAATTACCTCGTTTAGTATAAAGCCTATTACAATGGTTGCTCTGCTCGGCGCAATTATTATTGCCTGTACTGTTATTGCCTTCATTTACACCCTGATTTCCTATTTTTTGGGGCATACTGTTCCCGGTTGGTCCTCGCTTATGATTTCCATATGGTTTTTAGGCGGAGTTCAGCTTTTTTCTATCGGAATTGTCGGGCAATATGTCGGCAAGACCTATATTGAAAGCAAGGAACGCCCGCGCTATAATATAGAGGAATTTTTAGATCATGGAAAGGATTAGGAAGCTGTTTAATAAATACAGGGAAATGATTTTGTACCTGTTTTTCGGCGGATGTACAACCCTTGTAAATATCATAGCATATTATATATGTTCGAAAATTGGTATAGGAACTGCTGTAAGCACGGTTATTGCGTGGGTGCTTTCGGTACTGTTTGCATATATTACGAATCGAAAATATGTTTTTGAAAGCAAAGCTATTGGATTTACTCCTATACTAAAGGAAACCGCAAACTTTTTTTTATGTCGGCTGGCTACCGGTCTTCTTGACCTGGCAATTATGGTGATTTTCGTAGACCTAATGCATTTTAACGGAATGGCAATAAAAATACTTTCAAATATTATCGTGATAATTTTAAATTATGTTGCAAGTAAGCTGCTGATTTTCAGAAAAAAAGACTGATACATAATTTGTTATAAAATATCCCCGTAGACCGTTTGGTCTGCGGGGATTAATTGCTTTTTCAATTATTAGTGCTTTTTAAAGCCGCGGCGTTCTCTGCCGCCGTTTCCGTCGCGTCTTGCGGGGCGGGGCTGGGGTACGTCGTCTGCATCCGGCTCGACAACCGCGCCGTTTACCTCAACGAGCGCGTCCCTGCGGGAAAGATTGATTCTGCCCTGATCGTCGATATCCGTAACCTTAACGATAACCTGATCGCCTACGTTTACAACGTCCTCAACTTTTTCAACACGCTTAACGTCAAGCTTTGAAATGTGGACAAGTCCCTCTTTACCGGGGGCAATTTCGACAAACGCGCCGAAGGTCATAAGCCTTGTGACCTTACCGCTGTAAATGCCGCCGATTTCGGGGTCGTTGGCGATAAGCTCAACAATTGAGATTGCTTGCTTAGCCTTTTCAATATCAAGACCCGAAACATAAACGTGACCGTCTTCCTCAATATTGATGGTGCAGTCGCACTGTTCTTGAATGGACTGTATAACCTTGCCCTGCTTGCCGATAACATCACCTATCTTGTCGGGGCTTATCTGTGTGGTTACCATCTTGGGAGCGTATTTTGAAAGCTCGGCTCTGGGCTCGGGGATACACTTGAGCATTACCTCGTCAAGAATGTAATCGCGCGCCTTATGGGTCTTAGCGAAGGCTTCCTTAATAATTTCGGGGGTAAGACCGTGTACCTTTAAGTCCATCTGAATTGCGGTGATGCCCTTGTGAGTACCCGCCACCTTAAAGTCCATATCGCCGTAGAAGTCCTCAAGACCCTGAATGTCAACCATTGTCATAAAGTCACCGTAAACGCCGTCGTCGCCTGTGATAAGACCGCAGGAGATACCCGCAACAGGAGCCTTAATCGGCACACCCGCCGCCATAAGGGCAAGCGTAGAACCGCAGATTGAGCCCTGTGAGGTAGAGCCGTTAGAAGAAAGTACCTCGGACACAACGCGGATAGCGTAGGGGAACTCGTCAACGCTCGGAATAACGGGGACAAGAGCCTTTTCGGCAAGCGCGCCATGACCGATTTCGCGGCGGCCCGGACCTCTTGACGGCTTTGTTTCGCCGACAGAATATGAGGGGAAGTTGTAATGATGGATATATCTCTTAGAAACCTCCTCGTCAAGTCCGTCTAACTTCTGCGCATCGCTTACAGGAGCTAAGGTAGCAACCGAGAGCACCTGGGTCTGTCCTCTTGTAAACATACCGGAGCCGTGAACGCGGGGGAGAAGGTCAACCTGTGCGTTAAGCGGACGGATTTCATCGATCCCTCTGCCGTCAACACGCTTTTTCTCATTCTTGAGCCAGTCTCTTACAACATGCTTCTGGACAAGGTACATGATCTCCTCAATTTTGCCCTCGCAACCCTCGAACTTCTCGTCAAACTTTTCGTGAACGGCGTTGTAAATGGGGAGGAGCGCCGCATCACGAACAGTTTTATCGTCGGTGTCGAGCGCTTTTTTAACATCTTCAATGCAGAAGTCTTCTATTTCTTTAAAAATTTCGGGGTCGGGGTCGTTGGACTCAAACTCAAACTTCGGCTTGCCGATTTCGGCAACAATTCCGTTGATGAACTTAACTATTTCCTTGTTAGCCTCATGACCTGCCATAATGCAGTCGAACATAAGCTCGTCCGAAATTTCGTTAGCGCCTGCCTCGATCATAGCTACCAAATCTTCAGTAGAAGAAACGGTCAGGTTAAGGTCGGAGTTTGCGCGCTGCTCCAAATCGGGGTTGATAATGATTTCGCCGTCTACAAGACCGACGTTAACGCTTGAGATAGGTCCTGCCCACGGAACATCTGAAATCGCGATAGCCGCAGAAACGCCGATGGCGGCGGCAACCTCGGGCGAACAGTCGGGATCAACCGACATAACGGTTGCTACAACCGAGCAGTCGTTGCGCATATCCTTAGGGAAAAGCGGACGGATAGGACGGTCGATACAGCGGGAAGCGAGTATTGCTTTTTCGCTTGCTCTGCCCTCGCGCCTTGTAAAGGAACCGGGCAGACGTCCGACAGCATACATCTTTTCCTCATAATCAACCGAAAGCGGGAAGAAGTCAACCCCCTCGCGCGGCTTTGCGGAGGCGGTAACGGTGCAGAGTACCTTGGTTTCGCCGTAGGTCGCCATAACGGCGGCGTTTGCTAACTGCGCCATCATACCCGTTTCAAGCTTTAACGGTCTGCCCGCAAGGGTTGTTTCGTAAACCTTGTAGTTTTCAAACATACTTAAAAATCTCCTTATAAAATATTTTCAAGAGATTTTCGGTTAGCAATAAATCCAATGCCCGAGCTTTCGGACGCTCGATTTACCGCTAAACCGCGAAAATCTCTTTTTTTACATTTACAATAAGGCAGACCTAACAAAATCGCCGGTCTGCCTTTAGTGTACAGATTACTTACGGATGCCGAGCTTTTTGATGATTGCACGGTATCTTTCAATATCGTTTTTCTGCAGGTAAGCGAGAAGGTTTCTTCTGTGACCTACCATTTTGAGAAGACCGCGATAGGAATGGCGATCCTTCGGGTGAACCTTTAAGTGAGCGTTAAGCTCGTTAATTCTGGTGGTGAGAAGCGCAATCTGAACCTCGGGCGAGCCTGTGTCACCCTCGTGAATTGCATAGTCCTTCATGATCTGCTGCTTTAATTCCTTATTCATTTTTTTCACTCCTTTAAAATTTCATCCGTAAACCAAGCGAAAGGCCAAAGTGACTCCCCAAAAAGGGCGGACGCCAAAGGCTTAGTACACGGTAGCTTTAATATTATACCACGGGACACTGTAAAAGTAAAGCTTTTTTTATTACGATGATAAAGCCGAGTTTTCTTCTTTATTACTTTGCCCGCGAAGCAATTTTTTTCGCACTGCAGTACAGCATATAAAGTGAATAATCGCAGTAAGCCCCCATGAAATGGGGTAGGAGAGATATATTATTTCGAGCGTGGTATGGGCGGCAAACACGGTATAAATCCACACAATACGAAGCAGGCAGGAGCCTATAAGCGAAACGGTGGTGGAGGTAAGAGATTTTCCAAGTCCGCGCAGCACTCCCGAGCCAACCTCCATAAAAGCCAAGAGGAAATACATAGGATACATATATAACATTCTGGTAACAGCCGTCGAGTAGGCGATTGCCTCGCCTGAGCCCGCTGCTCCCGGCACAACGCCGTAAAGGGAAAGAAAAGGATTTTTGAAGAGGAGAAAAAGTCCTGCCGAAATTTCAGCGACAAAAAAGGTTATCAGATAACAGTTTCGCATAACCGCACCTATCCGTTTGTATTTACCCGCGCCCATATTCTGTCCAGTGAAGGTAATCGATGCCTGATATACCGAATTTGTTGCGGTATAGGCAAAGCTTTCAAGGTTAGCAGTCGCGGCGTTGCCCTTAACCACAGGCTGATAGCCTATCTCAGCGGGGGTAATCATATTGTTGACCTTTATTACAGAGGACTGAATAATCATATTGGAAAATGAGAAAATCGCTCCCTGAATTCCGGCGGGAAGACCTATATAAACGATATTTTTAAACGCGGTTTTGTCAAGCTTAAGTTTTTTTAATGATAATCGGCAAAATCCTTTGTCTCTTGAAAGGTGTATAAGCAGAATGACAGAGGATACTGCATTGGAAACGGTAGTCGCAAGCGCTACTCCGTCCACAGACATATCGGCGCAAAGCACGAAAAACAAATTGAGCACCACATTTAAAAGCCCCGTACCCGACATTACGAAAAGCGGAGTTTTGGTGTCACCTTCCGCACGGAGAATCGCGATTATATAGTTGGTTAGCGAAAGAAAGGGAGCGCCTGCGAAATAAATTATTACATATTTTGAGGAAAGCTCAAGCAGTCTTCCGTTGTTTCCCATAGCCGAGAGGATAGAACGCTCAAATATTATTCCCAAAGCACCTCCCGCTGTGCCGAATATAAGGCTTACAAGTATAGCGGTATGTACAGCTTTAGAAACCTTGTCATGGTCGTTCGCTCCTATATATCTTGCCGCCACAACATTCGCACCGACTGAAAAACCGATAAAAATATTTACAAAAAGGTTTATCATCGGGGCGCTTGTTCCTATTGCTCCTACTGCGTCCGGTTCTCTGGAAAAACTTACCGTTATCATATCTGCGGAGTTATAAAGCATTTGCAAAATATTTGTAAGCATAAGCGGCATTACAAAACGCAGTATTTTCCCGAAAAGCGGTCCTTCAATCATATCTACTTGCTTTATCCGATTCATAAACGAATACTCCCAATTGCAATACTTAATTACCTTCAAAAATTTTTGCTGTAAAAGTTTTAGCACACATTTATGTAAAAGTCAACCTTAATGAAGCGCAGTTTGTTATAGTATTTATTGTTTATAATAAAAATTTAAAATTTATTAAAACAGTTTGTTATGGTACAATAGATAGGTAACAAAATAAAAAGAAAATTCATCTCAAATATG
>URGJ01000022.1 GCA_900547445.1 uncultured Oscillospiraceae bacterium | reverse complement strand
GGCGGGGAAGTGTCCCCGCCGCCGTGCTGCCTAATAGTTAATTTATCAGAAAAGACCTGTGATTTTGCCGTTTTCGTCAATATCGATACGCTCTGCAGCGGGGGCTTTCGGAAGTCCGGGCATAGTCATAATATCGCCGGTCAGGACCACGATAAAGCCCGCACCCGCGGAAATTTTGACATTCTTTACCGTCACGGTGAAGTCCTCGGGAGCGCCAAGCAGAGCCGGGTTATCCGAAAAGCTGTACTGGGTTTTGGCAATACAAACGGGAAGATTTGAAAAACCAAGCTCGGTCAGTCTTTCAATCTGTTTTTTAGCGGCGGGGAGGATAGATATGCCTTTACCGCCGTATACCTTTTTAACAACCGCTTCGATTTTATCTTCGATTGTGCCGTCGAGCGAATAGCTGTAGGTGAAATCGCCCTTTTCTTGCTCGCAAAGGCGCACCACCTCTTTTGCTAAGTCCTCGCCGCCCTTGCCGCCGTCCGCCCAGACGGTTGAGAGCACAACATTAACGCCAAGCTCCTTGCACTTCTCAATAATGAAGTTGATTTCATTATCGGTGTCGGTGGGGAAACGGTTTACCGCCACAACGCAGGGGAGCTTATATACATTTTTAATGTTGGAAACATGGCGGAGAAGATTAGGAATACCCTCTTCGAGGGCGGTCAGGTTTTCGGTGTCAAGGCTCTTTTTATCAAGTCCGCCGTGCATTTTAAGTGCTCGTACAGTCGCTACTACAACCACCGCAGAGGGGGTGAGACCTGCCGCGCGGCACTTAATATCAAGGAATTTTTCTGCACCTAAATCCGCGCCGAAGCCCGCCTCGGTTATAGCGTAATCTGCGGTTTTAAGCGCCATTTTGGTGGCGGTTACAGAGTTACAGCCGTGGGCAATGTTAGCAAAGGGCCCGCCGTGAACGAATGCAGGAGTACCCTCTAAGGTTTGGACAAGGTTGGGCTTTATAGCGTCCTTTAAAAGTGCCGCCATAGCGCCCGCCGCCTTAAGCTCACCCGCCGTAACCGGCTTATCGTCATAGGTGTAGCCTACAATTATGCGGGAAAGGCGATTTTTAAGGTCGGAAATGGAATTAGAGAGACAAAGCACCGCCATAATTTCGCTTGCAACGGTTATATCAAAGCCGTCCTCGCGGGGAACGCCGTTCACCTTGCCACCCAGACCGTCAACAACGAACCTAAGCTGTCTGTCGTTCATATCGACACAGCGTTTCCAGGTGATTTTGCGGGGGTCAATACTAAGTAGGTTGCCCTGTTGAATGTGGTTATCAAGCATAGCGGCAAGAAGATTGTTAGCCGCACCTATCGCGTGGAAATCGCCCGTAAAGTGCAGATTAATGTCCTCCATAGGCACTACTTGAGCATATCCGCCGCCCGCGGCACCGCCTTTTATTCCGAAAACAGGTCCCAATGAGGGCTCGCGAAGCGCTACCGCAACGCTTTTTCCGATACGCTTCATACCGTCCGCAAGACCGATTGTGGTAGTGGTTTTGCCCTCGCCCGCGGGGGTGGGGGTAATAGCCGTTACTAATATAAGCTTACCGTTGTCTCTTTCGCTCTCGTTTAAGAGGGAAAGGTCGATTTTTGCCTTGTATTTGCCGTACTGTTCGATGTACTTTTCGCCGATTCCCGCCTTATTTGCAATTTCGGTTATCGGCTTCATTTCGCACTGCTGAGCTATTTCAATATCAGATAAATAAGCCACTATTAATCTCTCCTTACTTAAAGTATTTTACCGCGGAACGGAACATTTTTATATCATAATCACCGGGAACATTTTTGTAAAGGTCGGTAGCATACCGCTCGGAATGACCCATCTTGCCGAATACTCTGCCGTCGGGCGAGGTGATACCCTCTATAGCGTACATAGAGTCATTCGGGTTAAAGTGAATATCGCTCGTTGCGTTACCGCTTAAATCTACATATTGGGTTGCAATCTGTCCGTTTTCGGCTAATTTCTTAATAAACTCCTCATCTGCTATAAATCGTCCCTCACCATGGGAAATCGGCACGCTGTAAATCTCGCCTACATTGGTCTCGGCAAGCCAGGGAGATTTGTTGGAGGCTATCCTTGTACGAACTATCTTTGACTGGTGACGGGATATAGTGTTGAAGGTAAGGGTAGGGCAATGCTCGTCGGTGTCGATAATCTTGCCGTAGGGGACAAGACCGAGCTTTATTAAGGCTTGGAAGCCGTTGCAGATACCGCACATAAGTCCGTCTCTGTCCTCAAGCAGACGGGTGACCTCCTCCTTAACAGCGGCGTTCCTGAAAAATGCGGTTATAAACTTACCGCTTCCGTCAGGCTCGTCGCCGCCCGAAAAGCCGCCGGGTATAAATACCATCTGCGCCGCTTTAAGCATTTCTGCAAAGCTGTCAACGCTTCTTGCAACCGCAGAGGGGGTAAGGTTGTTAATAACGAAAATCTCAGGCTCAGCGCCTGCGTCGCGCATAGCCTTTGCGCTGTCGTACTCGCAGTTAGTACCGGGGAATACGGGGATAAGCACACGAGGCTTTGCGGTTTTAACCGCGGGGGCGATCCGATTTTCCGCCGTGTATGAAAAGTTTTTCATAGGCGAATTACTGTCGGGAATATTACAGCGGTAAACGCTTTCAAGCTTGTTTTCGTAAATATTAAGCAAATCTGTAAGCTCCAACGATTCGCTGTTCAGGGTGATTTTACCGTCATCGGTTACAGTACCTACCGCAATCGCGTCATTTATATCTTCGGTAACTTCAAGCAAAAAGCTGCCGTATGAATAGCCGAAAATAGCAGACACCGACATATTAGAGTCATACTTAAATCCTAAACCGTTGCCGAAGCACATCTTCATAACCGCCTCGGCTATACCGCCCAAGGTTGGGGTATAGGCAGAAAGCACCTTGCCCTCACGCATAAGCCCGGTTACACGGTTAAATATTCTAATCTGTGACTTTGTGTTAGGTAGGTTTGTCTCCTCATCATAAATCGGAGCCAGTAACACTACTTTGCTGCCCGCATTTTTAAATTCGGGGGAAATGATATTCTTTGTTTTTGAGGTTGTAACCGCAAAGGAAACCAGGGTAGGGGGAACATCAAGCTGTTCAAAGCTACCGCTCATTGAGTCCTTACCGCCGATAGAACCTATACCGTACTCGGTCTGTGCCTTGAATGCGCCTAATAGTGCCGCAAGGGGTTTGCCCCAACGCTTGCTGTCCTTGCCTAAGCGCTCGAAATATTCCTGAAAGGTGAGGTATACATCCTTAAATTCAGCACCCGTAGCTAAAAGCTTGCAGACAGATTCTACAACCGCTAAATATGCGCCGTGATAGGGGCTTTTTTCGGTTATAAAGGGGTTGTAGCCCCACGCCATTAAGGAGCAATCGTCGGTGTGCTTCTTTTCCACGGAAATTTTCTGCACCATTGCCTGAATGGGGGTAAGCTGATTTTTGCCGCCAAACGGCATAAGCACAGTACCCGCGCCTATGGTAGAGTCAAACTGCTCGGAAAGTCCGCGCTTTGAGCAGATGTTAAGGTCATCGGCTAATGCCTTGTAATTTTCAGTAAAGCCGCCTGAAACCGGGATATTATAAGCCTGCGGCTTTTCAACAGTAGCGGTAATATGCTTCTGGGCGCCGTTGGAATTTAAAAACTCGCGGCTGATATTAACTATTTCCTTGGCGTTCCAGCGCATAACAAGCCGGGGTTCTGCGGTTACCACCGCAACGGGAGTAGCCTCCAGGTTTTCCTCGTTTGCAAGGGCAATAAACGCGTCTACATTTTCTTTTTCAACAACGACCGCCATTCTTTCCTGGGATTCGCTGATAGCAAGCTCGGTGCCGTCAAGCCCGTCGTACTTTTTAGGTACGGCGTTAAGGTCAATGTTGAGTCCGTCCGCAAGCTCGCCGACCGCTACCGAAACACCGCCCGCGCCGAAGTCATTACAGCGCTTAATCATACGGGTTGCCGTCTTATTTCTAAAGAGTCTTTGGAGCTTTCTTTCCTCGGGCGCGTTACCCTTTTGAACCTCTGCGCCGCAGGTTTCAAGGGATTCCATAGTGTGGGATTTTGAGGAGCCTGTAGCTCCGCCGCAGCCGTCACGGCCTGTTCTGCCGCCCAAAAGGATTACAATATCACCTGGGTCGGGACATTCGCGCCTTACATTTTCGGCAGGGGCGGCGGCAATTACCGCGCCTATCTCCATACGCTTTGCGGCGTAGCCGTCGTGATAAATTTCGTCAACAATTCCCGTTGCAAGACCTATCTGGTTGCCGTATGAAGAATAACCGTCCGCCGCGGTGGTTACAAGCTTTCTTTGAGGAAGCTTTCCGGGGATAGTTTCGCTTACCTTTTTAAGCGGGTTTGCCGCGCCCGTTACCCGCATCGCGCCGTAAACATAGGATCTGCCCGAAAGCGGGTCGCGGATAGCGCCGCCTATACAGGTAGCCGCGCCGCCGAACGGCTCGATTTCGGTCGGGTGGTTGTGGGTCTCATTCTTGAAAAGCAAGAGCCAGTCTTCAGCCACGCCGTCAACATCAACCTTGATTTTAACGGTGCAGGCGTTGATTTCCTCGGATTCATCAAGCTTATCAAGCTTGCCCAACTTTTTTAAGTACTTAACAGCGACAGTCGCTAAGTCCATAAGGCAAATAGGCTTTGTTCTGCCTAATTCCTTGCGGACATTAAGGTAATCGTTGTATGCGCTTTGGATTAATTCATCCTCAAAAACCGCGCCGTCAAGATTGGTTAAAAATGTAGTATGGCGGCAATGATCCGACCAGTATGTATCAATCATTCTGATTTCGGTCATTGTCGGGTCGCGGTGCTCGGATTTAAAGTAGTCCTGACAAAAGGCAATATCGTCCGCATCCATAGCAAGGCTGTACAGCTTTACAAAGTGTTCAAGTCCTGCACGGTCAAGACCTGTAAAGCCGTCAAGGGTGGCTACGGTTTCGGGAATATCGTAATCTGTGGATAAGGTTTCGGGTTTTGAAAGCGCCGCTTCGCGCGCCTCAACCGGGTTTATAACATGTTTTTTAATCGCGTTAAGCTCTGAATCGGTAATATCACCGTAGAGCATATACACTTTTGCGGTGCGGATTACGGGACGGTCGCCCTTTGATATAAGCTGAATACACTGTGCCGCCGAGTCTGCGCGCTGGTCAAACTGACCCGGCAGATACTCAACCGCAAAAATCTGCGCACCGTCATTTTTAAGAGACGAATATGTAATATCGAGCTGTGGCTCGGAAAACACGGTTTTCACCGCATAGTCGAACAACTCCTCGGTTATGTTTTCGGCGTCATAGCGGTTGATTACCCGAACATCTTTTACAGAGCTTATCTGTAAAAGCCCGTTAATGTCTGAAAGGAGCGCCCTTGCTTCATGTGCAAGCTCCTTCTTCTTTTCGGTAAATACACGGTATACCATTATTTTCTCTCCTTTGCTTTAAGGGCTCTTGCACCTATATCCTTGCGGTAGAAAGCGTTTTCAAACTCTACCTTGCCGACCTTTTCGTAGGCTTTATTAATCGCCTTTTCAAGGGTGTCGGCAGTAGCGGTAACGCCCAGCACTCTGCCGCCCGCGGTTAAAAGCCTGCCGTTTTCTTTCTTTGCGCCCGCTACATACACGCTGTCCTTTACCGAATCGTCAATCTTAAGCTCAAAACCGCTTTCGTATTTTTGCGGATAGCCCTTTGACGCCATAACAACGCAGGCGGCGTTTTCGTTTTTAAACTTAACCTCGGTTTTGTCGAGGGTACCGTTTGTAACCGCGCGCATAATTGTAAACAAATCGCTGTCAAGAAGCGGCAAAACCACCTGAGTTTCGGGGTCTCCGAAACGGCAGTTGTACTCAATTACTTTAGGACCTTTTTCGGTCAACATAAGCCCAAAGTAAAGACAGCCCTTAAAGGTGCGCCCCTCGGCGTTCATCGCGTTTACCGTAGGAATAAAGATTTTTTCCATACATTCTTTAGCGATTTCTTTTGTATAATAGGGGTTTGGAGCCACAGTACCCATACCGCCTGTGTTAAGCCCGTTGTCTCCGTCAAGGGCGCGCTTGTGATCCATAGAGGAAACCATCGGTACAAGGGTTTTACCGTCGGTAAAGGAAAGAACCGAAACCTCGGGGCCTGTTAAAAATTCCTCTATTACAATTTTAGCGCCGCTCTCGCCGAACTTTTTTTCCTCCATTATCGAGCGCACAGCATCTTTAGCCTCGTCTCTGGTGTTAGCTATAATTACGCCTTTGCCGAGGGCTAAGCCGTCCGCCTTAACAACGGTGGGGATAGGGGCAGTTTCAAGGTAGGAAAGGGCGGCTTCAGCATTGTCGAACACCTCATATTCCGCTGTGGGAATACCGTATTTTTTCATAAGATTTTTTGAAAAAACCTTGCTTCCCTCAATTATCGCCGCCTTTTTATCGGGGCCGAAGCAGGGAATACCCGCCGCCTCTAAAGCGTCAACCGCGCCTAAAACCAGCGGGTCGTCGGGGGCGACAACGGCGTAATCAATACCGTTTTTCACCGCGAAATCAACCTGCTTTTCTATCTCCTTAGCGCCGATATTAACGCATAACGCGTCCTCTGCCATTCCGCCGTTACCGGGCAGGGCGTAAAGCTCTGTAATGTCACGGCTTTCCTTTAGCTTTTTAATTATGGCGTGCTCGCGTCCGCCGCCGCCTATTACCATTACTTTCATTTAAGTCTCCTTAAAATTTATCCGTAAATCGGGAAGTGTGAGCAAAGCTCTTGAACCTCGTCGGAAATTCTGTCCTTATTATTATCAAAATCTGTTATTGCAGTGCTGATCCACTTGGCGATTTTTGCCATTTCAAGCTCCTTAAAGCCACGGGTGGTGACAGCGGGTGTTCCTATTCTAAGACCGCTTGTGATAAAGGGACTCTGGGGGTCGCAGGGTACGGTGTTCTTGTTGGCGGTGATGTGCACCTCATCGAGCCTGTGTTCAAGCTCCTTGCCCGTAATGCCGTTCTTTATAAGCTTTAAGAGCATTAAGTGATTGTCCGTACCGCCCGAAACAATGTCGAGACCCTCCGCCTTTAAGCCCTCGCAAAGGGCGGCAGCATTCTTTACAATCTGGGTTTGATACTCTTTAAATTCAGGTGTTAAAGCCTCGCCCAATGCTACCGCCTTAGCGGCGATAATGTGCATAAGCGGGCCGCCCTGAGTACCTGGGAAAACCGCCTTGTCAATCTGCTTCGCGTATTCCTCACGGCAGAGAATTAATCCCCCTCTCGGTCCTCTTAAGGTCTTGTGAGTGGTGGTGGTTACGACATCGGCATAGGGCACGGGGGAGGGGTGAAGTCCCGCGGCGACAAGACCTGCGATATGCGCCATATCTACCACAAGGTAAGCGCCCACTTCATCGGCAATTTCGCGGCAGCGCTTAAAGTCGATTACCCTTGAATATGCGCTGGCACCCGCAATAATCATTTTAGGCTTGCAGTCTAAAGCAATTTCGCGCATTTTGTCATAGTCAATCATCTCGGTTTCGGGGCTTACACCGTAGGGGACGATGTTGAAATATTTACCCGAAATATTTACAGGCGAGCCGTGGGAAAGATGACCGCCCTCACTTAAATTCATACCCATTACGGTGTCGCCCGGCTGTAAGAGGGCGAAGAAGACCGCAAGATTTGCGTTAGCTCCGCTGTGGGGCTGAACATTTGCGTGCTCTGCTCCGAACAGCTCCTTTGCGCGCTCGCGGGCGATATTTTCTACAATATCAACATACTGACAGCCGCCGTAGTAACGCTTGGAGGGATACCCCTCGGCATATTTATTTGTAAGCACGCCGCCCGCGGCTAAAAGCACCGCCTTTGAAACAATGTTTTCCGAGGCGATAAGCTCTATGTTATGCTGTTGGCGCTCAAGCTCTAAATTGCAGGCGTCCGCAACCTGAGGGTCAAAATTTTTAAGCTCGTCAAAAAAATTCATTGCAATTACTCCTTATATATTAATGGTGGAAAAGTCTCATTCCCGTGAATGCCATGGCAATGCCGTATTTATTACAGCAGTCGATAACTATATCGTCACGGATTGAGCCGCCCGGCTCTGCAATATAGGAAACGCCGCTTTTGTGGGCGCGTTCTATGTTGTCATCAAAGGGGAAGAAGGCGTCCGAGCCCAAAGAAACGCCCGAAATACCCGAAAGATATTTTTTAATCTCCTCGTCTGTAAGCGGCTCGGGGCGGGTCTTAAAGTATTTCTGCCAAATACCGTCGGCACATACATCTTCCTCGTTGCGGTTGATGTAGCCGTCAATAATATTGTCGCGGTCGGGTCTTCTGATATCGTCCTTAAATGGGAGATTTAATACCTTGTCATACTGGCGCATAAACCAGGTATCCGCCTTAGAGCCCGCAAGGCGGGTGCAATGAACTCTTGACTGCTGACCGGCACCAACTCCTATTGCCTGACCGTCAAAGGCGAAGCAAACCGAGTTAGACTGGGTGTATTTAAGGGTGATAAGGGAGATTATAAGGTCGCGCTTTGCGCTGTCGGGAATATTTTTATTCTCGGTTACGAGGTTTGTAAGCAAGGATTTGTCAATCTTAAAATTGTTTCGTCCCTGCTCAAAGGTGATACCGAAAACCTGCTTATGCTCGACCGGTGCGGGAACATAATCGGGGTCGATTTCAACTATGTTGTAATTACCGTTACGCTTTGATTTTAAAATTTCGAGAGCCTCGGGATCATAACCCGGGGCGATAATACCGTCGGACACCTCGCGCTTTATTAAAAGAGCGGTCGCGGTATCGCAAATATCGGACAAAGCCACCCAGTCCCCAAAGGAGCACATACGGTCTGTGCCGCGAGCTCTCGCATATGCACAGGCGAGGGGAGACTCGTCAAGATTTTCTATATCATCTACAAAGCAAGCCTTTTTAAGCTTTTCGGGCAACGGAATACCCACCGCCGCGCTTGTGGGGCTGACATGCTTAAAAGAAGTGACCGCGGGCAGACCTAAAGCCTCCTTAAGCTCTTTTACAAGCTGCCAGGAGTTAAAGGCGTCAAGAAAATTTATGTAACCCGGCTTACCGTTTAAAATCTTAATCGGAAGCTCATTACCGTCCGCCATAAAAATTTTGGCGGGCTTTTGGTTGGGGTTACAGCCGTATTTAAGTTCAAATTCTTTCATATTTATGCTCCTTTATACATTAAGCACCGCTTTTACAGGCTCGGTGTAGTGTTTTTCGAGTATCGGGCTTACAACCGTTTCGACAAATTCCTCTGTCTGAGAGGCGCTTCTGCCGATATACTTTGAGGGGTCTAATTCCTTTAATATTTCTTCCTTTGTAAGGGGAATTCTCTCGTCCGCCGCTATGCGGTCAATAAGGTTGTTAGCTTCACCCCTGAGCTTAACGCCCGCCGCCGCTTCGTGGGAATAAACACGGATAATTTCGTGCAGCTCCTGACGGTCGCCGCCCCGCTTTACCGACTCCATCATAATATTTTCTGTCGCCATAAAGGGGAGCTTTTCCATAACGCGTTTTTTAATAACATTTTCGTAAACCACAAGTCCCGAGGTTACATTTATATAAATATTGAGTATCGCGTCCACCGCTAAAAAGGCTTCGGCGACCGAGATACGCTTATTTGCGCTGTCGTCAAGGGTGCGCTCAAACCATTGGGTGCCTGCCGTCATAGCGGGGTTTACCGAATCGGCTATTACATAGCGCGCAAGGGAAGAAATGCGTTCACAACGCATAGGATTGCGCTTGTACGGCATTGCGGAGGAGCCTATCTGATTCTTTTCAAAGGGCTCTTCCATTTCCTCAAAGGACTGCAAAAGCCGCATATCGTTGGAGAATTTGTAGGCGCTCTGTGCAAAGCCCGAAAGCACCGAAAGGAAATATGAGTCTACCTTTCTTGAATAGGTCTGACCCGAAACCGGAACACAAGCGTCAAAGCCCATTTCCTTTGCAATTAGCTCTTCAAGCTTTTTGACCTTTTCTTCATCGCCCGAAAAAAGCTCCATAAAGCTCGCCTGCGTACCCGTTGTGCCCTTAGAGCCCAAAAGCTTAAGCCGTGAAAGCTGATAATCGAGGTTGTCAATATCCTGTGACAGTTCATACATCCAAAGGGTGGCGCGCTTGCCGACGGTTGTAAGCTGGGCGGGTTGTAAATGGGTGTAGGCAAGGCAGGGGAGAGACTTATATTTAATCGCGAATTCCGAAAGGTTTTTAAGCGCCTGCGCCGCCTTTTTCTGAATTATATTTGACGCTTCCCTTAAAATAATAACATCGGTATTGTCGCCTACATAACAGCTTGTAGCTCCCAAGTGAATTATAGGCTCGGCTTTGGGACACTGCTTTCCGAAAGCGTAAACATGGGACATAACATCGTGACGAACCAGCTTTTCGCGCCCCTCGGCGACCTCGTAGTTAATGTCGTCCTTATGTGCCTCCATTTCGGCAATCTGCTCGTCGGTAATGTCAAGCCCTAACTGCTTTTCGGCTCTTGCAAGGGCAATCCAAAGCCGTCTCCAGGTGCGGAATTTAAAGTTTTCCGAGAAAATATGCTGCATTTCTTTCGAGGCATAGCGGGTGGAAAAGGGCGAAATATAATTATCCTTGTTATCGGGCATTGTAAATACTCCTTACTTATTTTTGTTTATGAGTCTCTGCTCAAATTCACCGGTTTTAAGGTCGGCATAACGGACATAAAGGGAAATTTTATTATCCGCGTTTAGGTTATTCCAAAGGGTTTCGGTGAATTCGTCAATACTGTCGGGAACTTTTACCCGCTCAGGCTCACCCTGGAAGGTGGGAATGGGGTTACCGTCGCAAACATAGGTGTGAATAAAATGACCGAGACCTGCTTTAGAGGGGTAGGAAAAGGTGTAACGGCAGCAGTCGGAGCCCTCGGCGTCAACGCTCTTTAAAATGCTCATTTCATAGGAAAAGCCGCCGTCCTTAAAGTTTAAAATACCGCTTATACGGGGGGTTAAATTGGGGGCGTCAGGCTCAAACTCGCGGGTTTCAAGGGATTCCTTAAAGGATTTACCCTCGCTCATTAAATTATAAATTGTATCGGTCTGGTCGCCGTTTGTTACAATAAGGCTGTCACCTAATTTTCTTACCGCGTTGTAGATTATAAGGGAGGGGTCTTCAACCTTGGAAACATCAAACGGCTCGGTTTTAATTTCACCGTCCTTTTCGGTGAAAACTCTGTTGCGGCTGTTTTCGCTTCTGCCCATAATAAAGTAAGCTGTTGCGGCTTTGCTACCGTCTTCGGTTGTACCTATAACAATTCCTCTGCCGACATAAGCGTTATCCTTAATAAGCTTGCCGATGTCGTTAATCTTGTATATATTCACACTAATTCTCCTTTAAAATTTCACTGCAAACCTTTTCGGTGGAAAGGGGCAAAATTTCCCATTCCGCGTTTTCCATTACTCTTTTTTGTAATACTTCGGGGGTGTCGCCGTCCTCTATGTAAACCGCTTTTTGCATTATAATCTCGCCGCCGTCGGGTATTTCATTTACAAAATGCACGGTAGCGCCCGTCACCTTTACGCCGTAGCTAAGCGCCGCCTCGTGAACATGAAGCCCGAAAAAGCCTTTACCGCAAAAGGAGGGGATAAGAGAGGGGTGGACATTAATAATGCGTTTTGGATAGCGTGAGGTGAAATTCTCGCTTAAAATGCACATAAAGCCCGCTAAAATTATGAGCTCTATGCCGTTTTCCTCTAACAGGGAAATAAGCTTTTGTTCGAACTCCTCCTGTGAAACACCTTTTTTAACACAGACAGCGGTTTTAATATCGGCGTTTTGCGCGCGGGTTAAGGCGTAAGCGTTTTCGTTATTGGAAATTACCAGCTTAATTTCGCCCGATTTGATAATTCCCGACTTTTGGGCGTTAATAAGCGCCTGCAAATTTGTGCCACCGCCCGATACCAAAACGGCGATATTTACTTTTCTGCTCATATAATAGTTACCTTTGTGTCGGACTTGACGATTTTGCCTATTTGATATGCGTCCTCGCCGTTGGATTTGAGTATTTCAAGAGCCTTTTTGACATCCTCTTTTGCTACAACAACGCTCATACCGAC
Source organism: uncultured Oscillospiraceae bacterium (assembly GCA_900547445.1). Lineage (GTDB taxonomy): Bacteria > Bacillota > Clostridia > Oscillospirales > Acutalibacteraceae > UBA737. The sequence continues at coordinate 11,281 of URGJ01000022.1, read as the reverse complement.
CCCCATATTAAAGGTGTTGAACATATCCCGCTCGGGGATATTGCCTGTCTTTGCGAGCAAATCAAAAATCGGAAGTACCTTAATAGAAGATTTAACAATCTCCGCACCAAAGCCTTCGGGAATACTTCTCGGGATATTCTCATAAAATCCGCCGCCCGTGATGTGGGAAATAGCTCTTACCTTAACCGACTCCAAAAGAGCCAGAATAGGTTTAACATATATTTTAGTAGGAGTTAAAAGGGCTTCTCCTAAGGGAATTCCGCCTAACTCCGCAACCGGTGAGGTTAAATCACAGTTTTCAACATCAAAAACCTTACGAACTAAAGAAAAACCGTTTGAGTGAATACCGCTTGAGGGGAGTGCTATAACCACATCGCCCTCTTCCATAGTGGTGTTATCAATAATTTTCTTCTTGTCAACAATACCGACTGCGAAGCCTGCAAGGTCATAATCGTCTGTAGGCATCATTCCGGGATGCTCTGCGGTTTCACCGCCGATTAACGCGGCGCCCGACTGAACGCACCCCTCTGCAACGCCGCTTACTATTTCGGCAATTTTTTCAGGAATGTTTTTGCCGCAGGCGATATAATCGAGGAAAAAAAGGGGCTTTGCGCCGCAGCAAATAATATCGTTTACGCACATTGCAACTGCGTCAATGCCGATAGTATCATGCTTGTCCATTAAAATCGCAAGCTTAACCTTAGTTCCGCAACCGTCGGTTCCGCTGACTAATACAGGCTCTTCCATTCCTTTTAGGGGCAAGCCGAAGCAACCGCCGAATCCGCCTACATCGTCGAGACAGCCCTCGTTCTTTGTTCTTGCGATATGCTTTTTCATCAGCTCTACCGCTTTGTAGCCCGCGGTAATGTCAACGCCCGCATCGGCGTAGGATTTTGACTGTGAATTATTCATTTCTTACTCCTTGTTTTCTGATATTTTGGTTTCAAATCTGTTTTTCATAGGGGCTTTGGGAATTTCGGTCGGATAATCTCCGTCAAAGCAGGCGGTGCAGTAGCCGCCTCCGTTTACCCCCTTCGCAATCTGCTTTACGCTCTCTACGCTTAAGTATCCGAGTGAGTCAACCCCGATAATCTTAGCAATTTCATCAACCGAGTGCTTGCAGGCGATGAGATTTTCCCTTGAATCAATATCCGTGCCGTAGTAGCAAGGGTTCATAAAGGGGGGAGCGGAAACACGCATATGAATTTCCTTTGCTCCCGCGTCCCGCAAAAGCTTTACAATGCGGGCGCTTGTAGTACCTCTTACTATCGAGTCGTCAATCATCACTATGCGCTTGCCCTTAGCAATTTCGGAAATCGGGTTAAGCTTGATTCTTACCTTGTCCTCGCGGCTTTTCTGACCCGGGGCGATAAAGGTTCTCGCAATATATTTGTTTTTAATGAATCCTAATTCATATGGAATACCCGACTGCTTTGAATAGCCTATAGCCGCGTCAATTCCTGAATCGGGAACGCCGATTACTATATCCGCCTGAACAGGGTGCTCAAGGGCTAAAAACGCACCCGCGCGAAGGCGCGCCGAATGCACGGAGCAGCCGTCAATTACCGAATCGGGACGGGCAAAATAAATGTACTCAAACACGCAAAGCGAGCAGGGGGTCTTATCGCAATGGTCGGTTATGGTTCTGACGCCGTTTTTATCGAATACCACTATTTCACCCGGGCGGACGTCGCGGATAAACTCCGCTCCCACCGCGTCAAGGGCACAGCTTTCGGAGGCGACAATGTACCTGCCGTCGGGCGTTTTGCCGTAGCAAAGGGGACGGAAGCCGTTTTCGTCCCTTACGGCAATAAGCTTGGAGGGGGACATTATAACAAGGGAATAGGCGCCCCTTATCTTGTTCATTGCCTGATTTACCGCCTGCTCGATTGAGGGGGCGGTAAGGCGCTCCTTGGTGATTATGTAGGAGATTACCTCGGTGTCGCTTGTGGTGTGGAAAATCGAGCCCTGTAATTCAAGCTCGTTTCTAAGCTCACCCGAATTTATAAGGTTGCCGTTGTGGGCGAGAGCCATTCTGCCCTTGATATGATTAACCACGATCGGCTGGGCGTTGTTGCGGTCGTTAGAGCCTGTTGTGCCGTAACGGCAATGACCTACCGCGATATTGCCCTCACCCAAGCCTTCAATTATTTCGGGAGTAAAAACATCGTTTACAAGACCCGTGTCCTTGAACGAAGCGAAAACGCCGTCATCGTTAACTACTATTCCGCAGGATTCCTGACCGCGGTGCTGAAGCGCGAAAAGACCGTAATAGGTGGTGCGCGCCACATCTGCGGTTTCGGGAGAAAATACTCCGAAAACCCCGCATTCTTCTCTTAAATTACCCATCTTTGCCTCCGAGAATTATTCGCCGAATACCCTTTTCATCATTTCGTTGTAAGCGTCCTCAACTCCGCCCATATCGCGGCGGAAACGGTCCTTGTCAAGCTTTTCGTTGGTGTCCGCGTCCCAGAAACGGCAGGTGTCGGGGGAGATTTCGTCCGCTAAAACGATAGTGCCGTCGGAAAGTCTGCCGAACTCAAGCTTGAAGTCAACCAGCTTAACATTAAGCGAGAGGAAATATTCCTTTAAAATCTCGTTTACCTTAAACGCCATAGACTTAATAGTGTCGATTTCTTCCTTGGTCGCAAGCTTTAAGGCAAGGGCGTGATATTCATTGATGAGCGGGTCGTGCAGATCGTCATTTTTATAGGAAAACTCGATTGTAGGCTCGTCAAAAACGATACCCTCGTCAACTCCGTAACGCTTTGCAAAGGAGCCTGCCGAAATGTTGCGGATAATAACCTCAAGCGGCACAATGCTTACCTTTTTAACCACGGTTTCGCGGTCGTTTAATTCCTCAACATAGTGGGTGGGAACGCCCTGCTTTTCAAGTAAACGGCACAGGAAGTTTGACATTCTGTTGTTTATTACGCCCTTTCCTGTTATAGTACCCTTTTTAAGACCGTCAAGGGCGGTGGCGTCATCCTTGTAGGAGACGATTACATATTCGGGATTTTCGGTGGCGAATACCTTTTTTGCCTTGCCCTCGTAAAGCTGTGTTGTTTTTTCCATTTTATTGTCCTCCGTTTAATTATTAAACTGTTCTTCGACAGCCTTGTTTTTGCTTAGCACCTTTTCGTAATCTGCCTTGCGCTTGTTATTAAGCTTTTCGGCTAATTCCGAATCGGTGACCGCCAATATTTCCACGCACAGCAAAGCGGCATTAACAGCGCCGTCAATAGCAACCGTGGCTACAGGTATGCCGGAGGGCATCTGTACGGTTGAAAGAAGGGCGTCAATACCGCCTAAGCCTGCTGATTTAATGGGTATTCCGATAACGGGAAGGGTAGTGTTAGCGGCAATAGCTCCCGCAAGGTGAGCCGCCATTCCCGCCGCGGCTATTATTGCGCCAAAGCCGTTTTTGCGGGCATTACAGCTAAATTCTTTTGCCTCCTCGGGCGTACGGTGCGCCGAAAAAACATGTACCTCAAAGGGTACGCCGAAGCTTTTAAGCGTGTCCGCGGCCTTTGAAACAATAGGGAGATCGCTGTCGCTTCCCATAATAATTGCAATTTTTTTCATAATTTTCCTCCAAATCACAAAAAAGGCACACTCACCCGAGAAAGATAAGTATGCCCAGACGGTCGGCTTGACTCGTTCTTTGATTCACGTGGTGCTCCACTTATCCGTCAGTCACAAAGAACTATATATTGTATGTCTTGATTATAACACACCGCTTTATATTTTGTCAATCGCCGAAATCGAATTTTTATCGAAAATTTACTTTTAAAATTGCATATTAGGTATATAGAAAATACATATTGATTATGGATAAATTATTTAATTACGAAAGCAATGCGCGGTCGTTTGCAAATTCGGAGCCGCTTAGCTTTGTGAAGGCTTCGAGGAGGTATTCAACCGTAAGCTTTTTCTTTTCCTCGCCCGAAACATCAAGGATTATCTGACCGTTGTTCATCATTATAAGACGGTTGCCGTGGGCAATCGCGTCCTTCATATTGTGGGTAACCATCATTGCGGTAAGATGACCCTCTTCGATAAATTTATCCGAAAGGGCTAACACCTTAGCGGCGGTTTTAGGGTCAAGCGCCGCTGTATGCTCGTCAAGAAGTAAAAGCTTCGGCTTTTTCATAACCGCCATTAAAAGGGTGAGCGCCTGTCTCTGACCGCCCGAAAGTAAGCCTACCTTAGCCGAAAGGCGGTTTTCGAGCCCTAAATCAAGCTCGCTTAACATTTCTTTAAACTGTTCTCGCTCTGCCTTGCTTATCGCCCACTTAAGTCCTCTTGCCTGACCTCTGCGGCTTGCAAGCGCCATATTTTCCTCAATCCACATATCCGCGGCGGTACCCATCATCGGATCTTGGAAAACCCTGCCTAAATATTTGGCTCTTTTATGCTCGGGAAGTCGGGTGACATCTGTGCCGTCAATTATGATTGAGCCGCTGTCAACGGGGTAAACGCCCGCCACCATATTAAGCATTGTGGATTTTCCCGCGCCGTTACCGCCGATAACGGTTACAAAGTCACCATCGTTAAGGGTGAGATTAAGGCCGTTAAGGGCACGCTTTTCGTTTATTGTGCCGGGGTTAAAGGTTTTGTATACATTTTTAATTTCAAGCATTGGTGTCACCTCCGGGAACGGGCTTTACTCTGTTTTCGGCAATTTTGCTCTTCCAGTAGGGGATACCGAGGAAGAAGGCAACGACAAGCGCCGAAAGTAATTTAAGGTCGTTAGCAGGCAGACCCAGCCAAAGCACAAATGTAATTACAATATAATAGATTATTCCGCCGAATACAGCCGCTAAAAGCTTTAACGCAAAGTTTTTAAACAGCTTGTTAAAAGCGACCTCACCGATAATAATTGCCGCAAGACCGATTACTATAGCTCCTCTGCCCATATTTACATCCGCGAAGCCCTGATACTGCGCGAGCATTCCGCCCGACAACGCTACAATACCGTTTGAAAGCACAAAGCCGATAATCTTATTTGTGGAGGTGTTGATTCCGTTTGCCCTCGCCATAGCCTGATTACAGCCCGTAGCACGGAGCGAATGGCCAAGCTCAGTGCCGAAGAACCAGTAAAGCACAAGAATGATTACGGCGATAAAAATTGCAAGCACAATAAGGGATTTGTTGACATTTCTAAGAGAAATCAACAGATTGTATTTATCGACCGAAAGCGGTTGATTTGCCTTACCGCCCAAAATGCGGAGGTTTACGGAATACAGCGCGATTTGAGTCAGTATTCCCGCAAGAATGGCGGGTATACCGAATTTTGTGTGAAATATTCCGGTCACCAGTCCCGCGAGGCAGCCTGCGAGCAACGCCAAAAGAAGGGAAAGAAAAATATTCATTCCGCCCGCGGTGCAGACTACAAGCACAGCGCCGCCCGTGCCGAACGAGCCGTCAACGGTAAGGTCGGCAAGGTCGAGTATTTTGTAGGTTATGTAAAGTCCTACCGCCATAATTCCCCAAACTGCGCCCTGAGCGATTGCCCCTGGCAGGGAGCTTATAAATGATAGCATATTTTTTAGTTTCCTTTCGGTCGAAAAATAGTAGATATAAAAACAGGAATAAGCGATAAGGCGCAGAACGCCTTATCGCCGTTACATTTATTTAAAAAAATTATTTCTCTTCAATAGCAACATATGTATCGGGAACGGTTATGCCGAGGGTTTGGCAACGGGAAGCCATATACTGCTTTGTAAGCTCGTCTGCATATTCGATTTCCATATCGCCGGGCTTTGCGCCGTTTACAAGAATCTCGTAAGCCATTTCGCCCGCCTTTTTACCGATGCTGTAGTAGTCGATAGAAAGGGTAGCAACTCCGCAGCCCTTGCATATTCCTACTTCGCCCGCGACAACCGGAACCTTAGCCGGCTCTGCAATGTTGTTTACTATTCCTGTGTTGGAAGCCATTGTGTTATCGGTCGGAATGTAGATAACATCAACCTCGGCACAGGCGGTTGTAACAACAGATGCCAAATCGTTTGAATCTGCGCTGGTGTATTCCTTAGCCTCGATACCTAACTCCTTAAGCGCCTTTGTAACCTCGGTAGCCTGATACTTGGAGTTAGCCTCACCCGAATTGTAGAGTATACCGACCTTCTTAGTCTCGGGGAAGAGCTCCTTAATCATTTCCGCCTGTTCCTTTAGGGGAGCTAAGTCGGAAGAGCCTGTGATATTTTTACCTGTTTTTCCTGTCCAGTCGCTTATCTCAAGCGCGGTAGCGTAGTCGGTGATAGAAGTTGCGACAACGGGAATATCAGCGGTTGCCGCGGCTGCCGCCTGTAAAGCGGGGGTTGCGTTAGCCATAATAAGGTCAACCTTGTTTGAAACAAATTGGTTGGCGATAGTAGCGCAGGTTGCCGAATCGTTAGCGGCGTTCTGCTCGTCAAACTCAACATCGTCGCCCAATTTCTCTTTAAGAACATCCTTAAAGCCCTTAGTAGCAGCATCGAGCGCGTCATGCTGAACTAATTGGCAGATGCCGACTGTGTACTTTGCCGATTTTTTACCGCATCCCGAAAGGGAAACGCAGGTTGCCGCCGCAAGGGTAAGTGCCATAACGGCGGATAAGATTTTTTTCATTTTCATAAATCTGTCTCTCCTTAGATTTAATATGATAAAAGTATATCACTTTAAAGCGTTGAAGTCAAGAATTTTTGGAAAAAATAAATAATAAAAATCAAAAGTCATTTTTATGTGAAAAAAATTGATAAAAAATATGGTAATTAATTTAAATATAAGTTATAATGACTATACAAGAAAACTAAACGGAGTAAAAAAATGCGTATTGTAATTAAAATCGGAACATCTACCTTAGCTCATAAATCGGGACTTCTTAATATAAGAAGGGTAGAGGAGCTTTGCAAGGTTATGAGCGACCTTAAAAACGCGGGCAATCAGGTTATACTGGTCTCCTCGGGTGCTATAGGAATGGGGGCGGGTAAGCTTTCGCTTTCCGAAAAGCCGTCGGACATTCCGACAAAGCAGGCGGCTGCGGCGGTTGGTCAGTGCGAGCTTATGTATACATATGACAAGCTGTTTTCCGAGTACAACCACACCGTAGCGCAGATTTTGATTACGGGCGAGGATATAGAGCACAAGGAGCGCAAGGCGAATTTTGAAAACACTATGTGCAGACTGCTTGATCTCGGCGCCATACCTATTATAAATGAGAATGACTCCATTGCGACAGACGAGATTGTAATAGGGGATAACGATACTTTGGGAGCTATCGTCGCAACGGCGATAAACGCAGATTTGCTGATACTTCTTTCCGATATAGACGGGCTTTTCACCGCCGATCCGCGTACCGATAAAAACGCGGTTTTACTGGAACGGGTTGAGGAAATCACCCCCGAAATCGAAAGTATGACGGGCGGTGCGGGCAGTAAATTCGGCACGGGCGGAATGGCTACCAAGATAAAGGCGGCTAAAATTGCGACCGAAGCGGGGATCGATATGATAATTGCCAACGGTAAAGAGCCCCACATCCTTTACGATATTGTCGAGGGTAAGCCCGCGGGCACAAGATTTGTTGCAAGAAAGGTAGAAAAGCAATGACCGAAACCTCTGTAATTTTAAAAAGGGCGAAATCTGCTTCGCTTGAAGCTCCGCTCAGTACAGAAAAGAAAAACGCCGTCCTATTAAATATGGCGGACGCGCTTATTTTTCACACTACGGATATTTTAGCGGCAAATGAAACCGACCTAATTAACGCTAAGGGTAAGATAAGCGAGGTTATGCTCGACCGTCTTCGTCTTGATGAAAAAAGAATAGTCGCTATGGCGGACGGTATAAGAGAAGTAGCAAAGCTGCCAGATCCTGTAGGCCGCGTTATTTCCGAAACAACCCGCGAAAACGGACTTAAAATCGAAAAGGTCTCCGTGCCGTTAGGCGTGGTGGCTATTATTTATGAGAGCAGACCGAACGTTACCTCGGACGCGGCGGCGCTTTGCTTTAAAAGCGGGAATGTATGCGTCCTGAGAAGCGGTAAGGAGGCTTTTTCCAGCGCCTATGCCGTGGTTAAAGCCCTTAAGGACGGACTTGAAAAATCGGGGGTAAGTAAGGATTATGTAAACCTCGTTGAGGATATCTCCCGTGACAGCGCAAACGCACTTATGACGGCGAACGGATATATTGATTTGCTGATTCCGCGCGGAGGTAAGGGACTTATTTCCGCCTGTGTTCAAAACGCGACCGTGCCCGTGATTGAAACGGGAACCGGTATTTGCCATATTTATATTGATAAGGCGGCGGATTTAGATAAGGCGGTAAGTATTGTGGATAACGCCAAAACGAGCCGTCCCTCTGTCTGCAATGCGGCGGAGGTTTGCCTTGTAAACCGCGATATTGCGGATAAATTTCTTCCCTTGCTTTCCGAAAGCTTTAAGGGGCGCGCCGAAATACGGGGCGATAAAGAGGTTTGCGGTATAATAAACGCAACCCCTGCAGGTGAAAAGGATTTTGATACCGAGTTTTTGGATTACATAATGGCTGTAAAGGTAGTAGCCGATGTAAAAGAGGCGGTTTCGCATATAGCCAAGCATTCGACCCACCACAGCGAAAGCATTATAACCGAAGATAGTCAGGCGGCGGATTATTTCACATCGAGGGTGGACTCTGCGGCGGTTTATGTAAACTGCTCAACCCGATTTACCGACGGCGGCGAGTTCGGGCTCGGCTGTGAAATGGGTATTTCCACCCAAAAGCTTCACGCAAGAGGACCTATGGGGCTTAACGAGCTTAACACATATAAATATATCATTCACGGAAACGGACAGATAAGGTAGGTAAGTAATATGTCAGAAGTAAAATTCGGTTTTATAGGCACGGGCAATATGGGCGCGGCTTTAGCGCGCGCGCTTAGAAAGACGGTTCCGGGTCACGAGGTTATGCTTTCAAACAGAACAGTGCAAAAGGCGCAGACCTTAGCGGCGGAGCTTAATTGCCGCGCGGCGGATAATAAAGCGGTAGCAAGGGGCGCACAGTATATTTTCCTCGGCGTAAAGCCGCAGATGATGAAATCTATGCTTGACGGCATAGCTGAGACCTTAGCCGAACGCACCGACCGCTTTGTGCTTGTGACAATGGCGGCAGGGATTACAACCTATTCAATTAATGAAATGCTTGGGGCAAAGTATCCCGTAATCAGGATAATGCCGAATACTCCTGTTGCTATAGGCGAGGGAGTTGTACCTTATGCTGTTTCCGAAGATGTTTTTATGGACGAAATCACCGACTTTTCAAATTGTATGCGTAATGTAGGTATTTTGGACAGACTTGACGAGAATTTAATCGACGCCGCCTGTGCGGTTTCGGGCTGCGGTCCTGCCTTTATTTATTTGTTTGCTAATGCTCTTGCGGACGGTGCGGTTGAGTGCGGACTGCCGCGTGATAAGGCGGCGCGTTACGCGGCACAGACTCTTGTAGGCTCGGCAAGACTGATTTTGGAGTCCGAAAAGCACCCCGAACAGCTAAAGGACGAGGTTTGCAGTCCGGGAGGCACCACGATTGCAGGGGTACACGCCCTCGAAAACGCGGGCTTTAGGGGAGCGGTAATGGACGCGGTCAAGGCGGCGTTTGATAAGACAAAGGGTATAAAATAAGTATTTAGAATAATCGCGCCCGTGCTTTTGCACGGGCGCGAAAAGTTTTTCAATCAAGCTTATTTTGTACCGAAAATACGGTCGCCTGCGTCGCCGAGACCGGGGACAATGTAGCAATGCTCATTTAAATGGTCGTCAAGACCCGCGCAGTATACGGGAACGTCGGGGTGCGCGGCTGTGAAGGCTTCGATTCCCTCGGGGGCGGCTATAATGCACATAAATTTAATGCGCTTAGGGTTAAATTCCTTGATTCTTGAAACCGCGTCAATAGCGCTTCCGCCGGTCGCCAACATCGGGTCAAGCACGAATACGTCGCGCTCGTTAAGGTCGGAGGGGAGCTTGCAGTAATAGTCAACAGGCTTGTGGGTTTCGGGGTCGCGGTACATTCCGATGTGACCTACCCTCGCGGCGGGGATAAGGCTTAAAACGCCGTCCACCATACCGAGTCCCGCGCGGAGAATGGGAACAAACGCCATTTTTCTGCCTGCCAAAACCTTGGTTTTAGCGGTTGCAACGGGGGTTTTGGTCTCAACCTCGGTAAGTGGGAGGTCTCGTGTTGACTCATAGCACATAAGCATTGCGATTTCGCTTATAAGCTCTCTGAACTGCTTTGAGCCCGTCTTTTCATCGCGCAGAATGGAAAGCTTGTGCTGAATTAGCGGGTGGTCCATAATAAATACGTTGTCTTTCATTTTAAAATTCCTCCGTAGAATTATTTTTTCTGTGAATTTTCAATTTCGGTAATCATATCGAGGCGTTTTTGGTGCCGTCCGCCCTCGTATTCTGTATCAACAAATAGGTTGGAAAGCTCTAAAGCCGTGCCTATGCCGATAACCCTGCCGCCAAGGCATAGAATATTTGCGTTGTTGTGGAGTCTTGTGTATTTTGCGGAAAAATGGTCGCTTACTGCGGCGGCGCGAATGCCGTTTACCTTGTTTGCTGCCATAGACATTCCTATACCTGTACCGCATACAAGTATACCGAGTGTGTTTTCGCCCGAGGCTACGCTGTTCGCAACCTTCAGGGCGATTTCGGGGTAATCAACCGACTTGTTTTCGTAAATTCCGAAATCGGTCACCTCGAAGCCGCGTTCCTTTAAATGCTCGGCAATCGCGTTTTTGTGTTCAAAGCCACCGTGGTCACAGCCTATTGCAATTTTCATACATTTCCCTCTTTTTTCTTTTTTAGTTCTCTTTCCGCCTGCGGAAGCCGCAGATAGACAGGCAGTAATTCCTCGGGCGAAACTGTTTTGCCGTTTAAAAACATATCCTCGGCGGCAAGACCTACCGATACCGCGTTTTGGTAGCGGTTGTTTTCTCCCGATTTTTTAATATTCGGAATATCCGTTGCAAACGGATAGAAAACCTCCGTACCGTCACCCACTATTATAACACACTTATTTGTGTTTTGCGACATTTTTTTTAATTCTTCGGCTAATTCTTCGCACAAAATCGCCCTGTCTGCACAAAGTCTATTGATTTTTCCGCCCTCAATATCGAAAACCGCGTTGTAAACCTGATTGCATCTTGCGTCCATAACCGCGCAGAGAAGGCAGTCGGTATCGGCAAAATTATAAGCCATAGAGTAAAGTGTGGAAACCGCGGCGCAGGGGAGAGCCTTCGGCGCGGCAAGCCCCTTTGCGGCGG
>URGJ01000021.1 GCA_900547445.1 uncultured Oscillospiraceae bacterium | reverse complement strand
AGAACTTAGCTAAGATCACTTCCCGCTTTGCCCGCCGTGCCGTGGGGCTCGCCGTCGTCCGAAAAACGTTTAAGCGCGCCTGCTGAAATCGAATAAGCATAGCAGTTGTGCTTTGCGTCCCAGTATTTTGAGCGCATTTCGGCTAAAAACGCCGCCGCCTGCTCTTCTGTTTCGGTGCGTCTTGCGGTCGCGATAAAGCGGGAACGCTTTTCTGAGTACTCTCCCACCGATTCGCCCGATACCGTAATATAGCTTTTCATATTACAACCCCATTTAGATATTAGAGATCGAAAAAAGTTAATTCCGAATTTAAAAAAATCCGCAGTCGCATAAAGCAACTGCGGAGCAAAAGGCTTATTATTCCATATTGAAACGCTTTTTAAATCTGTCAACGCGACCGCCGGTGTCTACCAACTTTTGCTTACCGGTGAAAAACGGATGACATTTAGAACAAATATCCAAACGGATATCCTTTTTAGTAGAGCGTGTCTCGAACTCCGCGCCGCAAGCGCACTTTATAGTAACCTTTTCATACTGCGGATGAATACCTTCCTTCATCTTTGTCACCCCTTTCAAAATCGATAACATACTGATAATATCACATTTAAAAGTAAAATGCAAGCATTTTATTTGCCGTTTAAAAACTTTTTTAAATCCTCATAAATTTCAACCGTCTTAAAACGCATAACATATTTTTGCGGGTGCTCCGCAATTTGGGCGCTCGTATCAGACGTACTGTCCGAAAGGCACGCCTCCCCCGCCGCGGGAATACAAACCGCGGGGAAAATCACGCACCACCAGTTTTTTCCCTCTGCTTTTCCGAGCCGTATTATAAGAGAGCGGTAATTGCCCGCAGGCAGGGTGAAATCCTCATATTCTCTTGTTTCAAAGTAGCTATCCCCGATTTCGGCGCTCGCGCCGTAAGAAAAGCCGTTTTCCGACAAAACCAGCTCTGCCGTTTCGCAGAATTTACCTATTTTCTCCGCCGCCTTTTCCTCTGCTTCTTTAAGGTCGGTCTCCCCCGCAAAAATATCCGAGGACTCCTCTAAAATCTTATCCCTTACAAGCAGCTTTACGGCTTGGTCGGCTTCGCTGTCAGAATTCGCGATTATATGTAACCGCAGTACGTTTTGCCTTAAATCGTCGCACGCCGCATCAAAATGCGCCTGTGACATAAAAACCGCGCACAAAAGCCCGAAAAATACCGAAAGCTCTGCCGCGCGGCGTGAAAATATCTTTTTTATCATAATAAAAACTCCCCTCAATTTTTTCTGATTAAAATATGAACGGAAATTTTTATTTTTATTCAAATATTATTGATTTTTCCTGCGGCTCGCAGATAAAAACAGGAATATTAAGGGCTTTAAGAGTCTTTTCGGCGGTTTCCGCTCTACCTTTATCCGTATACACCGCAAACCAGGCAGGTCCGCTCCCCGAAAGGGAAACTGCGTCCGCTTTGGTTTTAAGAAGTTCGTCTTTAACCCTGCTTTCCCGCCACAGCGTGGAAAAGGAATTATCCATTGAAGATAAGACAGCAGACAAATCTCCCGAATTAAGCGCAAAGACGGTCCTATCTATATCAGGCTTATCGTATACTGCCAAATCAAGGCGGCTGAACATCTCGCCCGTTGAGGGCTTGTCCTCCCCCTTTGCAATCAAAAAGTAACAGCCGCAAAGTGGCGAAAGCGGTTCTAACACTTCGCCTATTCCCCTTGCCCTCGCCGTACCGCCTCGGATTAAAAAGGGTACGTCCGCACCTAACTTTACCGCGATATTTAACAGTTTTTTATAGGAGAATTTAGTTTCATAAAGCCTGTCAAGACCGCAGAGCACCGCCGCCGCGTCGGCACTGCCGCCGCCTAAGCCCGCCGCCGAGGGTATCCGCTTTTCAATCCTAATTGCCGCTCCCGCCTTTATTCCGCTTTCGGCGAAAAAAGCTCTCGCAGTTTTAAAAGCGATATTGTCTTCACCGCCGAACTCGCCGCACTCGACCGTGATTTTATCGCTTTTTTCGATATACACCGCGTCGTTAAGGCTGACGCTCTGCATAACCGTGTCAAGCTCGTGGTAGCCGTCAGCCCGCTTTCCGAGTACCGAAAGTGAAAGATTGATTTTCGCATTGGCTTTTATTTTAAGACTCTGCATTTTTTACCCTGCCTTTAAAGTTTAAAACGGATACAGAGGCCAGCACAATCAGTATTCCCGCCGCTCCCGAAAGGGTAATCGGCTCTGCATAAACCACCGCCCCGATAATAGTAGCAACCACAGGCTCAACCATGGCGATTATAGGGGCTATTGACGCGTCTACCCCGCAAAGACCTACGGTGTAGAGGAGATAGGGTATAACGGTATTAAAAACCGCCATTAAAAACGCCACGGGAATAACCGCGGGAGCGTTTATGCAAACCGCCGCGGCGCTTTTAAAATCGGTAAAGGGTATACAGCCCAAAAGGGCAAAGCCGAAGGTGTAAAAGGTGATTGTATAGGAGCTGTATCCCCTGTTTAGCATCAGACTGCTGAAAACGGTGTAAAGCGAGTAGCCAAAGCCCGTAAGCAGACCGAAAACAATCGCCGCGGCGCTTAAAGCTTCACCCGTGCCGAACGCGCCCGTAACAAGACAGCAACCGACAAACGCCGTAACGCAGGCGGCGCATTTTTTAACGGTCAGCCGCTGTTTAAAGATACAGACCGACATTATAACCACAAAAAACGGCGCGGTATAAAGCAGTACCGCCGCCACCGACAAGGAGGTAAGCGACATTGTTTTATAATAGCAGAAATTAAAAAGCACAATGCTTAAAATTCCCGCCGCGGCAAATAGCCACAAATCCTTGTGTCTTATTTTAAAAAGCGATTTATCCTTAATAAGAAGTATTATTCCGAGCACCAATGCAGAAAAAAAGGTACGAAGAAAAACAAGCTGCATCTCGGTCAGTCCGTACTTCCCCGCCGTTCTCACAAAAAGTCCCGCCGTTCCCCAAAGTGAGGCGGCGAGAAAAATCAATAAAAAATGATAATTAATCCTTGTCTTCAACTGTTTTCCACACCCCAAAAGTGAATTTTGAAATTCCTCTGCTTATTCTTTTTATCCGTAAAACCGCGTACAGGCACATAGCCCCCGCGACGTTTAAAATAACGTCGTCAATATCGCTCGACCCCGTTAAAAATAAAAACTGTAAAAGCTCTACCGTCATAACCGACACAATCACTGTAATAGTAACAGAATACCATTTTGTAAACCTTTTAAACAGACACGCCGTGAAAAAGGTAAGCGGCATAAACGCAACAAAATTGCCGAAAATATTTTCAAGCATTACGGATAGAGGCAGCTGTCCGTTTTTATAGCCGTTAATAAAAAGTCTCACCGTATAGAACGGGACTAAATTGGTGCTTGTATTTACATAATCCCTGAACGCACTCGTGTTCCAAGAAAATACGTTAAAAATATTTCTTCCCATACCGTCGTCAATAAGCGTAAAATCAATAAGCATAATCAGATAAAATATAAAGGTAAATATCAGATGGTGTTTTATGATTCTTTCGCGGCGGCCTTGATTATTATCGGAAAGCGCCCTTAATACTGCGGCGGCGTAGCCGCTTATCACAACGAGAACACCCGTAAAAATTTTTTCTCCGTGGGCAAAGGTTATCAGCTTTAGAGCGTTCGCAAGCATTGCCGAAACAGCGCACAGGCTTACAAAATAAAGCACCGACGCTAGACCCAAAAGATACCGTCGGTTCAAAAAATCACCTCATATGATTTATATGAAAAATTTTTAAAAAACTACATATCCTTAATATTGTAACTGTAATTACTCAGAGTGTCAAGACTTTAATTCGGCGTTTTTGAAAAGAAAATATTGCCTTTTAATTTCGACTGTGATACGATAATGACAGAGGTGATACCTATGATGATTTCAAGCAAGGGGCGGTATGCTCTTCGAGTGTTGACCGATTTAGCCGAGCACTCGGACTCAGGCTTTGTTTCGCTTGCCGATATTTCAACGCGGCAGGAAATTTCCCTTAAATATTTAGAGGCGATCACAGCCCTTCTTAATAAATCGGGGCTTGTTGAAAGCCTGCGCGGCAAAAGCGGCGGCTATAAGCTTCGTAAAAAGCCCGAGGAATATACCCTGCGCGAGATTTTAGAGGTCACGGAGGGAGGCTTGGTTCCCGTCAACTGCGCCTGTCTTACAGGGGACGAGGAATGTCGGCGTTCCGCACTTTGCCCGACAATGCCCGTTTGGCAAAAGCTCGATAAAATAATAAGCGATTATCTTGAAAGCGTTACATTAAAGGACTTAATTTCCCAAAAATGATATTATTTATTTTTAAATTCCTATTGACTTTATAGGAATTATATGTTAAAGTATTAACGAAATAAAAAGTAAGGTCGTGAGACATATGATAAACGTATACGCGGACAACGCCGCGACAACAAGGGTAAGCGATACCGCATTTAATGCTATGCTGCCATATTTCAAGGAGCTTTACGGCAACCCGTCAAGCCTTTACACATTAGGTCAGAAATCACAGGAAGCAATTTTTGCGGCACGGGAGAGCGTAGCCGACTGCCTTAACTGCGATATGAAGGAAATAACCTTTACCTCGGGCGGGAGCGAAGCCGACAATCAGGCGATTATAAGCGCGGCGTATTTAGGTGCAAAATCCGGCAAAAAGCATATTATTTCCTCGGCTTTTGAGCATCACGCTGTACTGCACACCCTCAAAAAGCTCAAAAAAGAGGGATTTGAAATTACCCTTCTCCCCGTTCACTCCGACGGCTTTGTAAGGGCGGAGGAGCTAAAAGACGCAATTAGGGAGGACACAGCCCTTGTCACAATAATGTACGCCAACAATGAGATAGGCACGGTTCAGCCAATAGCCGAAATCGGTGCTGTATGCCGCGAAAAGGGCGTAATTTTCCACACCGACGCGGTTCAGGCGGCCGGACATATTAAAATTGATGTAAAGGCGCAGAACATTGATATGCTCTCTATCGCCTCCCACAAATTCCACGGTCCTAAGGGCGCGGGCGCGCTTTACGCAAGAAAGGGTATTCCGCTTTTAAACCTTATCGAGGGCGGCGCCCAGGAGCGCGGCAAACGCGCGGGAACGGAAAATGTGCCCGCGATAGTCGGTATGGCGGCAGCTTTAAAGGAAAGCTGTGACAGCCTTGATAAAAATTTTTCCTATGTAAAGACTCTTCGCGATAAAATAGCACGTGAGTTATCAAAAATCCCCCATTCAAAAATTAACGGCGATTTAGAGTGCGGTCTTGCGGGAACGCTTAATATGTGCTTTGAGGGCATCGAGGGCGAATCCCTCCTCCTATTGCTTGACGACAGGGGTATAAGCGCCTCCTCCGGCTCTGCCTGCACCTCTGGCTCGCTTGACCCGAGCCACGTTCTGTTAGCTCTCGGTCTTCCCCACGAGGTTGCCCACGGCTCGCTTAGAATTTCGCTAAGCGAATACAATACCGAGGAAGAAGCCGACCACATTATAAAAGAGGTACCCCAGGTTGTCGCATATCTGCGCTCTATGTCTCCGATTTGGAAAGATTTACAGGAAGGAAAAAGAAAATATGTTATACAGTGAAAAGGTAATGGATCACTTCAGGAATCCGAGAAATTTAGGCACAATTGAGGACGCGGACGCTGTCGGCGAGGTCGGCAACGCGAAATGCGGCGATATTATGAAAATGTACCTTAAAATAAGGGACGGAATAATAACCGATGTAAAGTTCAACACCTTCGGGTGCGGCTCGGCAATCGCCACCAGCTCAATGGCGACCGAAATGATAAAAGGCAAGCCTGTGGAAGAAGCTTTAAAGCTTTCAAACAAGGCGGTGGTCGAGGCACTTGACGGTCTTCCCGCCCATAAAATACATTGCTCGGTTTTAGCCGAGGAGGCTGTAAAGGCGGCGCTTTACGACTATTATCAGAAGCACCCTGAGCTTGAAAAGCCCGAAGGACTTCCCGACTGCGCTTCCTGTGGCGGCGACTGCTGTTCCTGTCATTAAAAATTTACTTCAAAAGCCTTGCTCATAATCGGGCAAGGCTTTAATTATATAAATAACATTGTCAATCTGAACTAAAAAAATAATTGTTTTTAGTTAAAAAGTAAATTATAAGAATATTTTAAACTAATCATTGACATTTCGGTCTATATATTATACTATTTGTAAACAAAAATTAAACAGTGCCGAGGTGTTCGCCATGACACAGGAAAAGCTAAAGTTTGACCAAGACAAAATTCTTAAAGAAGAACAAACAGTCCTCAACTGCTATTCCGGTAAAAAGCGGGGAACTATTTCAACTCTTTTCAGGTTTTATAAAGGTAATTATAAAAACCTGATCGTTGCGGCGATTATGTTTTTATTAAAATCTTCACCCGCATGGATAATTCCTTTAATAACCGCCTCTATTATTGATATTGCAACCCAAAAACCCGCCGACGCAATGCATCAATTTATTATTTACGGCATTATTACAGTTTTTATTTTACTGCAAAACATACCCACTCATACTATTTATATGATGTTCTTAAGCCGTGCGCAAAGAAGCGTTGAAGCGGGACTGCGCGGAGCTATGATAAGAAAGCTTCAGCAGCTTTCCATTACCTTCCACAAAGAAATCGAATCAGGCAAAATTCAGTCTAAAGTAATGCGCGATGTCGAAGCGATTGAAAACTTTACAAGCCAAATTTTCACAACGGCAATTACCGTAATTACAAATATGACGATTTCTCTTGTTATTGTAATCAACAAAAACATAACCGTATTCTTTATGTTTCTTGTATGTATTCCGTTTGCGGTTTTGCTGAACAACATATTTAAAAAAAGAATGAGGCGGCTTAGCCATAATTTCCGAAAGGAAATGGAAAATACCGCCTCGGATGTTCTCGATATGGAAGAGCTTATCCCCGTAACAAGGGCGCACGCGCTTGAACACTGCGAGGTTAAAAAGCTTACCGACTCGGTCATGCGCATTGCCGAAAGCGGTTATAAAATGGATAAAGTATATGCGATTTTCGGCTCGGCAAACTGGGTTATGTTTTCTCTTTTTCAAATGATTTGCCTGTTTTTTACGGGAATTTTAGCATACCGCGGCAAAATAACAATCGGTGATGTTTCATTATACCAAAGCTACTTCAATTCCCTTATCGCTCAGGTTTCAAGCATCATGGGGCTTCTGCCAATAATAGCAAAGGGTACGGAATCCATAAGCTCAATAGGTGAGATTTTAGCTTCCGATGATATCGAAGATAATGAAAATAAACTGAAAATCAAAAGCTTAAACGGCGAATATGAATTTAAAAATGTATGCTTCAAATATGATGATAAAACTCCCGTTTTAAACAACTTTTCGCTTACGGTAAAGGCGGGAGAAACTATAGCGCTTGTCGGCGAATCAGGTTCGGGAAAATCCACAGTACTTAATCTTGTTATCGGTTTTAACCGACTGAACAGCGGAACCTTTAAAATAGACGGAATAGATGCAGAAAAAATTGATATGCGTTCATACCGCCGTTTTATATCGGTCGTTCCTCAAAATTCAATTCTGTTTTCCGGCACTATAAGAGAAAATATCACCTACGGACGAAAGCACGTAACGGAAGATCTGTTGAATTATGCAGTTAAAGCCGCAAGACTTGAAAGCGTTATAGAAAAGCTCCCGAACGGACTTGATACAATGGTTGGTGAGCACGGAGCTAAGCTTTCGGGCGGACAACGGCAAAGAATTTCAATAGCACGGGCAATCATCAGAAATCCGAGCGTTATAATTTTTGATGAAGCAACAAGCGCACTCGACTCTGTTACCGAAAGTGAAATTCAAAAAGCAATAGAAAATCTTACCGAAAACCGCACAACATTTATAGTTGCACATAGACTTTCAACAATCAAAAACGCAGATAAAATTGCCGTTATGGATAACGGGTGCTGTATTGAGTACGGAACATATGATGAACTCATGGCAATGAAGGGTCATTTTTACAATTTAAAACAAATGCAGTCATAGTATATATGGCCGACTGATTCTGAGAAAATCAAGATGTGATTTTTTTAAGGTGCTTTGAGTTGTTCAGTAGACATTATATAAGAAGGCTCTATAATAAATGTTGGGTACCGATTAATAAGCAAACAGCCGCCTAATCGGCGACTGCTCATAACTTTTCATTTTCCGTTTTTTCTTCACCAACTATTTACAAAGAGCCTTTATTTTTCTGTAATATGGACATCAAGCTGATTAAACGGAATGGAAATTCCGTTTTTGTCAAATTCCGCCTTAATCTGCTCTAACAGATCAAATTTCAGCTGCCAGTAATTTATCCTCTCACACCATACCCTTAGAGTAATATCAACAGAGCTTTCACCTAAATTTGTAACCCTCGCAAAGGGCTCTTCAGGTTCATTGAGGGCCATTTTATGCCTTTTGACGGCATCTAAAATAATTTGCTTTACCTTTTCGGCGTCATCACCGTAGCTTATCCCAAATACGATATCAAGCCGCCTTGTATCCTCGCTTGAATAATCGATAATTCGGCTGTTCACAGCCACAGCATTAGGTATTACAACATGGCGGTTATCAAGGGTTTTTAGGGTGGTGTGCATTAAGTCCACCTGAACAACCGTACCCTCGTCCCCGTTTATTTCAATATAATCACCCGTCTCAAACCGCTTGGTAAGCAGAATTATTATTCCGCCTGCGATACTGCCGAGCGAATCCTTAAGCGCCAGCGCGACCGCGACCACAGCGCCCGAAAGCGCCGCTAAGAGTCCCGTCGTTGAAATCCCAAGAGCATTAAGTGCGGAGAGAAGCACAATAATATGCAGGGTGATATTTACCACCTTTAAAAAAAACTTTTCAAGCGAAACATCCATTTTTACCTTTTCAAAGGACTTTGTAAGCAACTTTATGATAAATACCACGGAATAGTGACCGACAAGCAGTATAAGCGCCGCCTTTAGAAGGGTTAATCCAAAGGAAATAAGCCCGTCTGCTGTAATGCTTTTAAGAACGTCCATTTAATTTCACTCCTTAATATCGGCTGCTATCTGCCTTTTAAGCTCGTCTACAGACGAAAACTTGATCTCACCCCTCACAAATTTAAGGGGTTCTATCTTCACGCTCTTTCCGTACAAATTGCCCGAAAATCCTATAATGTATGTCTCGCTTATAATATAATCGGTCTTAAAGGTCGGGCGTATTCCTATATTGGTAATACCCTCATATCCCGAGCCGTCCGTAATTATTTTGGACCTATAAACCCCGAATTTTATTGGGATAAGCTCGCTCGGATATTTTTGGTTTATTGTCGGAAAGCCTATCGTTCTGCCCCGCCTGTCGCCCGAAATAACCTCGGCAGTAAAGGAAAAAGGAAAGGTAAGAAGTCGGTTTGCGGCTTCGATTTCGCCGTTTTTTAAACACTCGCGTATCCTTGTGGAGGAGACAGGCTCTCCGTCTTTGCTGACCGCACCGTGACAGTTAAATTTTATTCCGTTTTGACGGCAGAAATTGCGAATCATATCGGTATTGCCCGCCGCGTTTTTACCGAAATGATAGTTAAAGCCGCAGGAAATTAGGTCGGGAGCAAATTTTTCTTTTAAAAATATAAGAAAATCCGCAGGCGGCATATCCTTGACCTTACCAAAATCGAGTGTGAACACCTCATCAATTCCGATTTTTTTAAGCGCGGCGTATTTATCCTCTGCGGTCATAATAGAACTCGGTTCTCCGCTTAACAACGCCTTTGGCGGCTGCGCGAAAACAACCGCGGTTTTTCGCATATCGGCGGGAAGACTCAACACCGCCCTGTGTCCCTTATGCACACCGTCAAAGGTGCCGAGCGCAATTGCCCTTTTCATAAGCTTCCCTCTTTCGGGTAATTAATTATAGATTTAATCGCAAGCTGATTTTTTTGTAAATCGGCGACTCCAACCCCTAAAAATCTGTCGTTTAGCTTTACCCTTACAAGCTCGCCCTCGGTAAAATTCTTTTCTTTCAGTCGGTCCAGGTCGAGTTGACCTCCGTTGCAGAACCGCACCGCCTGCCTTTCGGTGACCGTAACCGCCCGAAGGTGTCCGACAGCCCTTTCTTCGCTTATCAGATAATCTCCTATGTTTTCATCATTAAGAGCGTCAAGCGAAACGCAATCCTCAAGCGAAAAGCCGCCCGCATAGGTTCGCTTTAAGGCGGCAAGGCAAGCTCCGCAGCCCAAATACTCCCCTATATCCCTCGCAAGCGACCTGATATACGTCCCCTTTGAGACGTGGACATCAATTTCAAAAATATTATCGGCGTTAAGCGAAGAAATCAGATTTATCGAAAAAACCTCAATTTCGCGGCTTCCGACCTCAGCGGTTTTGCCCTCACGAGCCAGCTTGTAAAGCCGCACGCCGTCCTTTTTAAGGGCGCTGTATATAGGCGGGCACTGCATTAAAATGCCCGTAAAACGCTTAAGAGCGCCGCTGATCTGTTCATTTGTTATATTGACCTGACTTTCGGAAATTATGTTTCCCGTAATATCGTCGGTATCGGTCGAAACGCCTAACTTTACTGCGGCGGTATACCGCTTGTCCGCGTCAAGCAAAAGCCCCGAAAGCGCGGTAGCCCTGCCTAAAAGCACAGGAAGCACGCCTGTCGCCATAGGGTCAAGCGTGCCTGTATGTCCCACACGTTTCTCACTTGCCATGCGCTTTATTCTCGCAACCGCGCCGAAGGAGGTTATATTTTCAGGCTTATCAAGAAGTATTAACCCTTGCATAGGCTCACTCCATAAACCCGCCTAAGGCATCAAGCACCTTTTTCTTTACCTCAGGGAGAGTACCTGTAACAGAAGCTCCTGCCGCCGCCTTATGTCCGCCGCCGCCGAGCTTTTTGCAAATTTCGGAGGCATCAAGCGGAGGATATGTACGCAAGGAGACCTTAAATTCGTTATCATCGGTCTGCTTTAGCGTTATCCCCGCGATTACTCCTTCAATGCTGCGTGAAATAACCGCTATACCCTCAAGCTCTGTACCGCTGCAGCCTGTTTTTTCCTGCATTTCGGCGGTGACAGGCAAAATGATGCATTTCCCGTCGAAATGAAATTCCGAAGCGTCAAGCACCATTTGCTCAAGCTCTAAAAGCTTTCTTGACTTAGTATCAAACATAACGCGGTTAATTTCGGGCGCGTCGATATTATATTCATAAAGCTGTGCCGCTATCATATGTGTTTTCGCGGTAACGTTTGAATACTTAAAACAGCCTGTATCGGTGACAATACCCGTAAAGAGCGCCTTTGCGGTTATATCGTTGATATTGACCTTCATAAGGCTTAAAAGCTCAAACATACACTCTGCGGTAGCCGAAGCGTCGGAATCAAGATATAGATTTTTAGCATACCTTACATTTGAAATGTGATGGTCGATATTAAGGTCTACAATATCGCCGAACTCCTCTTTAAGACTGCCCAAAAGCCGCTTATCCGCCACGTCCACCGCTATAACGGTGGCGTTTTCACGCGCGACGTGGTCGGTTTTGCGGGCAAAATACCCGTATTTTTCGGGAATTACGTCGGGACACAGCACGCAAGCGGACTTGCCTATCTCATTAAGTCCGTAATAAAGCGCATAAGCGGAACCCAGCGTATCGCCGTCGGGCGAGGCGTGGGTTAAAATAATATAGTTATCGTGTTTTTTTAAAAATCTCGCGGTCTGCCTTAGGGTCAAATCCCGACATCCGTCATTAATTTTATTCTTCATTTTTTCTTTCCTCATTTAAGGACTCGATAATTCTTGAGATATTCGCGCTCTGCTCTATCGAATCGTCTGCTACAAAGCGCAGCTCAGGCACTTTTCTGAGCGAGAGTCTCGCGCCCAATTCGCGGCGCAGAAAGCCCGCCGCTCCTTTGAGCGCCTTTACCGAGGCTACGGTTTGCTCATAGCCCTCGATAGCGCTTATATATACCGTCGCATAGGAAAGGTCGCTTGAAACGTCAACCTTAACAATGCTTAAAAGCTTACTGACTCTGGGGTCCTTCACCTCGCGCAAAAGCTCCGACAGGCAAAGCTTTATATCGGATGTAATACGGTTAATTTTGTAACCAGCCATTAATCTCTGTACTCCTCCATAATAAAGGCTTCAAATATATCGCCTTCCTTGATGTCGGCGAATTTTTCAAGACCGATGCCGCATTCGTAGCCCTGCGCTACCTCCTTAACGTCATCCTTAAAGCGGCGCAGAGAATCAATCTTATCCTCGCAGATAACTATACCGTCGCGTACAACGCGTATCTGAGAAGAACGCGTTACCTTTCCGTTTGTAATATAGCAGCCCGCGACCGTTCCGACGTTTGAAATCTTATAAACAGTACGAACCTCCGCAGTGCCGAGCTGATTCTCGCGGTACTTCGGAGCGAGCATACCCTTCATTGCCGCCTTAACCTCTTCAATGCAATCGTAAATAACGCGGTACATACGCATATCAACGCCGTCACGCTCCGCTGTCGTCTTTGCGACCGCGTCAGGACGTACGTTGAAACCCACGATAATAGCGCCCGAGGTCTGAGCCAGCATTACGTCCGACTCGTTTATCGCACCGACTCCGCCGTGTATAACGTTTACCTTTACCTCTTCGTTTGAAAGCTTTACAAGGCTATCGCGTACAGCCTCAACGCTTCCCTGAACATCTGCTTTAACAATTATATTGAGTTCTTTAAGATCGCCCTCGCTTAACTGGTCAAAGAGGTTGTCAAGAGTAACTTTCTGCTTGGCGTTAAAGAGCTCCTCCTTAGCCTTCTGTTTTCTCTGCTCAACAAGCTCGCGCGCAAGACGCTCGTCTGAAACAGCGTCGAATACGTCTCCCGCATTAGGCGTCTCGGCAAGACCCGTAATTTCAACGGGTACCGACGGACCCGCAGCCTTAAGCTCTCTGCCGTTTTCGTTTGCCATAACGCGGACTCTGCCGACCGCCGTGCCCGCGACTATAATATCGCCCGTATGAAGCGTTCCGTTCTGAACAAGCAGGGAAGCGACAGGTCCTCTGCCCTTATCGAGCCTCGCCTCAATAACGATACCCTTAGCCCGTCTGTCGGGGTTTGCCTTAAGCTCCATCATTTCAGCGACCAGCAGTATGCTTTCAAGCAAATTGTCAATACCCTCGTGTGTTTTAGCTGAAACGGGAACGCAGATGACATCTCCGCCCCACTTTTCGGGAACAAGCTCATGTTCGGTAAGCTGTTCAAGTACCCTGTCGGGATTAGCCTCGGGCTTATCCATCTTGTTTATTGCAACTATAATCTGAACATTTGCCGCCTTAGCGTGGTTGATAGCCTCTATGGTCTGAGGCATAATTCCGTCGTCCGCGGCTACAACCAGCACCGCAATATCGGTAGCCATGGCGCCGCGCTTACGCATTGAGGTAAACGCCGCGTGACCCGGAGTATCAAGGAAGGTAATGTCCTGACCCTTGCAGTTGACCCTGTACGCGCCGATGTGCTGGGTAATTCCGCCCGCCTCGGTATCTGTTACGGCGGTGTTACGTATAGCGTCAAGCAACGAGGTCTTACCGTGGTCAACGTGACCCATAACAACCACAACAGGGCTTCTGGGCTTTAGGTTCTCGGCGTTGTCCTCGGTATCGTCCATAATCTGCTCCTCAATGGTGACGACAACCTGCTTTTCAATCTTAGCGCCCATTTCGGTAACAACAATTTCGGCGGTATCGTAATCGATAACCTGATTTACCGTCGCCATCATACCAAGCTTCAAGAGTACCTTAATAACCTCCGAGGCGGTCTTTTTAAGGGCGGCGGCCAATTCGCCAACCGTAATTTCATCGCCTACGGTAACTGTTATCGGAGTTTTCTTTATACGCTCAAGCTGCATACGGCGGATTTTGTCCGCCTCAGTTTCCCGCTTTGCTCCCTGCGGACGGCGGTAATCCTGCGATTTCTGCTTGATTTTCTGCTTTCTTGAAAAATTGTCCTTCATAGTATTTGCAGGAGCAATTATTTCATACTTTTCGTTGTATTTATCAATATTCACATTGGAGGTTCTTGTGTCTATATGACGAATTTCTGCAGGACCGCGCTTAGGCGCTTCTCCCGGCTTTTTCTCGTTCTTTCTGGAAACAAAGGGCTGCGGATCGGAAACACCGTGCTTTTTCTCAGGCTTACCGTCCGCTTTTTCAGTTTTTTCAGGCTTTTTGCCGCTTTCTGCCTTTTTAGGCGCAGGCTTAGCTTCCGAGGCAGGCTTTTCAGCCTTCTTAACCTCGGATTTTTCCGCCTTTTTCTCTGATTTTTCAGTCTTCTCCTCGGAGGACTTAACTTTCTCTAAGGGCTTTTCCTGCTTTTTGGGCTTCTTTTCTGCAGTATCCTTATTTTCGTCCTTAGGTTTCTTTTCGGGATCAGGCTTTTCCTCGCCCATAGCCGCCGCTTTAAGCTGCTCCAAGATAGCCATCTGCTCGGCAAGCTTTTTGTTCTTTTCTTCCTCTCTTGCCTTTTTAGCCGCCGCACGCGACTCCGCTCCCGTGGCGAAATAATCCGCAAAACTTTTAACCTCGCCGCGGTTTAACAGCTCGGTGAAAACTATGCTGATTTCGGTCTCGTCAAGTGAGGCTCCGCTCTTTTTTGCAGCTCCGGTTTTTTCTGCGACAATACCTATAATATCCTTTGAGCTTAAGCCAAAATCCTTTGCAAGATCGCTTACCTTATATTTATTCGTCATTAGCATTTCCTCCTCTGGTGTACGCCTTTAAAAAAGCGTCGGCAAAACCGCTGTCGTTTATTGATAATACCCCGCACCTACGGCCGACAGCGTCCGACACGGTTTTTATGTCAAAGCTTTCAAGCGTTAAAAACTTTACAGAGCCTTTTTCGGCAAAAAAGGCGGCTTCTTTTCGGCTTTTTTGCGATACGTCCCCCGCGGCTGTTACAAGGCATGCCTTACCGCTTTTTATCGATTTTAAAGCCGCGTCCATACCATATGACAGCCTGCCCGCCTTCGCCGCAAGACCTAAAAGCGCAAGCGCCTTACCGTCCTGCATCAGAAAGCTTCCTTTCAAGCTCGGCAAAAATCTCCTCGGGTATCTCCACTCCGAAGGCTCTTGACAAAGCGCGCGATTTCATCGCTTTGCTGAGACACTCTGCCGATTTGCAGATATACGCGCCTCTGCCGCCTAACTTTCCCGTGGGGTCAAGCTTAATATCGCCCTCGGGAGTCCTGACTATTCTTATCAGCTCGTTTTTAGGCTTCATCTCGCGGCAGGCGGTACACATACGCGCGGGCGTTTTTTTAGCTCTCATTTAAAAAGCTCCTCTCACACGACTACTCTCCGAAAAAGCCGCTTTCGGGATGAATATCTATTTTCCAGCCCGTAAGCTTTGCGGCAAGCCTTACATTCTGACCCTTGTTGCCTATGGCTAAAGAAAGCTGTGCTTCGGGCACGCTCGCCCTGCAAACTCTGGGCTCCTCGCTTTCGATTTCAACCGAAGTCACCTTTGCGGGAGAAAGCGCTTCTGCCACAAATTCCTTCGGGTCGTCGCTGTATTTTACAATATCAATTTTCTCGCCCGCCAATTCCTCAACAATTTTGTTGACTCGGGCGCCTCTCGGGCCTATACACGCGCCCACCGCGTCTATCTCCTTGTTTTCCGACCACACAGCGATTTTAGTCCTCGATCCAGCCTGACGGGAAACCGATTTGATTTCGATAGTACCGTCGAATATTTCAGGCACTTCGGTTTCAAAAAGGCGCTTTACAAGACCCGGATGGGTGCGGGAAAGCATAATTTTCGCTCCTCTGTCGGTCTCCTTAACGTCAACCACATAAACCTTAATATGATCGCCCTCGTGAAGCTCCTCATCGGGAACCTGTTCAAGCTTAGGTAAGGTAGCCTCATTATGTCCGATAGTAAGTATAGCGTTGCCCGTCTTCGGGTCAATACGCTCGACAACCGCCGTTACAAGCTCGCGGTTATGGCTCTGGAATTCGGCTAAAACCTGTCCCCTTTCAGCCTCTCTTACTCCCTGACGGAAGTTGTTTTTGGAATTTTGAGCAACTACTCTGCCAAACTTTTTGGGGTCGAGCTTTATATCCACAAAGCCGTTTTCTATAGCGCTCGGGTCGATTGCCGCCGCGTCCTCCTTGGAAATTTCGGAATATGGGTCTAAAACCTCATCGACCACGGTTTTGCGAGCGGTAATGCTGAAGACCTCATTTTCGGTATCGATAACACAGGAAACAATATCGTTTCCTCCGTAATCCTTGCGCGCCGCGACAACTATCGCATCGGCAATTTTCTCCGCTATAAACTCCCGCGGTATTCCTCTTTCCTCTTCCATAAGCTTCAGTGCTTCAAAAAACTCCTTAGTGTCGTTCTTCGGCTTTGACGCTTTTCTTGAACCTGCCATTTTTCTCAATTCCTCCAAACAAAGGTTTTATTTATTATTATTCAAAATCGCACAGACGGGCTTTGGAGATGTCCTTATAGTCAAATTCATACTCCGTGTTCTCGGTCCTTATAACAACCGTATCCGCCGCTGATTTAAGTATACCCGTAAATTCTTTGACGCCGTCAAGGGCTTTATACAATTTAATTTTTACCCTTTTGCCGACGCAAGCCTCAAAGTGACTCTGCCTTGTAAGCTCACGTTCAGTCCCGGGTGAGCAGACCTCCAAAAAGTAGGAAACATCGATTGGGTCGGCCTCGTCGATAATCGGGTCAATCGCGTGGGAGACGTTTGTGCAATCGTCGATGCTGATCCCCTCGGGCTTGTCGATAAAAACCCTTAAGTACCACGACGCGCCCTCCTTTAAAAAGCGAACGTCCCACAGGCTTACACCCTGAGCCTCGACCGTTTCCTTTATAAGACCGTAAACCTTTTCGGCTGCATTTGCCATTAATCATTCCTCCGTGCGACTCGCAAAACAAAAGTGAGCGGGTCGCCCCACTCACCTTTCTGCTAAATGATAGAATTATTATAACACATATAAAAGAAAAGTCAAGCATTTTTTCTGAAAGCAAAACATAATTCCCGCAACGGCATTTAAACGCTCTTGTCCGCCTCAAACCAAAAACAAACTCCGAAATCGGTGTTGTAAACGCCGCATTTATGCCCATGCAGTTTCATTATTGCCGAAACAATGGAAAGCCCTAAGCCAAATCGGGTGCTGTCGCGTTTGTGGGACTTGTCCCCCCTGAAAAAACTCTGCCATATCTGCGGCATAACCGATTCGTCAACGTGACTTCCCGTATTAAAAACCGAAATCCTTACCGTATCGCCCGAGATTCCGCATTCTGTCCATACCTTTCCGCCGTCCGGCGTGTGGGCGGCGGCGTTTTCAAGATACGCCTTTAAAACCTGCTCGGTCTGCAACGGGTCGGCGGTAATTTCCGTACCGTCGGGAATTTTATTTTCTGTCTCAATATCTCTGCCTGTAAAAATGCGGTTAAGGCACTCGGCACAAAGCGAAGAAATGTCGAAGCTTTCCTTATTTATCGGAATCTGTCCCGATTCGTAGCGCGAAAGCTCCAGGATGCTCAGCACCAGCTTATTCATCCGCTGGCTTTCATCAATAATGGTGTTGCAGTATTCCTCCTTGGATTCCGGGCTTACATTAAGCTTAAGCCCCTCGGCGTAACCGCTGATTATTGAAATCGGGGTTTTCAGCTCGTGCGAGACATTGGCTACAAAGCCGCGCCGCATAACGTCAAGCTGGCGTTCAAGTTCTATATCGGAACGAAGTCTTTCATTAGTCTCATTAAGGTCGGTAAGCGCCGTGTTAAGTGAGGCGGAAAGCCCGTTTACCGATGCCGCCAGCTGACCTATCTCATCACTTCTGTTCACCGTAAGCTTGCGGCTGAAATCAAGCCGGGCCATATCCTTTGTGATTTCATTCATCTCGGCAATTGGGTATGAAAACTTACGTGCAAAATTCAGCACCCATATAATAGAAAGCAAGAAACAGATCACCGAAATTATCGCGATCAGTTCGTTTGCGACCGACGCGGAGTTTGAAATCAGCTGTTTTTGCACACGCACCTCGGCGAACAGGCTGTCACCTATCTGCTTACGGCATAAAAGGTACTCATTTTGGTCAAATCTGCGGACGGCGGTCTCAAATATTACGTCACCCGAAAGCCGCTCGCTCTTTATGGGTGTAAGCTCCTCGTGGGTCATAATAAACTTATCGTTGTTAAGCGAAAAGTAGTCCATCATCTGACTGCCGTGAGTGGTGTAAAGTATCCGCCCCGAAGAATTGTAAATCTCAATGTCGAAATTATACTTCTCGTTAATCTCCGACAGGGTCTTCACTACCGTCTGCGACTCCTTAAAATTAAGCCCGCATACAACTCCGAGCTGCTCCTTAAGCGCCCTTTTTTCCTTTAGACTGAAAAACCTCACCAAAAATGCGACGTTTGAAAGGCAAAGTACCAAAACAAACGCGGTGAAAACCGCCGCTATTCGGATAAAGATATTAAACCAAAGCTTATTCTTTAGCTCTTTAAGCTTCAAGCTTATACCCCATTCCGTAAATAGTTTTAAGGTGTGCGGAGCCGTAATCCCCTAATTTTGTGCGGAGCCTTGCAATGTGGGAATCTACCGTCCTCGAATCCCCCAAATAATCATATCCCCAAATGGCGTTAAGGAGCTGGTCGCGGGTAAGAACCCTGCCCGAGTTCTCATGTAAATATGACAATAGTTCAAATTCCTTAAGGGTCAGCTCAAGCGGCACGCCGTTCACAAAAGCCGTAAAGGCGTTGCTGTCAATAACAAGTCCTTTTTTTACCTTATCCTCGCTTAGGGGTTGTCCCGAGCTGCGTTTTAGAAGCGCGTCTACCCTTTTCACCAAAACCGCGGGCGAGAAAGGCTTTGTAACATACTCGTCTATTCCCGATTCAAAGCCTGTCAGCAAATCAAACTCCTCCGCGCGGGCGGAAAGCATGATTATGGGCAGGTCGCTTTTTTTACGTATTTCGCGGGTTACCGCCCAACCGTCGATCTCGGGCATCATAATGTCGATTATCGCAAGGTCGATACCGCTGTCGGCGTTAAAAATGTCGAGCGCCTCTTTTCCGTCCGCCGCGCAAACCGTCTCATATCCCGAGGCGTTAAGAAAATCGGAAACCAGCTTTACAATTCTTTCCTCGTCGTCGGCAATAAGTATTTTTTTCTTTTCCACTTTTTCTTCCCCGCCTTACTTTCTTTGTATTAAATATATAATAAATATTTTCCGATTGTATTAAGAAATTGTAAATTAAGAAAGCTTTTCTACCTTACACCCGCTGTAATAATGCAATAGAATTTCCTTAAAATCGCTGCCCTGCTTAGCCATATAATCGGCGCCGTACTGGCTCATTCCCACCCCGTGACCGTAGCCGTATACCGTAAAGCAAAATTCGCCGTCTTTAAAGGAAACCTCGAAATTTGAGGAACGAAGCGAAAAAAGCGCGCGTATTTCGCTGCCGCTGAGAGTACTTCCGCATACCTCTGCGCTTGTTACCGTACCCGAAGAGGTGCGCTTTAGGTTTTTAAAATAGTTCGCAGGCTCGCCTGAAATTACGCATTTTTCGGAAAGCTTCTTTTTAACCTCTTCCACTGAAAAGGTTGCCTTGGAAATATAATCCGGTGCGAGGGTATCGCCGGGGCTTGCGGCCGCCTTCAGATAAGGATAATCTCCGCCCCAGACATTTTTACAGTCCTCGGTTTTGCCCGACGAAACCGCGTGATAAACAGCGAGAATAGGTTTCCCGTCATAGGTTACCGCTATATTTTCCACCTCTTCTATCGCGTTTTTAAGCTTATTGCAGTATTCGTCCGCCTTGTCGCCCCATTTCTCGCGCGCCTTTTCCTCGGTAATAAAGCTTTGATCGGTGTTAAAATCTGTAGTAAGATCGTACTCCTTGTCCGTGTTTTCCGTGCGCCGATAACAGGCAAATGTGTAAGACGCTACCGCCTGAGCCTTTAACGCTTCGTCATTGTAAAGCGCGGGCATTTCAGCGGCTACTACACCAAAAATATATTCATTTGCCTTCATCTCAGTCACAGCGCCTGTTTTAGAATCCGAAATTCTAAATATACCTGTATCGGAGACCTCTTTTTGCGGACTTACCGCCTTAGCGGAGGTTGCCGCCGCCTCCGCCTCGGGCTTTTTCATAACGCTTAACGGCAGTATCAGCATAAAAGAGAGTATTATAAGTCCACAGCACATTATTTTTTTCATAATTTACCTTCTTCAGCCATATAAACATTGACTTTTTCACGTTAAAGATATAAAATATATATTATATGTGTTAATATTCTATGATAGAAATTTCAATTTAATTACTTTTTGAGGTGTTAAATAATGAAATATAAAAAAATTGTTCTGTTTTTTTGCTTAACATTACCGCTAAGCCTGTTACTGCGTACACTCCAGCTTTTTTTTACAATTGAAACCGATACCGGATTTTTTAAGATAGAATACAAAACCGTCGGATTTTATTTTTTGGCGCTTATAATCGCTGTTTGCGTCTCGATGGCGATTATATGCTTTACCGGTCACAGAAATCCTGAACATCCTCCTAAAATCAACCCGTTTATCGCCGTAAGCTCGTTTCTTGCTGTTATCAGCATAATAAGCAGTATTTTAGACCAAAGCTTCTTAGGAGTTGTAATGCATTGGCAGACAACCTTGCTTACTATTTCAGGCATCTTAGCCGCAATTTATTTTCTTTTATACGGAATGTCTGGCTTTATAAATTTTAACCTCCCTCGCGTTCTTTCAATTTTTCCGTCGGCATATTTCATTATGAAAATTATCTGTTCTTTTACAGCGATATCCTCGCTTGCGCTTATAACCGATAATATACTGATTTTAGCGGCTTACTGCGTTATTTTGCTTTTCTTTATAAGCTTTGGAAAGCTTTACAACGGAATTGATTCAGAAAGCAATTTCCGCAAACTTATGGCTTCGGGTTTTGTTTCGGTTATTCTGTGCTTCACGCAGGCTGTTCCGCATTTTATTATTAATTTTGCAACCGACGGGGCTTATCTTCATACATCTAACGCAACAAGCCTTTCTCTCCTCGACTTCGGAATATTCATCGCCGCCTTTAGTTTTTCACATTTTTCACTCTCCAATATTAAAACCGTTCGCTCTCACAAAACATCAACTACGACGGATGAAAAATACTTTATTATTTGAATTCAATAAAACATTCTATTAAAGGTCAGCGACTAAAAGCCGCTGATTTTATATTTGGTGATTTATATGAGAATGAGAAAAAAGAAACACCTTGACGAAAGACTTTCGGCAGTCTCGGATATACTGTTTATCAGCGATATCGAGGACAGGAACTTTACTACCGCAGCTCAAAAAAAGGAGTATATTGATTTCGATCAATGGTTTAAACGCATCGCTCCCTATATGCTGGAAATCGGCTGTGGCAAGGGAGGATTTGCTGCCGAATTTGCGCGCCGCAATCCCGATATTAACCTTATAGCCGTTGAAAAGGACGCAAACGTTATTGTATCCGCCTGTGAAAGGGTTAAGGAAGAAGGTATTGCCAATGTTCGGTTTATGAAGTGCGCTGCGGAATATCTGCCTAAATACATTAAGCCCGGCAGTATAGAGAATATTTTCCTTAATTTCAGTTGTCCGTTTCCTAAAAATAAGTACGCTGTACACCGGCTTACCCACCCGCGTTTTCTTGAAATATATAAGGAACTTATGAAACCGGGGGCGGAAATCCACCAAAAAACCGATAACCCGCGTTTTTTTGAATTTTCGATAGAGGCTTTGACCTCCTGCGGATTTGCCCTGAAAAACCTGTCTCTCGATCTGCACAACAGCGGATTTACCGATAATATTGAGACCGAGTACGAGCATAAATTTGTTTCACTTGGGCTTCCGATATACCGTCTTGAAGCCTATATTTCGGGAGGAAACGAAAATGATTGACTTTCATCTTGAAAAGATATCGGAAATGTGCGCCGAATTCGGTGCAAAGCTTGACGGCGAAAGGGTCGAAAGGCTTAACCTATACGGGAATTTACTGCTTTCGTGGAATGAAAAAATCAATCTCACCGCCATAACCGACCCCGAAGAGGTGCTTTACAAACATTTTTACGACTGTATTCTCTTTTTAAAGCACATAAAGCCAAACAAAGGGGATACGCTTATCGATGTCGGCACGGGCGCGGGCTTCCCCGGTATGGTGCTTAAAATTATGCGGCCCGATATTCAGGTGACGCTTCTTGACAGTCTTAATAAAAGGCTTGTATTTTTAAATGATGTTATAGAGAAAACGGGGCTTGAGGGAGTTTGTACCCTTCATATGCGTGCGGAGGACGCGGGCAAAAGTCCCCTGCATCGTGAAAAATATGATATTGCCTGCGCGAGAGCCGTAGCTGCACTGCCATCATTAGCGGAATATTGCCTGCCCCTTGTAAAAAAGGGCGGTGTTTTTGTCGCGATGAAGGGCGCCTCGGCTAAAGAAGAAGCTGCGGCGGCATGCAACGCCGCAAGGCTTCTCGGAGGGGAAAAACCTAATATTATATGCGAAACCCTAACAGGAAATGAGCATCGAGCCTTCGTGATTACAAAAAAAATATCGCAAACGCCGACAAAATATCCGCGAAATCCCTCTAATATATCAAAACAGCCGCTTTAACGCGGCTTTTTTTGTTGTAAGAGGGCGATTTTGCCCGATGTGTTTTTCTTTACAAAGCTTCAAAATTATGTAAAATAATAAACGTAAGAAAAATGTAGGGAGGAATACAATGTATACTTTTTCAGATAAAAAGCTTGTTATGCTGAAACCCTCCGAAATAAAAGCTTCGCCTAACCAACCGCGGAAAAGCTTTGACGAATACGAGCTTAAAGCCTTAAGCGACAGTATACAGGCAAGCGGTATAATTCAACCTCTTATCATTCGTAAAACCTTGGACGGCGGCTATCAGTTAATTGCGGGGGAACGGCGCCTAAAGGCGGCTATGATGGCAGGATTGCGCCGCGTTCCCTGCGTTATACATAAAACTGACGACGAAACTGCCGCGCTTTATTCCATATTAGAAAATCTCCAGCGTAGCAACCTAACTGTTTTTGAGGAAGCGGAAGGCATAAACCGCCTGATTTCTGAATACGGTATTTCCCAGTCGGAGGCGGCGGCAAGACTCGGTATTTCTCAGTCCGGTCTTTCAAACAAGCTGAGACTATTAAATTTAAGCGATAATATAAAAGAGCGAATAAGTTCCGCCCGCCTTACTGAGCGACACGCGCGCGCGCTTTTAAAACTGCCAGAGGACAAGCGCGAAGAGGCTCTCAACCGCATAATAGCCGAAGGACTTACCGTGAGCCAAACCGAGCAATATATTCTCAGTATCATTAACCCCAAGGAAAAGCCACAGGTCACGGAACAGGACGAGCCTGTGCGGAAGTCGGCAATAGGCGATGTCCGCCTTTTTTCCAACAGCCTTTCAAAGTTGCTTTCCACACTTCAAAACTCTGGAATAGACGCAAAATCTCGTAAATACGAAACTGAAAAGTATATAGAATTTAAGGTAAGGATACGAAAAGGCTCCGACTCCGACCGCTTTAAACAGTTAAAAATCTGTTAGATACTTATACCTCCCCTGTATAAATAATCTGACGGTTTTTAAATACCCACCATATTCATCCCCATAAGCAAACCGCCCCGATTTTTCGGGGCGGTTTGCGTTTTAAATATTATACTGACAATGTAAATTTAAAAGAAATATCCTTTTCACTAAGCCGATATTTTTCGCAAAGCTGGGGGCCGCAGGAATTAGAGCCGATTCCCGAAACCTTGTAATCCACCCTTACCTGTGTGCCGTCGGATTTTTTAAGCTCGTCGGTATGTTCGGCAGAAGCAAGGGTCTCAATACTGTGGTGAAGTACGCTTATCTCCATATTCTCCGCGCTGAATTTTAGGGAATTGTCAATATTCAGCAGCTTGCAGTCGGTATGGTTGCCATGCTCCTGCGGACGGACATAATTTACATACTCGTTGTCAGCGTTGCTTTCGTGAAACGCGACGACTCCGTGGTGGGTCATATCGCGGTAGCTTTCAAGCGGTCCGTTGCCGAAATAGGTAAAGCTGTCCTTTTCATACGGAAGCTTAAACTCAAAGCCGAGCCGCGGCAGCCAAACAACATTATCCCTGATTTTACCGTTAAGTGATACATTTACAGAGCCATCGGCAAAGAATTCGTAGGAAAGCGTAAAATTAAAGAAAGGCTTGCGCGAAACGCCGGCGGACGATGCGGTAAACACCGCTTTATTACCCGAAACCTCGCAGGAATATATCTTTGTAAACACACAGTCAAAATTTTCGCCCTGCCAAATGTTTGTCCTATCCCACAACGCCTTCATATTTCGGTCATTATCGGTAGTTGCACGGAAGTAAGAAAGCTTTGCAGGAGCTTTGAGCTGTTCCTCGCCCTTTACCGTAATATTCTCAAACATACCCGTCTGCTTAGAAAGGACATAGAGGAAATTTTCACCCTCAGCTATGATTTCAAAATCGCCGTTGCGCAACTCAAGGGGCTGTTTTTGCGGTTCGTCAATTACTGTGGGAACGGGAAGACGCTCTTCAAGACATCCCACCTCAAAATCATCGGAATTAATCATTCTTACAGTTATATAACAGCCAAGCTTACAGTTTTCAGGAAGCTGAACAAGGGGTGTAAGAGTAAACTCATCCTGCGGTTTTGTGTTGAGCCGCACTATTTTTTTCTCAAGGGACTCGCCGTCCGCTGTAATTTCATATTCAAAGGAATATCCGTCGAACGATGTGAAGTCAAAGCAATTTTTAAGCTTAAGCGTGCCGTCCTCCCACCTTATGCGGAAGGGAGCGTAGGCGTTTTTAATTTCATAAGTACCCGCCTTAAAGCTTCGGTCTGCAAACACCATACCGTCACAGCAGAAATTGCCGTCGTGGGTAAGCTCGCCCTCAAAATCGCCGCCGTACTTCTGCACGCCGCCGTCAAGAACCACATGATCCGCCCATTCCCATACACAGCCGCCTATAAGCTTTTTGTTTTCATATATCGCGTTCCAGTAATCCCAAACACCGCCGGGACCGTTGCCCATGGCGTGGGCGTATTCGCACATAAATACGGGTTGATTGATTTTATCGTTATTAGCCCAGTCCCTAATCGTGTCCACCGAGGGGTACATCATAGAGAAAACATCGGTATTGTCGGGCGTACCCTTCCTTGATGCGTCCTCGCAGTGGGCAAGGCGAACCTTGTCGCGCGCTTTCAGCCATTCAATCATATCGTGTTGATTTTCGCCGTAGCCGCTTTCGTTGCCCGTAGACCACATAATAATAGAAGAATGGATTTTATCCCGCTCATAGGCGCGCTCCATACGGCTTAAAAATTCCGCTTTCCATTCGGGATGCACGCAGGGCCAGTCGGTCGATTCAACATCATAGCCGTATCCGACATTTGCATATCTCCTTAAAATTCCGTGGGTCTCGATATCGGTTTCAAGTATCACATAAAAGCCCATTTCGTCGCAGTAGTCAAGGAACTTGGGACTCGGCGGATAATGTTAGGTTCTTATAGTATTAATGTTAAGCTCCTTCATAAGCTTCAGGTCGCGGACGTAATCCTCCTCCGACATAGTCCAGCCCTTTTCCGGGTGGGTATCGTGGTGGTTTACACCCTTAAGCTTCACGGGCGTGCCGTTTATAAGAAACTCGTAATCGGCGGAAATTTCAATAGTGCGAAATCCTACCTTGCGCGTTATTGTCTCCCCTGCGGCGGTAAGCTTAACAGTATAAAGATTCGGGGTTTCAGCTGTCCAAAGCTTTGGTGTATCAACAGTAAAGCATAATTTGCCTTCATCGGAAATGCTCGAAGACAATAACGATTCGCCGTCATACAGCTCGGCGGTAAAATTCGTGTCTGCGGTGCAGATTATGCTGTTTTCCTCAGTTCTTATATCCAAGTCAAATATATGACCGTGTGGACGGGAGAGAATATAAACGTCTCTAAAGATGCCGCTGAAACGGAAAGCGTCCTGATCCTCAAGATAGCTTCCGCAACACCACTTGCGTACGTAAACCCTAACCGTATTTGTGCCGGAACTTACAAATTCGCTTATATCAAACTCCGCCATGAGGCGGCTTCCCTGCGTAAACCCAACATATCTTCCGTTAATATATACCTCCGCCTCAGAGGAAACACCTTCAAAAACAAGGTATGTTTCAAGACTCCCGTCAGTCACCTGAAAGCTGCGCTCGTAAACCCCGACAGGGTTAATGTCCGGAACATACGGAGGGTCACAGGGAAAAGGATAGTTGATATTTGTATAGTTTGGCTTGCCGTAACCCTCAAGCTGCCAACAGGATGGAACGGTAATATTACCCCACTCGGTTATTTCCCCGACTCTGTCGCCGTTTTCAAAATAAACGAACCGCCATTCGCCATTAAGCGGACAAATTTCGCTGCCCTCCGGAATGTACCAGCTTCTTGGCCTTAGCCTGTTTTCACTCGTTTTAAGCGGGTTTTCATATCTTCTCATAATTTGCCTCCGAACAGTTCTGAATACAAATATAAATTAAAAACTACATTTTGTCAATATTTTCTTCCGCATTGGAAATAAGACCTGCCCGCCTGAAAATTTTTTTGTAAATACCGGCAAGCTTAGGCCTTAGTATGCACTTCCAAAGATATCGCGCGGGATAAGCCGCGCGGTTAAGAAAGATATAAACCCTGTACTTATGGCTTTTTTCACAGTCGCAGTATTTGCCATCTCTGTAAAACGCCTTCATAACGCCGACTATCTGCGACTCCGCGACATGCTCTTTAACAAAAAGATTGTCACCACGAATAATGTAAACGCCGTCCTCTCTCACCTTTAAAATTCGGTGGAGGACAAGCTCCTTTTTGCCCTTTACGCGGTAAAGCGGCACGTCTCCCGCCTTTAGCGGAAACTCGGGTCGCTTAATCACAACGATATCACGCCCTTGTCTGAGCAGTGGGCGCATACTGGTGCCTCGGGTGCGGCTCATTACCTCGTCCTGCGTTTTAAGCAAGTCGGCTATACTTTTCAAATCCGCTTCCGCCATTATTCTAACACGTCCGACTCTCTGAGATTATCGATAAACTTACTAACCGTCGATCGGAGTTCGTCTTCGCTTACTCCTTCATATTCCCTTTTCATAGCATCGGCAATTTCGTCCACGGTTACATCGTTTCTAAGCATATTAAATATAAATGCTCCCGTATCGTTCATTTTAATAAAGCCGTTGAATTTTTGAGCGTCATCACCTACTGCGACCGCCACGATTCTGTCGGCAACCTTGTTTGTCACAAAATTATACTTTAGTTTCATATGAATATCCTCCCGAAATTCGTTTACGGATATAATTAATAAAAATTATTTTACACTAAATATTAACTCTTGTCAATGGCCTAAACTTGGCTTAGCAGTTAGGCTTTGTAGGTTTACAATAGATATGTTACAGTTGGCAATAAAAAATAAGTGACGAATGG
>URGJ01000020.1 GCA_900547445.1 uncultured Oscillospiraceae bacterium | reverse complement strand
ACCCACAAAAACCGCGTGAAAATCCGATTAGCCGCAAAAAAATATCCACGCGGAAAAAGCGCGGAATATATAAGGTAATAGCTTTAAGAAAAGCCGCTTTGCCGCTTCTCTTAATCGCGGCGGTGATTTCGGTTGCCGCCGTCTGCTTATCGAGGTCGGGCGGCAAGAGCGCGGCTGAGTCTCTGCAAAACGGCAACGCACAGGTAAGCGAGCCGCAAATCACCGAAAAGGCCGAGCCGCCCATATCCTATGAGATAGACGGCGAGACCGCGGAAATCCCCGCCGCGAACGACTGCGGGGGCGCTGTTATAATAAATACCGAGGCAGGCAGAGCGGTGGCGGCGAGAAACCCGCACGAGCGGTTTTACCCCGCTTCCACCACCAAGATAATGACCCTGCTTGTCGCCTGCGAAAACATTGAAAACTATGACGACACCTTTACAATGACCCTTAAAATCACCGACCCGCTCTATGTGGCGGAGGCTTCGGTCGCGGGCTTCTTAAACGGCGAGAAAATAACAATGACCGACCTGCTTTACGGGCTTATTCTGCCCTCGGGAGCCGACGCGGCAATAGCCCTTGCGGAAAAAATATCAGGCAGTGAGGAAGCCTTTGTAAAGCTGATGAATAAAAGGGCGGAGGAAATGGGGCTTACCGACACCCATTTTGTAAACACCTCGGGACTTTTTGACAGCGAGCATTACACCAGCGCCTACGATATGGCGGTAATCCTCGGAACGGCGCTTAAAAACCCCGTCTGCAAAAAGATTTTGTCCACCTACCAATACACCACCTCGTCCACACCCCAGCACCCCGACGGCATTGCGCTTTCGGCAACCCTGTTTGAGTATATGTACGGCACAGAGCCCGAAACCGCGACAATCTTAGGCGGAAAAACAGGCTTTGTGAACGAATCGGGCTATTGCATTGCCTCCTACGGTCAAAGCAATGACACAAAAAACCAATATATAGTGGTAACCCTTAAAAATTCCTCGCGCTGGCCCGCGGTACACGGGCAGATTGATTTATATAAGCAATTTGCGGAATAATTCCGAAAAATAAAAAAACGACAAGATTATTACCTTGCCGCTTTAAAAGCATAATTTGTCGTAATTTGTAACTATATTTTATCTCTTTTTTTATAAAAGTCAAGCAAAATATGCGGAATTTATGAATTTTCCGTGAATTTTTACGCCTTAAACAAAAACTATGCCTTTCTTTTGGTTAATACGCGAATAATATTGGCAGGAGCAAAAAATGCAGAAAAACGATGAGATCGAGATTGAAATAACCGATATGACCGATGAGGGGAGCGGTATAGGGCGCTTTGACGGCATGGCGGTTTTCGTCCCGGGTACTGCGGTCGGCGATATGGCGTTTGTACGGGTGCTAAAGGTCAAAAAGACCTATGCTTTCGGCAAGCTTTTAAAGATTATTGCCTCCTCGCCCGACAGGACGGAAAACGACTGCCCCTCATTTCCCCGCTGCGGAGGGTGCGTTTATCGGCACATAAGCTATTCCGCCGAGCTTAGAATCAAATACTCGCGGGTATATGAGACGGTAAAACGCATAGGCGGAGTTGATTTAAAACCGCGTGAAATAATCAAATCCGACAGCCCCGACCGCTACCGCAACAAGGCGCAATACCCCGTAGCAGAGGACGGGGCTTTGGGCTTTTACTCCTTTCACTCCCACCGCATAGCCCCATGTGACGGTTGCGCCCTCCAGCCCGAAATTTTCGATAAAATCGCCGCCGTCTTGACAGAATGGATAAAAGAAAATAAGGTCAGCGTATATAACGAGCAAGCCCACCGCGGACTGCTTCGGCACATCTATCTCCGCCTTGCCGAAAAAACGGGCGAAATTATGGCGGTTGCCGTTATAAACGGCGAAAATTTACCCTTTGCGGAGGATTTAATAAATCGGCTTTTGTCGGTCTGCGGCGAAAGCCTCAAAAGTGTCCAGCTTAACATAAACCGCGAGAAGACCAATGTTATTTTAGGAGACAAATGCAAGGTTTTATACGGCGGGGAATACATTACCGATATTCTCTGCGGCGTTAAATTAAGGCTTTCGCCACTCTCGTTTTATCAGGTCAACCGCGCGACCGCCGAAAAGCTTTATGGGCGGGCGGCGGAATACGCCGCTCCCGACGGCAAGGTGATTTTAGACCTTTACTGCGGCGCGGGCTCTATCGGACTTTCAATGGCTAATCGCGCAAAACAGATAATCGGAGCGGAAATTGTACCCGAGGCGGTCGGGGACGCTCGATTTAACGCAAAATTAAACGGCATAGAAAACGCTGAGTTTATCTGCGCGGACGCGGCTAAAGCGGCAAAGGAGCTTAGCGAGCGCGGAATTTCGCCCGACGCGGTTATTTTAGACCCGCCGAGAAAGGGCTGTTCGCCTGAGCTTATAGGTACCGTTGCCGAATGTTTCCGCCCCGAACGGGTGGTATATGTCTCCTGCGACCCCGCAACCTTAGCGCGTGACATAAAGCTGTTTTCACAAAAGGGCTATTCGCTTACCGAATACACCCCTGTCGATATGTTCCCCCGCACCGCGCATGTAGAGACGGTTGCATTGCTTGAGAGGGTTTAGAATATGACAACCGATAATATTTGCCCCTGCAAGCTTACCTTGTGCTTATCGGATATGATGAAGAAAATTATTATTTCAACGACCCCTATGCGGGTAAGACCGTGAAATATGAGAAGAAAACGGTTGAAGACAGACACGCCGAGCAGGGTATGCAGTCGGTGATTATATTAAAAAAAGGAGAATAAAATATGCTTGAAATCGGAACAAAGGCACCCGACTTTACACTTCCCGACCAGAACGGGGAGCTTCACACCTTAGAGGAATTTAAGGGCAAAAAGGTGATTCTTTATTTTTACCCCAAGGACAACACGCCCGGCTGTACCAAGCAGGCGTGCGGCTTTTCGGAGCTTCAACCGCAGTTTGACGAAAAGGGCGCAGTTGTAATCGGCATAAGCAAGGACAGCGTAGCCTCCCACAAGAAATTCGAGGAAAAATTCGGACTTAATTTCACGCTCCTTTCGGATACCGAGCTTGCCGTGATAAAGGCGTATGATGTATGGCAGGAAAAGAAAAATTACGGCAAGGTTTCTATGGGGGTTGTCCGCACAACATATCTGATTGACGAAAACGGAATAATAGTAAAAGCGTTTGACAAGGTTAAAGCGGCGGAAAACCCCGCGCAGATGCTTTCTATATTTTAATAATACTCATTACGGCGAGATAAAGGGCGAGGATAAAAAACGAGAGATTAAACTGCCCCTTAAAGCAGAGTGTGACCGCCGTTATAAGCGCCGCAAGAGCGACCGAGAAATTAATTATCCGCATAATAAGCGCCGCGCGCGAAGGCTCTGTTTTGCGGCAGAGAATATCAAAAAGCACCGTTCCGCCGTCCAGCCCCGTTACGGGCAGGAGGTTGAAAACCCCTATAAGCAGATTAATAAGCCCTACCGTTAAATAGCTGTCATTACCGAAGGCGAGATAGTTTACAAAAAGGGTTGCGAATAGCAAAAGATTTACGGCGGGACCGCACAGGGCGATAAAAATTTCATATTTTCCCCCGCTTTGTATCTTGGTTGTAATCTCGACTGCGGCGGGGACAAGCCTTATCCGTTTGGGCGCACAGTCTAAAATCCACATAGCGGTAAGGTGCCCCAGTTCGTGGATTAAAACCGCGAAAAGAAGGGGGAGGATAAAGCCCGTCCTGTCGAA
Source organism: uncultured Oscillospiraceae bacterium (assembly GCA_900547445.1). Classification (GTDB taxonomy): domain Bacteria; phylum Bacillota; class Clostridia; order Oscillospirales; family Acutalibacteraceae; genus UBA737. Next base: position 27,167 of record URGJ01000020.1, on the reverse strand, counting down.
GGCGAGCATTGCCGTGATAACCGCCGCGAACAGAAACGAGACATAAAATTCCGTACCGAAAAATTTAAATCTCATCGTCCAAAACCTCGTTTATATCGGTTTCGGCGCAGATATTAACGCTGTACCACTCCTTAAGGGTCAAATATGTACCCTTAAAAAAATATTTTACGGCAAGCACCGATAGAAGTATTATAAGCGTGACGGTTATTTGGGTGATTATTATCCCGAAAAAGCCGCCTTTAGGTCTTAAATTTTCCTGTTCGTCCATTGCGGTTACTCCTTGTAGAATCGGTGTAAATATGTTATATTAATATTATATTTTGCAAACGGAGGATATTATGCCTTTTTTACCTATAACCGTAAAGGAAATGCGGGAATACGGCTGGGAACAGCCCGATTTTGTAATAGTCACGGGGGACGCGTATGTTGACCACCCCAGCTTCGGCACGGCGATAATCTCCCGTGTGCTTGAAAATGCGGGTTATAAGGTCTGCATTGTGCCACAACCCCAAAACGATAAGGATTATAAACGCTTCGGAAAACCGAAATACGCTTTTTTGGTGAACAGCGGTAATATAGATTCAATGGTCGCCCACTACACCGCCGCTAAAAAGCGGAGAAGCGACGATGCGTATACAGCGGGCGGAAAATCGGGGGCAAGACCCGACAGGGCGGTTACGGTCTACACAAAAAAGCTTAAAAGCCTTTATCCCGATGTGCCCGTACTGATAGGCGGGCTTGAGGCTTCCCTCCGGCGGTTTGCCCATTACGACTACTGGGACGATAGGGTACGCCCCTCGGTGCTTATCGAGTCGGGAGCGGATCTGCTGATGTACGGTATGGGTGAAAAGCATATCGTAGAAATAGCCGACAGACTGGCGGCGGGGGAGGATATTTCCTCGCTTACCGATATTTTGGGCACCTGTTACGCGGTAAACGCCGCCGATTATACACCTATTTCGGGCGCGCAGGAGTGCGCCGCATATGAGCTTGTATGCGTTCCCGACGAAAAGGGTAAACGGCTGTATGCCAAAGCCTGTAAAATTCAGCAGACCGAGCACGACGCGGTGCGGGGCAGAACTGTGATACAGCGCCACGGCGGCAAAATCGTGGTGCAAAATCCCCCGATGCCGCCTCTTACCACCGAAGAAATGGACGGGGTTTACGGACTTCCCTTTATGCGGGACTACCACCCGAGCTATGAAATTTTAGGCGGAGTTCCCGGTATAAAAGAGGTTAAGTTTTCCCTTATTCACAACCGCGGCTGCTTCGGGGCCTGTAATTTCTGCTCAATAGCCTTTCATCAGGGCAGACAGGTTTCGGTACGCAGTCACGAATCGGTTATAAAAGAGGCAAAGCTGTTAACCCAAATGCCCGATTTTAAGGGTTATATCCACGATGTCGGCGGCCCCACCGCCAATTTCCGCCGTCCCTCCTGTGACGGTCAGCTTAAAAAAGGGCTCTGCCCCGATAAAAAGTGCTTAGCCCCCTCGGTTTGCCCCGCGGTAAAGGTTACCCACGAGAATTATCTCTCCCTTTTGCGGGAGCTTCGCGCTCTCCCTAAGATTAAAAAGGTCTTTATCCGCTCGGGGATAAGGTTTGATTACCTTATTGCCGACCAAAACGAGGAGTTTTTCAAGGAGCTTGTAAACCACCATATAAGCGGTCAGCTTAAGGTCGCCCCGGAGCATTGCTCAAACCGCGTGCTTAAGAAAATGGGCAAGCCGCCTATCGAGGTCTACAACAAATTTGAAAAGCGGTTTTACGAGCTTACCGAAAGCGCGGGCAAAAAGCAGTATTTAGTACCCTACCTTATGTCCTCCCACCCGGGGAGCACCAAAAAGGACGCTATAGAGCTTGCGGTCTTCCTTAAAAAGCACGGGCTTCACCCCGAGCAGGTGCAGGACTTTTACCCGACCCCCGGCACGGTCTCGACCTGTATGTTTTACACGGGACTTGACCCTGATACTATGGAGCCTGTTTATGTCCCCCGCACCGAGCGGGAAAAGGCGGAGCAGAGGGCGCTTTTACAGTATTTTAAGCCCGAAAACCGCGCGCTGGTGCTTTCCGCCCTTAAAAAAGAGGGTAGACTTGACCTTATAGGGACAGGACCCAACTGCCTTATCGCGCCCGATAATCGGGAGCGGTACTCAGCACCCAAAAAACAGAAAAAAACCATAAGAAATATACATAAACCGAAAAAGAAATAACAGTGGGGTTAAAATGAACGAGAAGGAATTTGAAAGACTGCTTTTATCGGTGCAAAAGCCGGGTCGATACTCGGGCGGCGAGATAAACAGCGTTATTAAGGATAAGGAAAAGGCGGATGTGCGGTTTGCGTTCTGCTTTCCCGATACATATGAGATTGGTATGTCACATCTCGGAATGAAGATACTCTATTCGCAGTTCAACAGCCGCGAGGACATCTGGTGCGAGCGGGTATTTGCGCCGTGGATTGACTTTGAGGAAAAAATGCGGGAAAACAATATACCGCTTTTCGCCCTCGAGAGCCGCGACAGTATAAAGGATTTTGATTTTATCGGCTTTACCTTGCAGTATGAGCTGTCATACACAAATGTCCTTAATATGCTTGACCTTGCGGGAGTTCCTTTAAGGAGCGAGGACAGAAAGGATTTGTCTCCCCTTGTTGTGGCGGGCGGCCCCTGCGTCTGCAATGCAGAGCCCCTTGCCGACTTTGTTGACCTCTTTTTCTTAGGCGAGGGCGAGGAGGTCGATTTAGAGGTTATCGACCTTTATAAGGAATTTAAGGCAAAGGGCGGGAGCAAGGAGGAGTTTCTCCGCGCCGCCGCGAAAATTGAGGGGGTTTATGTTCCCTCGCTTTATGATGTAAGCTATAATTCGGACGGAACGGTAAATGCGGTAACGCCGAAGGACGGCGCGCCTAAAACCGTTAAAAAGCGGATTATCAAGGATATGGATAAGGTGTTTTATCCCGATAAATTTGTAGTCCCCTTTATAGAGATAGTCCACGACCGCGCCGTGCAGGAGATTTTTAGAGGTTGTATACGCGGCTGTCGGTTCTGTCAGGCGGGCTTTATCTACCGCCCCGTAAGAGAAAAGAGTGCCGATACCGTAAACCGTCAGGCAAAGGCACTCTGCGAAAGCACGGGGTATGACGAGATTTCTTTGTCTTCCTTAAGCACCAGCGATTACACAGAACTTGAGCCTCTCCTTAATAAAATGCTTTGTTGGACAGAGCCTAATGAGATAAGCCTTGCCCTGCCGTCATTGCGTGTAGATAACTTTTCAAAAGAACTGCTCGACAAGATAAACCACGTCAGAAAAAGCGGGCTTACCTTTGCGCCCGAGGCGGGCACCCAGAGACTCCGCGACGTTATAAATAAAAACGTCACCGAGGAGGAGATTTTCCGCACCTGTAAAACCGCCTTTCAGGGCGGCTACACCGCGGTAAAGCTTTACTTTATGTTGGGACTGCCGACCGAAACCGACGAGGACCTAAGAGGAATTGCCGATTTAGGGCAGAGGATAATCGACCTTTTCTACAGTCTGCCCGAGAGACCCAAGGGCAAATCCCCCTCGGTTTCCATAAGCGTTTCGACCTTTGTGCCCAAGCCCTTTACTCCGTTTGAATTTGAGCCGCAGATAGGCAAGGACGAGATTGAGCGCAGACAGACGGTGCTCAAGTATTCAAACAAAAACCGCCGGGTTAATATTAGCTGGCACGATTCCTCAACCAGCCTGTTAGAGGGCGCGTTTGCCAGAGGCGACCGCCGTTTGGGTGCTGTTATAGAGTCCGCTTTTAAGAAAGGTTGCAAGTTTGACAGCTGGAACGAGTGCTTTAAGCCCGAGCTTTGGGCGGAGGCTTTCGGCGAAAACGGCTTATCGCCCGAGTTTTACGCGGGCAGAAAGCGCGAGTATAGCGAAGTCAATCCTTGGGATCACCTTGATTATGGGGTAACCAAAAAATTCTTAATCTTAGAAAACGAGCGCGCGCACAAGGCTGTTACCACGCCCAACTGCCGCGAAAAATGCGCGGGCTGCGGCGCCGCCTGCTATGGGGAGGGAGTCTGCTTTGAAAAGCGTTAGAATTTTTTACACCAAAACAGGCAGAATGAAGTTTGTGTCCCACCTTGATATGAACCGCCTTATGACCCGCGTTATACGAAAATCGGGTATACCTGTTTGGTACACCGAGGGCTTTAACCGCCATATTTACATAAATTACGCCGTGCCCCTCTCCTTAGGGTTTGAGGGGGTTTACGAGGTTATGGATATTCGCCTTACGGACGATAATTTTTCCTTTGATGAGGCTGTTGACAGGCTTAACGCCGCCGCGCCCGATGGGATTGAGTTTTTGCGCGCCGAAGAGCCGGTTTTGCCCACGGTTGATATATCCTTTGCAGAATATGAGCTCACATTCGACCCCGAAAACGCTCCCCTTTATGACAAATTAAAGGAGTTTTTGTCGAAGAAGTCGGTAATCTGTCAGAAAAAGGATAAAAAGGGCAGAATAAAGGAGTTTGACATTATCCCCAAAATTAAAAGGGCTGAATTTGCGGACGATAAAGCTTTGCTTACGCTGTCCGCAGGCAACGAGGGAAATTTAAACCCCTCGCTTGTATTAAACGCCTTTTTTGAGCAGACAGACGCCGCCCCTGTTTTTTGTAAGGTCAAACGCCTTATGCTTTTTGATAAGGACTTAAAGCCCTTTATTTAGTTAGATGTTAGACATTAGATTCTGGCAGGAGCAAGCCCCTGCCCTACGGCATTAATATAAACTTATGAGGAAATAAGGGGGATTCAAAAGGGGGAACGCCTTTTGTCGTTCAGGAGGGTTCGGGAACCCGATCGAAAGGGTTCCCGACGGTTCTTTCCCCCATTTCTGTCCGCACAGAAATGGGGTGCCTGCGCGGCATGAGCGCAATCAGGGCTGAATTTTAGATTCCAATAATTTATTTATTAAAAAGCTCAATTTCAAAATCCAGTATTCTTAAAATATTGCCGTCTAATCGGACGGCTTTTTTATATTCTCCGAAGCCTATAAGCCGCATATTTTCATATGCCTTCGCCGTTCCGTAAATTCCTATAAAAAGGCAGAGAGAAATAACGGCGGAAATATAAAACGACTTAAAAAATAATTTTGTTTTTCTTTTTATTTTAATCATTCCTTTGATTTTATGTAAGACCTCCGAGCAGCTCCGCTATCGAGTCCCCTACAAGCTCGGCGGAATAATGCGCCTCGGCAAGGGTGTTCACATCGGTTCCGAATTCTATTAAAAGCGAGCCTGTCGTAAGGCTTTCGTTATAATTTTTCGGCATCAGACTTAAAGGGCGGGCGAGGGTAGGATATTTTTCTTCAATTTTCTGCTGTAATCTTACCGCCAGCTTTAAATTTTCCTTCCATTTCGGAAAATTGGTAACGCTCCCGCTCTGCGATCCCATAACCAGCATTACCTGCGCCGCCTTTTTGCCGTTTATTTCGGTTACTAACTTTACCTTGTCGGAATCGCCCGAGCTTACCGCGTCGCGGTGGAGGTCAAGCACCACCTTTATTGTGGGATATTTTTTTAAATAGCTGTTTATCGTCTTTGCCGCGCGGGAATAACTGCCCGTATAATTGGGGTAATCGTGCTCTGTTGCGTCGTGCAGGGTCTCTATTCCCGCTTGGTTTAGCTTCTCGGCTACAATATTTCCCACACTTACCATATTCTTTTGAGCGTCGCGCGTGCGGGAGGAAAAAGCCGAGGTGTAGTAATCCGCGTCCTCTGTCATATAAGTTTCTGTTGTGTGGGTATGAACTATGAGCACCTGCGGACTGTCGTTTTTTGCTATTTTAAAGTCCAAAGGCGCGCTTAACAGCTCCTTAATGTTTATTTCAAGGTTGGTGCTGTTTTTCATATATACCCCGTTATAGGAAAGCCCTGCGCTGTAGGGCGAGATATATCGGCTTATAACCTTTCCTTTAACGCTGCCGTCGGTGCTTGCGGGCGCGCTCTCCGCTTCTTCCTGCAAAGAAAGCGTATCTTCGCTTTGCGCGTTTTCCTTTTCCGGTTTTTCTTCTTCCGAGGAGGTTTCTTCCTGTACGGGATTTTGCATAATTACGTTTTTTACGGTCCTACCCTTAAAGCAGAAGCTGTAAGCGTTGTAACCGATAAGCGCGATACATATTGCAAAAACGCAGACAAGCCGCGCTATTCCCGAGTTTTTCCGCATTTTCCCGCCTCCCACATAAATATTTTATGCTTTGTTCGGCGGGGTTATACCAGCTGAGCTATTATATCCTCCTCAATCTCGGGCTGTAAAAAGCGGTTAAGCGCGGATGAGATTATCTCGCTTATCCTGTCGCAAAGAAGGTCTACCTCTTTCGGGGTTACAAACATATCCGAGCTTTTTTTCGGCTCTTTTCCCGTAAGTTCAAAAGCAAGGGTATCCGCGTCGGTAACGGTCGGCACGCCGATTGCTATGACTGGTACTCCGAGACCCTTTTCGTTTATTTCTCTCCTTGAATTTTTTACCCCCGATCCCGGTGAAATACCCGTGTTGCAAAGCTGTACCGTCTTAAAAAGCCTGTCGGCGCTGCCTGCCGCAAGGGCGTCTATTACAATAACAGCGTCGGGTTTCACCGCATCTGCTGTTCCCTTAATAATTTCGGTTGTCTCTATTCCCGTCTGACCGAGAACCCCGGGAGCTATAACCGAAACGCTTTTAAGTCCCTTTAGACCTATGCTTTCGGCAAACTGCCCTGAAATATGCCTTGTCGCAAGAATATGCTTTGCGGTAAGGGGTCCTACCGAATCGGGCGTTATTTCGGTATTGCCGAGCCCCGCGATCAAAAGGTTTTCTTTCTTTCCCGGCAAAGGGTCTTCAAGCGCGCATATAATCGCGTTTTTAAGTTCGCTGTAATCGCTTATTTTATAAATAGGCGGGAATTCCACCGTTATATAGCTTCCTTTGGGCCGATTAACAGCCATTTCTCCTTCCTCCGAAACTATTTTAACGGTTGAAATTTTAATATCTCCTTTTTGTTCGAAGCTTTTTTCAACGCCTTTTACAATATCTTTTTCCCCGCCGCTTAATTCCAGCGCAAGGTCGGTTCTTACCGCCGTTTTAACCACATCCCTTCTTTTTTATATACTTTCCGTTTTTATGAAAAATAATCCACTTTTTCTCTTTAAAAAAGTTGAAAAATAATTAATTTTGTGGTATACTTAATTAGATTATTACAGTATGTTAAGGGTGGTTTACATAATGCCGATAAATTCAATTGACGACATTTGGTCCGCCGTTTGTGAGGAATGTAAAAAAACTATTTCCGAAGTGGCTTTCGACTGCTTTCTGAAAAACCTTAAGCCTGTTTCTCTCGACGCCGGAGTATTTATTCTCTCAATAAATAACGAGTATATGCGCGGCGTAGTCGAACAGAATTACACCGAGCTTTTGAAAAGCGCCATAAAAAAGGTTATGGGTATTGAAATCGACGTAAAAATTATCTTTGAGGACGATGAGGAAAAAATAATAAAGGCGGAGCAGTTCAGCGACGGGCTTACCTTTGAAGACTTTTTTACCTTTTCAAACTTTGTTGTAGGGGCTACAAACCGTTTTGCCCACGCCGCCTCTTTAGCGGTTGCAAACAACAGCAATATAACCTACAATCCTCTGGTTATTTACGGTCCGTCGGGAGTGGGAAAAACTCATCTTATGCTCGCAATAAAGAATCAGATTAAGAAGAATTTTCCCTTCAAAAAAATCGAATACACCCGCGGCGAGGATTTTACAAATCAGCTTATAAAGGCTTTGCAGGACGGTAAATTGGGTCTCGGTACCATAGACGATTTCAGAAATAAATACCGCAGCGTCGACGTGCTTTTAATAGACGATATTCATTTTATCGCGGGCAAGGAGCAAACCCAGGAGGAATTTTTTAATACCTTTAATACCCTTTATCAGAACAACAAGCAGATTGTGGTAACTCTTGACCGCCCGCCGAGAGAGATTAAAACCCTTGACGACCGTATCCGCTCCCGTTTTGAAAGCGGACTTTTTGCGGATATTTCCCTGCCCGATTTTGAAACGCGTGTCGGAATTATTCAGAAAAAGGCCGAAAAGCTTCATCTTTATATCGATGAAAACCTTGTTTTTTACATTGCGGAGCATATAAAATCCAACACCCGCCAGCTTGAGGGGGTAGTAAAAAAAATCGAGGCGTATGTTTCTATTCAAAACAAAATACCCACTCTTGCGGTAGTTCAGGGCTTTATAAGGGACATTATAAACGATACCCGCCCCGAACCCATAAAAATTGAAAAAATCATAGCCGAGGTTGCAAAAACCTATAATGTTTCGGAGAGCGATATTCTTTCCAACCGCCGCACCTCCGCTTTAGCCCTTGCCAGACAGGTTGCAATGTATATTGCAAGGGAAACAACAAATCTTTCCTACAAGGCCATCGGCGAAAGCTTCGGAAAGGATCATACGACCGTTCTTTACAATGTAAACCGCATAGAAAATTTTTTAAAGGACAAGCCGTATGAGAAAGAACTCGTAGACGACATTATTAAAAATCTGACAAGCGACGTCTACGAATATTAACCCTTTTTCAACATTATCCACCTTAATTAACCTAAAACTTATTAAATGGAAGGTTAAAAACTTTTTTAAACAGATATTTTTAAATAATTATCCTTTTTTGTTTTAACCGCAAAAAACCTTTAAATAAAGACAAAAAAAGGCTTTTCCACCGTTTTAACACCCCTTATTATTACTGTTATTTTTATCTTTTGTTAGGAGGAAAAAATATGATTTTTTCTGTTGAACGCCAAAAGCTGCTCGACGCGGTATCAAAGCTTCAAAGGGTTGTCGGAGCTAAAACCTCTATGCCTGTGCTCGAGGGTATACTTATTTCGGCAGAACAGGAAAAGGTAACCCTTATTTCCTATAATCTTGAAATGGGAATGAAAAAGGAAATCTACGCAAAGTGCGATGAAGCGGGAGATATTGTTATAAACGCACGGCTTCTTGCCGATATTTTGAGAAGAATGAACGGTCTTCAGGTTGAAATTTCTTCGGATTCCCGCCTTAACTGCCATATAAAATGCGGAGAGGCAACCTTTGATATTATGGGTATGGCGGCGGAGGACTTTCCCGAAATGCCGACCGTAGGCAACGGAAAAACCATAATAATCGACGGAACAGTTATTTCCGAAATGGTTAAAGGTACATTTTTTGCCACCGCCCAGAACGAGGGGGCAAAGCCCATTCTTACAGGAATAAATGTAACTATCAACGAAGGGATCATGCAGTTTGTTGCGATTGACGGCTACCGTTTAGCAATAAGAAAGCATAAGGTTGACATTTCGGATAATTTTTCCTTTATAATATCAGGAAGAGCAATCGGGGAAGCGGTAAAGCTTATAGATGAAGAAACCGAAAAAGTCCAGATAAGCGTTGGTGAAAGGCTAATAAGCTTCAATATAAACGGCTACGACTTTATTTCCCGCCTTTTAGAGGGTGAATTTGTAAATTACCAAAAAACAATTCCCGCCGAACATATGCAGAGGGTTGTGGTAAACACAAGGGAGCTTATAAATACGGTAGAGCGCGTATCGCTCTTGATAAGCGAGTCCTTTTCAACCCCCGTGCGCTGTTATTTTAACGAGCTTAACGTTGTTTTCACCTGCGCTACCTCTATGGGAAGAGCGACCGAAACCTTTAACACCAAGGTTGAGGGAGACAGCTTTGAAATCGGTCTTAACAGCCGCTATCTGCTCGAAGCCCTGAAAGCCGCAGAGACCGAGCAGGTACAGATTCTTTTTAACGGACCGAATAACGGAGTGCTTATTGAGCCTTTGGAGGGCGATGATTTTAAATACATGATAATGCCTATGAGGTTAAGATAATGGAATATAAAAGGCTTTCAATAAGGGAAGATTTTATAAGGCTTGACAGCGCGATGAAGCTCGCCGGTCTTGTTTCAACCGGCGGCCACGCCAAAACCGTAATTCAAAACGGCGAGGTTAAGGTAAACGGCGAGATTTGCCTTGCTCGGGGAAAAAAGCTCGTAAGGGGCGACAGGGCCGAATTTGACGGAAACGGATTCATAATAGAATGAGAATTTTAAGCTTTTCCTGCCGAAATTTTAGAAACCTTGAAAAAATTGAAATCAATTCCTTTGACGAAATGAACGTAATATGCGGCGAAAACGCGCAGGGAAAAACAAATCTTTTAGAGGGAATATGGCTGTTTACGGGAATTAAGAGCTTCAGGGGGGCTAAGGATTCCGCTTTTTTAAAATTCGGCAAGGAAAAAGCAAATTTGAATTTAAATTTTACGGCAGACGGCATAGAAAACGAAGCGGAAATTGAGATAAAAGAGCACAGAACCGCGTTTTTTAACAATAACAGACTTAAATCCCCCTCGCAAATGGCGGGAAAATTTAACGCCACGGTCTTTTCGCCTAACGATTTAGGGCTTGTCAAAGACGGACCCGCGGCAAGAAGAAGGTTTATTGATATTGCGATAGGTCAGCTTTACCCCTCTTATATTGCCGCGCTCAGAAACTATATGCGAGCGGTGACGCAGAGAAACAGTATAATAAAGGATTACAGATATGACGGGACGCTTTCTGTTATGTTGGACGTTTTTGAAGATGAAATTGCCGCAAACGGAGCTAAAATTACCGAAATAAGGAAAAAATATATAAACAGACTGGGCGAGTTTTTGCCGAGGGTTTATGACGGACTTTCCTCGGGAAGAGAAAGGCTTGAAACAGAATATATTTTTTCTGCAGAAAATAAAAATTTAAGGCAGGCGCTTTTAGAGTCAAGAAAAACCGATATGTTCACGGGTACAACCTCAATAGGTCCGCACAGGGATGATATCGAATTTAAAATAAACGGTATTTCGGTAAGATGCTTCGGGTCTCAGGGTCAAAAACGGAGCGTCGCGTTAGCCTTAAAGCTTTCGGAGGCGGAGGTAATAAACAAAATAAGCGGCGAATACCCCGTATTTCTTTTGGACGACGTTATGAGCGAGCTTGACCCCGAGCGGCAGAACTACATTTTAAACCACATAAAGGGAATACAGTCCTTTATAACTTGTTGCGACCCGTCAAATGTGGAAAGACTTAAAAGCGGAAAAATATTCGAGATGAGAAACGGACAGATTGTTTAGTGTATATTCATTTGGGACAGGGCACAGTGGTAAGAGCAAATGAGGTTATAGGTATTTTTGACCTTGAAAGCTCGACAGTATCAAAGCATACCCGCAAATTTCTAAACGGCGCGGAAAAAAGGGGCGAGGTTATAACCGTCTCCTATGAACTGCCTAAATCTTTTGCGGTGTGTAAGAAAAAGGGCGAAAAGCAGAGGGTTTATATATCACAGTTGGCTTCGTTAACATTATTTAAAAGGTCAAATTTTTTGGGCTAAAAAAACTTAAAACGCGAGAGGCAAGACTAATAATTAGAAGAAATTTAATTACGCGTCTGGGTGTCGAGCCTCTCGACGAAAGGAATTGATAAGATGAGTAAAGAAACGGCGGCTGTAACGGAAAATTATGACGAAAATTCCATACAGGTGTTAGAGGGACTTGAAGCCGTAAGAAAAAGACCCGGTATGTATATCGGCTCTACAGGCGAGAGGGGTCTGCACCACCTTGTTTATGAAATAGTGGATAACTCTATTGATGAGGCGCTGGCAGGCTACTGTGACAAGATTTTGGTTGAAATTCTTGATGACGGAGTTATAAGGGTTACCGATAACGGCCGCGGAATACCTGTCGGTATTCACCCGCAAAAGGGTATACCGACCGTAAGCGTGGTATTTACCATTCTTCACGCGGGCGGTAAGTTCGGCGGCAGCGGCTATAAGGTTTCGGGCGGTCTTCACGGCGTGGGAGCTTCGGTTGTAAACGCGCTTTCCGAATGGCTCGAGGTAGAGATAAGCGACGGCAGCCACGTCTATCTCCAGAGATACGAAAAGGGTAATATTAAAACCGATCTAAAGGTTATAGGCGATACCGATAAAACGGGTACAAAGGTTACCTTTAAGCCTGATCCGACCATTTTTACCGATACAACCCGCTACGATTTTGATATTCTTTTAAACAGGCTCCGCGAGCAGGCTTTCCTAAACGCGGGAATAAGAATAGTACTGATTGACAAACGCTCGGACGCGGATATTGAGGGCCGAGAGGAAGATTTGTGCTTTGAGGGCGGTATTAAATCCTATGTTGAATATCTGCTCGAAAAAAGCAAAAAGGACAGACTTAACGAAAACGTTATTTATTTAAACGGCATTTCGGGCGACTCTACGGCAGAAATCGCGCTTTTGTGGAGCACAGGGTACGATACCAAAATTATGTCCTTTGCGAACACAATTCACACGGTAGACGGCGGTACTCACGAAAGCGCCTTCAAAACGAGTCTTGCCAGAGTTATCAATAAATATGCGCGTACCTTTAAAATTTTAAAGGATAACGATAATAATCTTAAGAGCGAGGATATTAACGAGGGTCTTGTGGCGGTTGTAAGCGTAAAGCTTACCGACGCGCAGTTTGAATCCCAGACCAAGGCAAAACTGGGTAATACCTCAATAGGCACGCTTGTAAATAACATCGTAGCCGAAAAAATGATGAATTATCTTGAAGACCACCCCACAGAGGCTAAGATAATTCTTGATAAGTCGATAGCCTCCTCAAACGCCAGAGAGGCGGCGCAGAAAGCAAGAGAATTACAGCGCAATAAATCGGGCATAGGCGGTAAAACCAGAATGCCCGAAAAGCTGACCGACTGCATCTCGGACGACCCGACCAAGACCGAAATATTCATAGTCGAGGGAGATTCCGCAGGCGGCTCGGCAGTAGAGGGCAGAAACAGTACCTATCAGGCGATACTTCCGCTTTGGGGTAAAATGTTAAACGTCGAAAAGGCAAGGGTGGATAAGGTTTACGGCAACGATAAGCTGACCCCCGTAATAGTGGCTTTAGGCACGGGAATTGCCGAGAATTTCGACATAAACAAGCTCCGCTACGATAAGGTTGTTATTATGGCGGATGCCGATGTCGACGGCTCGCATATCAGAACCCTGCTTTTAACATTTTTCTTCCGCTATATGCCCGAGCTTATCGAGACCGGTCACGTTTATTTAGCTCAGCCCCCGCTTTACAGGGTCGCAAAGGGCAAGAGATACTTCGACGCCTTTACAGACGAGGAAAAGGACAGATATGTTGCGGAACTCGGCGGCGAGCCTGACGTTCAGCGGTATAAGGGTCTTGGTGAGATGAACCCGGAACAGCTTTGGGAAACCACCCTTGACCCCGAACACAGAACAATGCTTAAGGTTAGTATGTCGGACGCAGAGCTTGCCGACAGGACCTTTACAATGTTAATGGGCGAAGAGGTTGAGCCGCGCAGAAAATTCATTGAAGAAAATGCGGTATTCGCAACCGATCTTGATATTTAAGAGGTAGAAAGTTATGGCTAAACAAGAAAATGTATACTGGCCGAGCGACGAGGAGACCAAAATAGTACCCGTCGAGATTGTCGATGAGGTTAAAAACAGTATGCTCCAGTATTCAATGTCGGTGCTGGTGGGACGCGCTATCCCCGATGTCAGGGATGGCTTAAAACCCGTTCACAGAAGAATACTTTACACAATGTATAAAAACGGACTTACTCCCGACAAGGCGTACCGCAAGTGCGCGGACACCGTAGGTTCGGTGCTGGGCTCCTACCACCCCCACGGCGACGCCAGCGTTTATGACGCTATGGTGCGTATGGCGCAGGATTTTTCTTTGCGTTATCCCCTTATAGACGGTCACGGAAACTTCGGTAATATTGACGGCTATCCCGCCGCCGCATACAGGTATACAGAGTCGAGAATGAACAGACTCTCCCTCCATATGCTTGACGATATTGAAAAAGAGACCGTCAATATGGTGCCGAACTACGACAACCGCCTGACCGAGCCTGAGGTACTGCCCGTTCGCTTTCCTCAGCTTTTGGTAAACGGCTCATCGGGTATCGCCGTAGGTATGGCTACCGAAATCCCGCCCCACAATTTAGGGGAGGTTATCGATGGTATGTGCTGTCTTATTGATAATCCTGACGCCGATTTGCAGGAAATCTGCCAGTATATAAAGGGACCCGATTTCCCGACAGGCGGAACAATTATGGGCCGTTCGGGAATCAGAGCGGCATACGCTACGGGAAGGGGTAAAATTACCCTTCGCGGCAAAGCGGAAATTGAAGAAACCAAAAACGGCAAATACCGCATTGTTATAACCGAAATCCCCTACAAAATAAGGAAAAAAGACCTTGTTAAGAGTATTTACGACCTTGCCGCGGACAAGCGGATTGAGGGAATTGATGACGTTGTGGACTATTCCTCCAAGCGCGACGGCGGTATAAGAATAATTGTCGACCTTAAGAAGGACGCAAACCCCCAGGTTGTACTTAACAAGCTTTACAAAAACACCGCTTTGCAGACCACAATCGGCGCTATATTACTTGCAATCGTAAACGGCAAGCCGCAGATACTGACACTCAAGGAAATGCTCCAGAACTGCATTGACTTCCAGTGTGAAATTATCCGCCGCCGCACCTTGTTTGACAAGCGTAAGGCAGAGGAGCGCGCCCACATTTTAGAGGGTTTAAAGGTAGCGCTTGACTTTATAGACGAGGTTATTAAAATAATCCGCGCGAGCAAGACTATACCCGAAAGCAAGGCGGCTTTGACCGAGCGTTTCGGGCTTGACGATATTCAGACCACGGCTATCGTACAGATGCAGTTAGGTAAGCTATCGGGTCTTGAGAAGCAGAAAATCCTTGATGAATTGCAGGAAAAGCTGGACTTTATTAAGGAATGTGAGGAAATTCTTGCAAGTCACGCTCGAATTCTCGATATAATTAAGACAGAGGCGCTAAATCTTCGCGATAAATTCTCAGACGACCGCCGTACCGAGATTACCGACGTTGCGGGCGAGGTTGATATTGAAGACCTTATCCCCGAGGAACAATGCGTGCTTACAAAGACATATAACGGCTTTATTAAACGTCTTCCCGCCGATACCTACAATGTTCAGCACCGCGGCGGCAGGGGCATTACAGGTATGACTACAAGAGAAGACGACGCGGTCGAGAATATGTTTGTCTGCTCGTCACACGATTATATAATGCTATTCTCAAACCTCGGCAGAATGTACCGCATAAAGGCGTACGAAATTCCCGAGGGAAGCCGCACGGCTAAGGGTATGAATATAGTCAATATTCTCCCCCTTATGCCGGAGGAAAAAATCACGATTATACTGCCAGCCTCCGAGCTTGACGAGGAACACTTTATAACAATGGTGACAAAGAAGGGCATTATCAAGCGCACAAGGCTTTCGGAATTCCGCAACACAAGAAGGAGCGGAATTATCGCGATTTCTATTGACGAGGACGATGAGCTGACCTTTGTTAAGATGACAGACGGAAACGATAATCTGCTTATCGCCACAAAGAAAGGTATGGCTATTCAGTTTAACGAAAACGGAGTCCGCGCCATGGGACGAGGCGCAAGAGGAGTTAAGGCGATAACCATACGCGAGGACGACGAGGTTGTGGCAATGGAGGTAACCGATGAGAACACAAGACTTCTCACCATTACCGAAACAGGCTACGGCAGAGTAAGCCCGATAAGCGATTACCGCCTGCAGTCCCGCGGAGGCAAGGGTCTTATGAACTACCGCGTCGATAAATATGGCGATGTTGCGGCAGTGCTTGAGGTTAACGACCAAGACGATATTATTATGATAGCCTCAAACGGCATTTTAATCCGCATTTTCAGCGGAGATATTTCCACCTTTGCCCGTCCCGCTAAGGGCGTTCGCGTAATGCGCGTGGGCGAGGGCGAAAAGGTGCTCTCGGTTGCGGTGACCGAGCACAGCGAGGATGAGGAAACCTCTCTTCCCGACGCTCCCGAGGCGGACGCGGGAATTGCGGAGGACAATTCGCCTGAGGAAACCGAAGAAAGCAATGAAAACACAGAGGAATAAGGGTAGCGGAGAGAAAAAGCAGTTGAAAGGGAAGAAATCTATTCATGAACGACCAAGATTTAAATAACGAAACCTTTAGCGGCTCTCCGCAGTATGAAAGCCCGGGAGTCAGCAGTGCGCCGTCTCCGAGGTATGTCACCTATATACCCTACGGCTATACGCCGAAAACCTACGAGGAAAAAAAGGGCGTAAAAAAATGCGCCCTTATAGTAGGAATTTCTCTGCTTTTGCTTACGGGAATAACGGTTTTTTGGGCGACTGCATATTTATTTGTAATGAGGGCGCTTGGATTTACTGTGCAAAAAGCACAGCAAATTATTTCGGATCCCGCGGTTATGCAGGTTTTGCAGATTCTGCTCTCAACCCTTATGTTCACAGTTCCCTTTGTCTTAATTTTCAGGGCTAACAATCAGCGCATAAGCGATTTAGTTCCTCTTAAAAAGCCAATCGGCAATAAGACCGCGATGTTTTTTATTGGACTTTCGGTCTGCGCTTTTGCAAATATCGCTAATTCCTACTGTGGTTATTTTTTTAAGAGCATTGGTATAAATTATAATGTGGATTACGGCGATAATCCGAGCGGGTTTTTCGGCTTTTTGCTTTCCCTGCTCGCGACCGCAGTAGTGCCGCCGCTTGTGGAGGAATTCGCCTGCAGAGGGCTTGTTTTGGGAATTTTACGCAAATACGGGGACGGCTTTGCGGTCCTTGTTTCGGCAATACTCTTCGGACTTATGCACGGAAATTTTGACCAAATGCCCTTTGCATTTATGGTGGGGCTGGCGCTCGGATATATTGTTGTTAAAACCGAATCGCTTTGGATAGCAATCGCGGTTCACGCGGCGAATAATTTTATTTCGGTGGCGTTTGAATATTTATTAGAGGGACTCTCGCAGAATTCGCAGAATCTTATTTATTCCCTCTATTTAATGGTAGCATTAATTGCTGGGGTAATCGGCGCGGTTTCGGTTTCGGGGGAGGATTGCTTTAAATTCATAAAAAGCGAAACCGAAAGCAGCTTAAAAGAAAAAATCAAGTGGTTTTTTACCTCTCCCGCAATAATAATTTTTACGGTTTTGTGTGTTTTGGAGTCCTTACTCTATTTTTAAAAGGGGTTGTTTATTATGATAAATTCAGGTATTATCGGTCAAATTTTTGAAGAAGCGGGTTTTACCGAGGGCGACCTTATGGTCTTTGCGTCGATTATGTTTATTTATTTTGCCTTTATCGTCATAATCGCGCTTGCAATGTATCTGCTCGAAGCAGTCGGTCTTTACGGAATGGCGAAAAGTTCGGGCTTTTCGAGACCTTGGCGAGGCTTTGTTCCCTTTGCAAACACGTTTCTTTTCGGAAAAATTGCCGAAAGGTATGTTAAAAAGGACGGTAAGCGTTCTGCTAAGTTCGGCGGGCTGTTGCTTGCATTTGAAATTTTAACCTTGATTTTTTCAATTGCAACGATGGCTTTTGTAATCAGTATGATTTCTGTACTTGCGACCTCATACAACGATTCTGAATTAAATGCTTCAATTGTTGTGCCGATGGTTGCTATGCTTGCATGCTGTTTTGTACTTATCGGTGTATTGATTGCTTATGTGGTAATTTATTATGTTGCGCTTTGGAGAATTTTTACCGCTTTTGACTATAATAACGCCACCGTTTATTTTGTGCTTTCAATATTATTCAGCTTTTTAGGTCCGATTTTCCTCTTTGTCTTAAGGAACAAACAGCCGGTTTTCGACCCGAGAGAACATTTTAATTACTTATATAATAATAATCAGAAATAAAAGTAGGGCGGGGGCTTGCTCCCGCCGTTATTTTGAATTAAGAGGATAAATAATGGATAGAAAATTTATGACGGAAGCAATAAAGGAAGCGCGGCTCGCGGGGGAGCGCGGCGAGGTGCCTGTCGGTGCGTTGATTGTAAAGGACGGCGAGATAATTGCCCGTGCCTCTAACCGCAGGGAGGAAAAGCAAAACGCGCTTTCCCATGCCGAGATTGAGGCGATAAATATCGCCTGCAAGAAACTCGGTAGCTGGCGGCTTGACGGGTGCGAGCTTTATGTCACCCTTGAGCCCTGCCCTATGTGTACTGGCGCAATAATTAATTCAAGAATTAAAACCCTGATTTTCGGGGCGTATGACAATAAAGCGGGGAGTATTGACAGCGTTATCAATCTCTGCGATTATCCCTATAATCACCACCCGAGAATCTATGGAGGAATCTGCGAGGACGAATGTACCGCGGTTTTGCGGGAATTTTTCAAAAATTTGCGCTGAAAACCTTTGCTTATAACAGAATAGAAAACCGCCCCGTAGAGGATTACGGGACGGTTTTTTGAAAGGATTACACAGGGCAAATTTTGTATGTATTTGTAGGGACAGGGGGTCCTCGACCAATCTCTGAAATGTCACAAGCCTGTTTGCGCTCATGCCGCGCAGGCACCCCATTTCTGTGCGGACAGAAAAGGGGGAAAGAGCCGTCGGGAACCCTTTCGATCGGGTTCCCGATCCCTCCTAAACGACAAAAGGGGATATTCCCCTTTTGAATCCCCTTTTTATCAATCCGACTTTTTGTTAAATCGTAATGCGTCGCCGTCTAATATCTGATTCACCTTTTGAGAATATCCTTGACATCATCCACCGTCACCGTTCCGAAAAGGAATATAAAAAGAAGATACAGCGGCAGGGAAATTAAGCAAATAAGAAGTAAATATACAAGGTTGCTTATTCCGGCAATAAGCCGCAGAAGCATATTGCTGAGCAGGGTTATGCACAGCGCCGCGGCGAGGGGTAAAATTACCTCATTTAAAATTTTAAGCCTTGCTCCGCTTACCTTCATAAGTCTCCCCACATTAAGAGCACAGGTTAGCAGATTAGAAAAATACATAATCCATATGAAGCCCCTTAGCCCCGAAACAGGCAAAAAAATAAGAATTAAAATTATTCGGAGCGTGGAGTCGGTAATTGCGGTGCGGAAGCTGAACGCCTGCTGGTCAAGCCCCTTTAAAATGCCGTCGGATACGCTGTCTAGATACATAAGAGGTACTATCGGGGAGAGGGCGCGCAAAAGCTCGCCAACCTCCTCGCTTTTGTAAATAAGCAGTCCTATTTCCCTGCCGCCTACAAAGAAAACCGCCGCGAAAATAAAGGACATAACTGCCGTCAACTTCAAAATATTGCGTGTTGCCGACTTTACAAGCCCGTTTCTGCCCTTTGCCGCCGCCTCGGACATTTCGGGAATAAGCAGGGTGGAAATCGAATTAAGCAGAGTAGAGGGAAAAAAGAGTATCGGCAGTGCCATTCCCTTTATCATTCCGAACTGTGAGAGGGCAAGCTCTCCCGAATGAGGGTATTTTGCGAGATTTTTCGGCACTAAAATGTTTTCGGCAGTTCTGAGCGCGGTGTTAAGGTATCTGCCCGAGGTTATGGGTACGGAAATATGTAAAATTCGCCTTACTATACCGAACGGCGGGCGTTCCCTACCTGTCAGAGAGTTTAGTTTCTTGCGGTCTTTAAGCCATACAAGCCACAGCATTAGGCAGGAAAAAATTTCTGCCGCGGTATCGCCGAAAAGCACCGCTCCGCAGCAGGCGGCAAGACCTTTATCACAGAAGCTTTTAACCAAGACAACGACGAGAATTATTCTTACCGCCTGCTCGGCAAGCTGGGAGACTGCATTGGGCGTTACTTTACGCCGCGCGATAAAATATCCGCGCAAACAGGAGGTTATCCCCATAAAGGGAAGCGAAAGCGGCAGAATTTTAAGGGCGGGAACCGCTCGCATATCCCCTAAGAAACGGTCGGCTATAAAATCCGCGCCGAAAAAAACTACAGCAACCGAAGTGGCGGCGATTATGAGTGTAAGCTCGATAGAACGCCGCAGGATTTTAAGAGTCCCCTTTTTAGTGCCGAGGGCTAATTCCTCGGCAACAAGACGGGTTACCGCTGTGCAGATTCCCGAGGTCGCAAAGGTTGCGGCTAATACATATACGCTGAAAATAAGCTGATAAAGCCCTATACCCTCCGACCCTATAAGCTGGGCAAGCCATACCTTAAAAATTATTCCGACAAACCTTAAAATTAACGATGACGCGGTTAAAATCAGCGCGTTTTTTATGAAAACCGTTTTTTTCACTTTATCTACCACTCCCATATTCAATATTATGAGATAAACTTTTGGATAATGAGTTGAAAAAGAGAGGAAAAAATAATATAATATAAAGTAAAGGAAAAAATTACGGTAGGTGAGAATATGAATTCACCCTTGGCGGACAGAATGAGACCTAACAGAATAGAGGACGTGGCAGGACAGCGACATTTGCTTTCAGAGGGAAAGGTGCTTAGAAAGATTATAGATTCGGGTAACGTGCCGAATCTTATTTTCTACGGTCCGTCAGGAGTAGGAAAAACCACGGTTGCTAATATAATCGCCGCAAACTGCGGTAAAAAGCTATGCTATCTTAACGCCACCACCGCCTCGACCGCCGATATTAAGGAAATTATTAATTCGATAGGCGGCTTTGATTCCGCGGGCGGGATTCTTCTTTACCTTGACGAAATTCAGTACTTTAACAAAAAACAACAGCAGATTTTGCTGTCTTATATTGAAACGGGTGATATCACCCTTATCGCCTCAACCACCGAAAACCCGTATTTTTATGTATATAACGCTATTTTAAGCCGCTCTACGGTTTTTGAGTTTAAGGCGCTGTCGGCTGAGGATATTAAAACCGCAGTCAACCGCGCAATCGGAGTCTATAGCGAGGAAAAGAGCAAGGAAATTGAAATTTCGGATGAAAGCCTTATAAAGCTTTGTCGCGCCGCCGCGGGGGATGTCCGCAGAGCGCTAAATATGCTTGAATTATGCGTGCTGACAAGTGAAACCGATGACAGTATAATAATAAAAGATGAGACTGCAGAGGAAATTTTAGCGGCTAACGCCGTCCGCTATGATCGCGAGGGCGATGAGCATTACGACATTATCTCGGCATACCAAAAATCTATGCGCGGCTCTGACCCGGACGCGGCGGTTTACTATTTAGGGCGGCTTTTAGCGGCGGGCGACCTGCCGAGCGCCTGCAGGCGTCTTTTAGTCTGTGCCTGCGAGGACGTGGGGCTTGCATATCCCCAGATTATTCCGATAGTAAAAGCGGCGGTCGACGCCGCGAGGGAGGTAGGGCTGCCCGAGGCGAGACTTCCTCTTGCCGACGCGGTTATTCTGGTCGCGACCGCTCCGAAATCAAACTCCGCCCATGACGCGATAAATGCGGCCATGGCGGATATTGAAAGGGGAATCGGCGGCGATATTCCAAGGCACCTGCAAAATAAGCATTTTGACGGAGAGGACGCCGAAATAAAGGGTCAGCATTATAAATATCCGCACGATTATCCAAATCATTATGTAAACCAACAATATTTGCCTGATGAAATTAAGGATAAGCAATATTACCGCTTTGGAACAAATAAAATTGAGCAAAAATGCAAGGAATACTGGTCGGCGGTAAAGGAAAAATTATAGTATTATGTAAACCAAAGGAGGGCTGGCATTGAAGGAAAATTCACTGCCGAAAAGAACGGCATTTTTATGGCAGACAAGAATCGGCGGTGCGGGATTCATTCTCATTATTGTGCTTTGCGGCTTTTCCTTTCTTACCGGCTGGCTCTTTCTTGCCGCGGCGGTTTTGACCGCCCTGCTTGCGGTTTTGCTTTTTTGGTATCTTCCACGCTATTTTAAAAGCTATGAAATCCTTTTCCCAAAGGGCGCTATAGTAATTAACCGTGGGGTTTTTATAAAAACCACCCACATTATGCCCTTTTCCCGCCTTGTCTACGCTCAAAGCTTTGCGACACCGCTTGCAAAAAGAATGGGACTTGCGTCGCTTACTCTAAAGGCGGCTCGGAGCAGAATTATAATACCCGAGTTCGACGCCTCTGACGTCAATTGTTTTATTGATTTTCTTACAAAGGAGGGTGAAGCTTGAAAAAGGAATTTCACGCACACCCCCTGATGATTGTAGGTCTCATTAAGCCGTTTTTGTTTGTATTAATTTTTCCGGTAATAAAGGGCGTACTTCAGTACTTTATCAAGGGCGAGGTGACGGGCGTTTTAACCCTTGAGCTTATCGCCTTTGCGGCTATAACCCTCCTTGCCGCGCTCCGATGCGCCTCGTTCAGGCTTATTTGCGGAAAAAGTACCGTCACAATTAAAATGGGCATTATTTTAAGGTCTGAATCAGTTATAAGCATTTCAAAGCTTTCCTCGGTACAGACCGAGCAAAATCCGATTGAGGCGGTATTTAAAGCCGTGACCTACCGCATTAATACCGAAGCAGGACCCAAGGGCTCGGCTGATTTTGAATTCAAGCTAAGCCTGAAGGACAGCAAGGAGGTTTCCCGCTGTCTTTTCGGAGAAAAAAATCCCAAGGCGGTGAAATTTTCGGTCTTCAAGGTCGCGGTTATGGCGGCGACCACATCTTCGGCTGTTACGGGAATGATTATCGGCGTTCCTATCATAAATAAGACGGGAAAGCTTTTGGGTTTGGCTCTTGACAAAATGCTGTTTGATGAGATCAATAATGTATCGGGACAGGTTAAAACTTATTTTCCGCCGATTGTGAACACTATCACCCTGATTTTTCTGCTCGCCTACGCGGTGTCGTTTTTTTACTCGCTCTTTAAATATATTAATTTTAAACTTTTTCTTGAAGAAGATAACTTAGAGGTGCGCTCGGGCTTTTTTGTACGCAGCCGCACCTCTTTTAAGAAAAAATCGGTCAAAGACGTTATCATTGACCAAACCCCGCTTATGCGGCTTTTCAAGCGGTATGCCATGAAGGTGAGCGTTGGCGGGTACGGCAACTCAAAAAGCGAGTCGGCGGTTATTGTACCCTCGGGAAGACGCGGTGAGATCAAACGTCAGTTTTCAATATACTTTCCTTTTTTGGCTCCCGACGGCAGGCTCTTACACGCAAAGCGCGATAACCGTACAAAAAGGCGGTTTTTATATTTTCCCACCTTGTATTTTATCATTACCATAATCGTTTCACCCGTTTTATCGCTTGTTTTTAAAAGCTTCAGCCGCCTGATACTGTTTTTAACGGTAGTTGCCTGCTGTATGATAATGTATTACGCCTATCTCTGCATTTTTGAATTCCGCTTTGGCAAGCTCAAAATGGGCAAAAACATTTTTGCACAGACAATAAAGGGCTTTAACACCTGCGAGCTGTACTGCCCGCGGGAGAACGTGGGGCAGATAAAGCTTATCCGCAACATTCCCGATATTCCGCGGAAAACCTGCAAGGTTGTCGTGAGCGTATGCTCCGAAAGCGCCGACAGCATAAAGGTAAGACACCTAAATTATGATGAGGTCAAAAATAGTATCGCAGAATGTTACGGCGTTGAGGTATAATTTTGCATTTACGGAAAACACTATATAAAAATAATGTTTCACGTGAAACATAAGCGAAGCTTAGAGAGGTTTTTCGTATGGAAATGTTTTTAAACTGTTTTTACGCATTTTTGGTGGGCGGGTTTATCTGCCTTGTCGGTCAGATTTTGATTGATTACACCAAGCTTACTCCCGCACGCATACTGGTTTCATATGTGGTCGCGGGAGTTATTTTAACCGCCATAGGAGTTTATGACCCGATAGTAAAATTCGCGGGTGCGGGTGCAACCGTTCCGCTCACGGGCTTCGGCTACAGTCTTGCAATGGGAGTTAAGGAGGCGGTAAAGGAGTACGGCTTTATGGGCGTGCTGTCGGGCGGTTTTACCGCAACCGCAGCGGGAATAGCCACAGCGGTGGTATCGGGGTATTTGATGTCGTTGATATTTAAGCCGGGAGACAAGACTTAATTAATTCGTAATTCGTAATGCGGAATTCGGAATTATTAAAGGATCAGCGGGATGGTGCGGGCATCGTCCCGCTGATTTTTATTACAATACACAATCCGCTATTTACTTTTTACCTGCTAACTGGTATAATATTGAGGTATCACCAAAAGCGATGTTTCACGTGAAACAATAAGCCGAAAAAAGGAGGCTTGACAGTGGGCAAGATAATTGCCATAGTCAATCAAAAGGGAGGAGTCGGAAAGACCACAACCGCGGTAAATTTAGCGGCGGGCGTTGGTCTTGCGGGTAAAAGGGTTTTGCTTGTTGACGCAGACCCCCAAGGAAATTCTACAAGCGGCTTCGGAATAAATAAAAAACAGACAAAAATCACCTCTTATGAATTGCTTATAGGCACAGGTAAGTTCGAAAACGCGGTTGTAAAAACCGAGTTTAAAAATGTAGATATTGTTCCGTCCTCAATGGATTTGGCGGCGGCGGAGGTCGATTTGATAGAGATAGAGCACCGCGAGGCACAGCTCAAAATGGCGCTTGCAGCGGCGCGGGAAAAATACGATTACATATTTATAGACTGCCCGCCGTCACTGGGACTGATTACTATAAACGCCCTTAATGCGAGCGACACGGTTTTAGTGCCGATTCAATGTGAATATTTCGCGCTTGAGGGGCTTTCACAGCTTATGGCTTCGGTAAGGCAGGTCAAAAGGCTTTACAATCCGACCCTTGAAATCGAAGGAATAGTCCTTACTATGTATGACGGACGGCTTAATCTGACGGGTCAGGTTGTAGCGGAAATTAAAAAGTATTTTGCAAATAAGCTTTATAAAACGGTAATCCCGCGGGCTGTCAGACTTTCCGAAGCGCCGAGCTACGGTATGCCCATACAGTATTACGACAAGCGCTCAAAGGGTAGCGAGGCGTACACCGACCTCGCAAAGGAATTTTTAAAGAAGAACAGGAGAATGTGATATGGCGGCAAAAAAAGGCGGTCTAGGCAGAGGTCTCGACTCTCTTTTTGACGAAAATGCGGCGGATGCGGGCGGCACGGTCTCAATAAACATAAACGATATTGAGCCTAACCGCGGCCAACCGAGAAAGGACTTCGACGAAAAGGCACTTTCCGAGCTCGCGGACAGTATCGCACAACACGGACTTATACAACCTATTGTGGTCAAACCTACGGTTGACGGAAGATATAGCATAATTGCAGGTGAACGCCGTTGGCGAGCATGCCGTCTTGCGGGATTAAACGAAGTCCCTGTTATCATAAAGGACGCGGACGAGCAAACCTTAATGGAAATCGCGCTTATAGAAAACCTCCAGCGCGAGGATTTAAACGCGGTCGAAGAAGCTCTCGGCTACCGCTCGTTAATTGACGGCTACGGGCTTACTCAGGACGAGGTTGCAAAGCAAATGGGCAAATCGCGGAGCGCGGTTACAAACGCCCTGCGCCTGCTTTCCCTTAACGATACCGAATTAGAGGCGCTCCGCCGAGGGACAATAACGGCGGGACACGCAAGGGCTCTGCTTTCCTGCGAGGACGAGGAAACGCGCGGCAAAATGCTCCTTGCGGCGGCGGACGGAGCCTCGGTGCGGGAGCTTGAAAAAATGTCTGCGGCGGCGAAAAAGGCTAAAACTGCAAAAACCGCCGAAAAGCAGCAAAAGCCAACCTTTTACAGCGAGGTTGAGCTGTCGCTCAAAAACGAACTGCACCGCAAGGTAAGTATAACCTCAAACGGAAAAGGCAGGGGAGCTATTACAATAGAGTTTCTAAGCGATGACGAGCTTTCCGAATTTGCCCACAGATTAGCAGAATAATTGTATGACAAAAAGGCTGAAAAAAATAGTTCCCAGCCGCCATTTTAGGCGCAGACCGCCTCCGATTTTAATCGTTAATTTATAATTAGCAATTAAAAGGAGTATCATTATGTGGTTTATTTTATCATTAGTTACAATTATGTTCTGGGGCGGCTCCGACCTGTTTTCAAAAATGGGTTCAAAGCCGACCGATAAATACAGTCATTGGAAAATCGTTATCGCCGTGGGTACGGTTATGGGACTTCATGCAACCTTTGAGCTGCTCACGGGCACCGAGTTTTACCCGATTGATTTTATCAAATACTCGCCTGCGATAATCTTCTATGTTTCCTCGATGATTTTAGGCTATGTCGGACTGCGTTACATAATGCTGTCGGTTTCCTCGCCGATTTGCAACTCCTCGGGCGCGGTCGCCTGTATCCTTTGTCTTATATTTTTACGCCAAATGCCCGATGTGCTTAGCTGGATAGGAATTGTGCTCGTCTGCGTCGGAGTTGTGGGACTTGCTTTCGTTGAGAAAAAATATGACGATGAAGCGCACGAGCTTGCAAGCAGACCAGAAAACAAGAAGTTTAAAAGCGGTTTTATCGCGGTGTTTTTCCCGATTTTCTATTGCCTGCTTGACGGAATGGGCACCTTTGCCGACGCGCTGCTGCTCGACAAGGGCTATGTTAACGAAGACTCCGCAAATATCGCCTACGAATATACCTTTTTTATTCTCGCGGTAATCGCATTCATATATATATATGTAATAAAGAGGGAAAAGCCCGACCGCAAATGGGATACACCTAAGTGGCTGGGCGCCTGCTGTGAGACCGCGGGACAGTTCGCGTATATTTACGCGATAGGAGACAACCCGACCGTCGCCGCGCCGATGATTTCGGCTTACTGTGTTTTCTCGGTGATACTTTCCCGCATTTTCTTAAAGGAAAAGCTTCGCGCTAAGCATTACCTTATAATATGCACCGTCTTCCTCGGAATTATTATGATGGGTATTTCAGAGGGTCTGGCGGAATAAATACTTGACATATTATATTATTGTGATATAATAAAAGTGAAATAAGGCGAGCCGATAGACGGTTAGCCCTCGACTTATAAGTTTATAGGAATAAACCGCAAAGTTGGTAGCTTGGGCGGTTTATTTCTTTTTTATGCTCAATATGTAGCCTGTGGCAAATATCAAAACAAGTATGATAAAAACCGTTTGCTCCATCGGCAACGCCCCCTTTCGAGGGTCGAACTTAACCGCCTACCGTTTTAGGTTCGTCTTATTTCGGTAATATTATAACACATAACATTACTTCTTGCAACTCAATGAATGTCAGTTTGTTGGAATACGCTTAAATCAAAGGAAAAATAGTGCAATTACAAAAAGGCAACGGCGTATTTCCCACAATATATTGTGAGCTTCGCGGCGGTTCGACAACAAGCAAAAATTTTTTCAAAAAAAGTTAAAAAAAAGAGTTGACAAAGGGGAGTTGATGTGG
>URGJ01000019.1 GCA_900547445.1 uncultured Oscillospiraceae bacterium | reverse complement strand
CACATTTGAGTTGTTTTTTCTATTTTTACTGTTACCTATCTATTGTATCATAACAAAAAGAGAAAAAAGAATTTAATCCTAATGCCAAAGTTGAAAAATTCAGGAAAATATTGTATTATAATGCTTGATTTGTATAAAAGGGGACGGCACAAGTGATTGATTATCTAAAAAAGAGACCAATGCTTTTATGTGGAATTTGCGCCTCCACATTGTGCGTTATCGCATTTTATTCGCGTACTGCGGTTTTCTTTTTGGGGCTTTCTTTAATCTTTTTATTCTTTTTTCTTATACTGAATAGGGTTAATTATGTTTATGCGTTTGTTGTATTTATGCTGGTTATGGTTTCTGTCAGCGTACTTGTGACCTTTAACAGAATTGACACGGTAAACAAATTAGACTCAACTAAGGTTAAAGGAAGCTTTGTGGCAATCGAAAGCCCCGTAAATCACGGCAGCTATTATTCCGCTGTTATTAAAGCATGCGACTGCGAAAGACTTGAAAGCGGTACGCGGATTATGGTTTTCGGGGGCGACGGAGGCTTTGAGTGCGGGGATAAAATTGTCGGTACGGTGAATATAAGTAAAGTAAGCGGCAAATACAGGGCAAGTGATTATTCTGAGAAAATTTATCTTACAGGATATATTGACAATGTAACAGTTTACAGCGGTGAGGGCGGTTTTGTTCTTTCAAATGTTAATAAGCTTCGTAATTATATTGTCGACGCATTGTTTTCAAATATGGATTACGAGGAGGCGGCAACCCTTACCGCTCTGACCGCAGGAGACCGCTCGTATTTATCGGATGATTTTTACGGTAATGTGAAAGCGGCGGGTGTAAGCCATGTAATGGTAGTTTCCGGCATGCATTTAGCAATTATTGTATCGTTGGCTTTGAGGCTTACGGATAAAATTCTCTATAACCGCTATTTAAAGGCAATAACCGTATTGCTTACCGTTTTGTTTATGTCGGCTCTGTGCGGGTTTACAAAATCTATTGTAAGAGCAGGCTTGTGCTATATTCTTTACGCCGTGAGTATAGTTTTGAAGCGTGATAACACGCCTGAGAATACTTTGGGAGCGGCGGTTTCATTAATTTTAATTGCGGAGCCGTTCACGATTTTCAGTATTTCATTTCAGCTTTCGGTTCTTTCAACTCTGGGAATTACGGCGATAGCCATTCCGATAACAGATTATTTAAATCAAAAGCATTCTAAAGAGGGAATAATTATGTTGTTTATTTCCCCGATAGTAGTGACTTTAAGCGCTCTTATATTTACTCTGCCTATAACTGTTTGGATTTTCGGATATATTTCAAGGGTTACGGTTGCGAGCAACATTCTGATTACTTACGCGGTTAGCCCTGCACTTTATTTTGCTGCCATCGGGCTTATTTTATTCCCTGTAATTCCGATTTTGGGACATATATTCCTCTTAGCATCCTCTTTTGTTGTAAAATATATTAATTTAGTAATAAACGGGTTGGGTTCTTTGCCGTTTTCGGTGATGAGACTCGGAAGATACAGCTTTTTATTTGCGCTTTTACTTTTGGTTTCGGTATTATTCGCTTTATTTGCTTGTAAACGCAGGCAAGATATGTTAAAATTGAAAATAATGCATGAAAAAATAATCAGCGAGGGCGGTGGAAAGCTTAAATGGCGGTGATAAACGAGGAAGCGTTTAAATCACGGATTAAATCGGGCGGTCTTGCTCCGGTTTATATAATATTCGGCGACGACGGCTATTTGAAAAAAATGTATGTGGAAAAGCTTACTGAAATGACGGCGGATAAGGACGATATTTTTAATTATTGCCGCTTCGGCGCGGACTGCGATTTGCAGGAGGTTTATGACTTTCTTTGGCAATTGCCCGTAATGGCTGATAAAAAATGCGTGATACTTTGCGACTATGACTTTGAACATTGTTCAAAAACCGATTTTGATAAGCTTTTAAGCCTTACGTCGGAGGGCTGTGACACGGCGCTTTTAATAATCTGGTTTGACAGCCTCCCGATAGACGCTAAGAAAAGCGCTAAATTCAAAAAGCTTGTTTCGGCCGCGGAAAAATGCGGCGGCGCGGCGGTTTCACTTAATCACAGACGAGCACCCGAGCTTATCAAAATGCTTACCGACGGCGCGGCAAAGCGGGGCTGTAAAATGGAGTCGGCGGCGGCGCGGTATCTGGTCGAGATCGCGGGGGAGGATATTAATACCCTCGTAAACGAGCTTGAAAAGCTTTGCTGTTATTTGCCGAACGGAGAAATAACAAAGACAGAAGTCGATTATGTTTGCACAAAAACTCCCGAAGCTTCGGTTTACAACCTTTCAAAGCAGATTTTCGCGCGGCAGTCGGGGCAGGCTCTTAAAACGCTGGACGAGCTCTTTTTTATGCGCTTTGAGCCGATGATGATTTTATACACGGTCTCTTCTCCATATGTCGATATGTACCGCCTTTACGCATTAAAAAAAGGCGGGGCGGATAATGGGGAGTTGTCCGAGCTTTACGGATATAAGGGCAGGGAATTTCTTATCGATAGGGCGGCTCAAAATTTGCGGCTGTTTGATTTTAAGAAGCTGACTTTGAGCTTTGAAGCACTGCTTGACGCCGACCGCAGGCTTAAATCCTACGGAGCTGATGAACGGATTATTCTTGAACAGCTGGTAATCAGACTTATTTATATTATCGCAAAGGGTGAGGCGGTTGATAAGGCTTGACAGACCCGTAATTGTCGAGGGGAAATACGATAAAATTGCCCTTAAAAATATAGTTGACGCGCTGATAATTACAACCGACGGCTTCGGCATTTTCAAAAATAAAGAAAAATGTGATTTGATAAGACATTTAGCGCGGAAAAACGGCGTTATAATTTTGACCGATTCGGATTCGGCGGGAGCGATAATACGCTCATATATTAAAAAAATAGTCTCCGACTGCGAGATTATAAACGTGTATGTTCCCGAACTTCAGGGAAAGGAAAAGCGCAAGGCAAAGCCCTCAAAATCGGGACTTATAGGCGTAGAGGGAATGAGCCCCGAAATAATAGAGGACGCGCTCAGAAAAAGCGGGGTCTTTTCGGTGCGCGCTGAGGAAAGACGGAAAATAACAAAAGCGGATATGTTCGCTTTCGGGCTTTCGGGGTGCGAGGACAGCGGCAGGAAGCGCAAAAGCTTTTTAAGGCATTTAGGACTGCCTGAATCGCTTTCGCCTTCGGCAATGCTTGACGTGCTTAATAATAGCTTTACCTTTGAAGAGTTTAATAAAAAGGCGGAGACTTTTAAAAATAACGGAGAATATTAAAAACGGAGATGCGGAAATGAAAAAAATCGGGTTTGACAATGATAAGTATATTAAGCTTCAGTCGGGCAACATAAGGGATAGGATAGCGATGTTCGGCGGAAAGCTGTACCTTGAATTCGGCGGGAAGCTCTTCGATGATTATCACGCAGCGAGGGTGCTTCCCGGATTTGCGCCCGACGCAAAGGTTAAGATGCTTTTACAGCTTAAGGACGACGCGGAAATAGTTATAGTCATAAACGCCGACGCGATTGAAAAAAACAAGCGCCGCGGCGATCTCGGTATTACCTACGACCTTGATACTCTAAGACTTATTGACGCTTTTCGCGGAATAGGGCTTTATGTAGGTAGCGTGGTTATTACACGGTATACGGGTCAGCCGTCGGCAAATGCCTTTGAAAAACGTCTTACTAAGCTCGGAATTAAGGTTTACAGACATTACCCGATTAAGGATTATCCGTATAACATACCGCATATTATCAGCGATGAGGGCTTCGGTAAAAATGATTATATTGAAACAACAAGAAAGCTGGTTGTTCTCACCGCTCCGGGTCCCGGCAGCGGAAAAATGGCAACCTGCCTTTCCCAACTTTATCATGAAAACAAGCGGGGAGTAAAGGCGGGCTACGCTAAGTTTGAGACCTTCCCAATTTGGAATTTACCTCTTAAACACCCTGTAAATATCGCCTATGAGGCGGCGACCGCCGACCTTAACGACGTTAATATGATAGACCCGTTCCACCTTGAGGCGTACGGCAAAACGACCGTTAATTATAACAGGGATATTGAAATTTTCCCTGTGCTTGACGCGATGCTAAAGGCGATTTCGGGCGAGTCGCCCTATAAGAGTCCGACCGATATGGGGGTTAATATGGCGGGCTTTGCGATTTCGGACGACGAAGCTGTTTGCGACGCGGCAAAGCAGGAAATAATCCGACGGTATTATGCCGCGATGGTAAGTGTAAGGCAGGGGCTTTCAGAGCAGAGTGACGCCCAGAAAATTGAGCTTTTGATGAATCAGGCGGGCGTTTCTGTAAATGACCGACCCGTTGCGGCCGCGGCGCTTACAAAGGCGGAACAAACCGACGCTCCCGCCGCCGCAATAGAGCTGGCAAACGGTAAAATCATAACGGGTAAAACCTCAAGCCTGTTAGGTCCCTCCTCGGCAATGCTTTTAAATGCGCTTAAGGAGCTTGCGGGAATACCCGATGAGACCGACCTTATTTCGCCGACCGTAATAGAGCCAATACAAAAGCTTAAAACCCAAATTATGGGCAACCATAACCCACGGCTTCACACGGACGAAATTTTGATAGCCCTTTCAATCTGCGCCGCCACAAGTGATATCGCAAAAAAAGCGCTCGAACAGCTTAAAAACCTTAGCGGTCTTGAAGCGCATTCAAGCGTTATTCTTTCCCGTGTAGACGAGCAGATATTCAGAAAATTAGGCGTTAATATGACCTGCGAGCCGCAGTACCAAACCAAAAAGCTTTATCATAACTAAAGTATCAAGTCTATAAATTATTTTTACGGAATTTCAGATAATCCTCAAGGATTATCACCGCCGCCACCGCGTCTATTACCTCCTTGCGCTTTTTGCCGCGAGTGTCGGTAAGGTTAAGGGCGGTATGAGCCGAGACGGTGGTACAGCGCTCGTCCCAAAGTACGGTTTCTTTTCCGCTCTCCAAGCCTATTTTTTCGGCGATTTCCTTACATTCTTCGGCTCGGCTTCCCGCCGAGCCATCCATATTTTTTGGATAACCGACAACAATCAATTGAGCGCCGTATTCGCTGGCGAGTGCGGCAATTTTTTTTATAAGCCTTTCGGTGTTATATTCGTTTATTACGGCTTTAGGGAAGGCGAAGCTTTCGCCGTTGTCCGAAACGGCGATACCCGTGCGGGCTTTTCCAAGGTCAACCGACATTATAATCATTCTTTATCTCCCGCTTTGGTGTTTCCGCCCATAAAGGAAGAAAGGCGGCTGCGCTTAGGAATAAGCTCCTTGGGCAGGTGGGAGGTATCGTTGTAAAAAACTACCTCGGGGTTTAAGTCTTCATCAAATCTTATAAGGCTTACCGCCGTGTTTTCGCTCCATGGCATTTCGGAAAGCTTTGTAATATCTCCTTTTAAAAGGCGGCATAAAAGACAGCGCGTGACTCCGCCGTGGGTTGTGCAGGCAACTGTTTTTCCCATGTTTTGAGCGGCGATGTTTTTGACCGTGTTCCATATCCTCTCGTAAGCGTCGCGCATTTTCTCGCCGCCCTCGGGCGCGAAATCTTCGGGGTGATTGTCCCAAGTGTCCGCAAGACCGGGTATTGAATTAAAGGTCTCAATAAATGGCTTGCCCTCGACAATTCCGCCGTCAAGCTCTATAAGCCCCTTTTCGTCTATCGGCTTTAAATTGCGGTCGCCTATCACCGCAAGGGCGGTTTTGCGGGCGCGAATAAGCGGGCTTGTGTAAACACCGTCCAGTATTATATCCTTAAAACGTGTTTTTAAATACTCAAGCTGTTTTGCTCCCGTTTCGCTTATGTCAAAATCCGAAGAGCCCTGAAAAAGCCGTTTTACATTGCCCATTGCCTCGCAATGGCGCACCATATATATTTCCGTCATTTTTGTCTCCGTTCTTTATTTTTAATGATATTATATCACAATAATCTCATAAAGCGCAAGAGCGGAGCGTATTTTTTGCTTAAACCGTAACCTCGTTTTTAAGCTCCTCACCCGAAAAGTATGCGCGAAGATTTGAAATGGTGGTTTCGGCTATACCGTCGAGCGCCTCGCGGGTTAAAAACGCCTGATGCGAGGTTACTATTACATTAGGCATTGAAATTATTGTCGAGAGAGTGTCGTCGGGGATAATTTCGTCGGAATAATCCTCAAAAAACAGGGCGGTTTCCTCCTCGTACACATCGAGTCCCGCCGCTCCGATTTTGCCCGATTTAAGTCCCTCTGTAAGTGCCGCGGTGTCTATAAGAGAGCCGCGCGAGGTGTTTATTATATAAGTGCCCCGTTTCATTTTTTCAATGGTCTCGGCGCTTATTAAATGGTGGTTTTCCTTTGTAAGGGGGCAATGGAGGGATATTATGTCACTCTCGGCGAGCAATTCGTCAAGGGTGACGTATTTCCCGCAAAAATCTTTGCTTTCATAAGGGTCAAAGCCTAAAATATTCATGCCGAAGCCCTTGCATACATCCGCAAAGCACCTACCTATTTTCCCCGTACCGATTATGCCGACCGTTTTACCTTTAAGGTCAAAGCCGATAAGCCCCTCGAGCGAAAAATTGTGGTCTCGGGTTCTTATATAAGCTCGGTGCAGCTTGCGGTTAAGGGTTAAAATAAGTCCCATAGCGTGCTCCGCGACAGAGTAGGGCGAGTAGGCCGGAACCCTTAAAATTTTAACCCTGCCCGCGGCGGCTTTAAGGTCAACGTTGTTGTAGCCCGCGCACCGCATAGCTATAACCCCCACGCCGTATTCCGCCAGCTTGTCTATTACCTCTTTATCAATAGAATCGTTTACAAAGGCGCATACTCCGTCACAGCACGCCGCCATACTTACCGTGTCGGCGTTCAGCTTATTTTCAAAATAGCGGATATTTATTTCCTCGTCCGCAAAACGCGAAAAGCTTTCCTTATCGTAGGCTTTAGCGTCAAAAAAGGCAACCGTTTTCATATAATCACTCCAATTAACTAAAATTGATATTATTATCTGCATAAAAAATAGTAATATGCGCACTTGTTAATTTTGAATAAATTATGTATAATATTTCACAAGAATAGATTTCCGAGACAGGCGTTATTATGCCGCCTCAGGAAAAAGGAGGATTTCAAATGAAAAAGTATTTGAACAGGCTTTTCATTGACGGATTGTCGGGTATGGCGTACGGGTTGTTTTCAACCCTTATTATCGGCACGATAATCTGTCAGATAGGAAAGCTGGTCGGAGGAAACATTGTGGGCGAATATCTTACCGCGATGGGAAATGTCGCCAAAACCCTTACGGGCGCGGGAATAGGCGTCGGCGTTGCCTGCAAGCTTAAATCCGCTCCGCTTACGACAGTTGCGGCGGCGGTCGCGGGTGTGATAGGCGCGTTCCCGAAATTAGCACAGGAAGCGTACACCGTAGGTGCTCCGGGTGAGCCGCTCGGCGCGTTTATAGCGGCGTATATCGCTATCGAGGTGGGCGCGCTGGTTGCGGGAAAGACCAAGGTTGACATTATTGTTACTCCCATTTGCTGTATTTTAACGGGTGCGACGGCGGGATATTTTGTAGGTCCTTATATTTCCGCGGCTATGAAGTGGATAGGCTCCCTTGTGAACATCAATGTTGAAAACAGCCCGATTATAGGCGGTATTGTTGTTTCGGTTGTTATGGGTATTCTTTTAACTCTGCCTATTTCTTCCGCGGCAATCGGTATTTCAATGGGGCTTACAGGTCTCGCGGCGGGAGCGGCGACTATAGGCTGTTGCTGCAATATGGTGGGCTTTGCGGTGATAAGCTACCGCGAAAACAAGGTCGGCGGACTTATAGCTCAGGGTATAGGCACCTCAATGCTGCAAATACCTAATATTGTACGCAATCCGCTTATTTGGTTGCCGTCGATTATTTCTAGCGCGATTTTAGGTCCTATATCGTCGGCTGTCCTTAAAATGGTAAGTAACCCCGTAGGCTCGGGCATGGGCTCGGCGGGGCTTGTGGGTCAGTTTATGTCTTATGACAGCATGGTTGCGGCGGGCTTTTCTCCCGCGGTTACAATGCTTGAAATAATTTTAATGCAGTTTGTTCTGCCTGCGGCGCTGTGTCTCGGCATTTCTGAGGGTATGAGAAGATTGAAGCTTATAAAGCCTAATGACCTTAAGCTGGAGTCCTCAAATGCGTAAAAAGGAAAGAGCCGAAAAGGCGGTCGAAGGACTTGAAAAGCTTTATCCCGACGCAATTTGTTCTCTTACCTATACCGACGCGTTTCAGCTGTTAATAGCAACGCGCCTTTCCGCACAATGCACCGATAAAAGGGTGAATATGGTAACTCCCGCGCTTTTTGCCGAGTTTCCGGACGCTAAAAGTATGGGGGACGCAGAGCTTGGTCGGGTAGAGGAGCTTATTAAAACCTGCGGACTTTACAAAACTAAGGCTAAGGACTTAGTGGCGATAGGAAAGGCGATAACCGAACGCTTCGGCGGGAAAGTTCCTGATACCGTAGAGGAGCTTACAACCCTGCCGGGGGTAGGCAGAAAGACGGCAAACCTTGTCTGCGGCGATATTTACGGCAAGCCCGCAGTTGTCACCGATACCCATTTTATCAGGCTTTGCAACAGGCTGGGACTTGTTGAAACTACAAATCCGCTTTCGGTCGAAAAGCAGATGCGAAAGCTTTTGCCGCCCGAAAAATCAAACGATTTCTGTCACAGAACGGTTTTGTTCGGGCGCGATGTCTGCACGGCGAGAAAGGCGCATTGTGACGCCTGCGTCCTTTACGATATTTGTCCAAAAAAGATTTAAGTGGTGAAAACTGATGGCACAGAAAAGAGCCGCCGCAATACATGATATTTCCTGCTTCGGCAAATGCTCGCTTACGGTCGCTCTGCCGATAATTTCGGCGGCGGGGGTTGAAACCGCGGTTATTCCGACCGCTGTTTTATCCACCCATACGGGCGGTTTTAAGGATTATACCTTTAGAGATTTATCCGAAGATATTGTACCGATAGCGCGGCATTGGAAAAGCGAAAATATAACCGTGGACGCGGTTTATTCGGGTTACCTTTGCTCAAAGCACCAGATTTACCTTGTTATGGAGGCGGCACGGCTTATAAGCCGAGAGGACACTCTGTTTATCTGCGACCCTGTAATGGGAGACAACGGCAGGCTTTACAGCGGCTTTGACAATGATTATCCCAATTATATGCTGAAGCTCTGTGCCGCGGCGGACATTATAACCCCTAACATCACCGAGGCGGCGTTTATGCTCGGCATTGATTTTAAAGAAGCGCCTTATACGGAGGATTATATAAATACCCTGCTTGAGGGACTGTACCTTAAGACCCATTCGAGCATAGTGCTTACGGGGGTCTGCTTTGACGGAAGAAAAATCGGTGCGGCGGTTTATGACGGTGAAAGCAAGGCTTATGTTTTTGCGGATAGGCTTGACGCGGCATACCACGGCACGGGAGATGTTTTCGCCTCGACCCTTACCGCGGCTCTGCTTTGTGATAGAAGCCTTAAGGCGGCGGCGCAGATAGCCGTGAATTTTACCTGCGGATGCATTAAGAAGACTATGGAAAGCAATTCCGATATGCGGTATGGCGTGAATTTTGAGTCGCAGATACCTAATCTTATCAAATATCTGGAGCTTTAAAATGAAAGAGGAATATTTAAGAACCGCCGCTCTTATAGGAGAAGAGGGACTCGACAGACTTAAAAATTCAACTGTCGCGGTTTTCGGGCTCGGAGGAGTAGGCTCATACGCCGCCGAGGCGCTTGTGCGCTCGGGAATAGGTACTGTTTATATATATGACAGCGACCGAGTTGCAAAAAGCAATATAAACCGCCAGTTAATCGCGCTTTCTTCAACAGTCGGTATGTATAAAACAGAAGTCGCCGCGGCGAGATTAAAGGAAATTAACCCCGACTGCAATATAATTGAAAAGCCGGAGTTTGTAACCCCTCAGTGCGATATTCCGTTTGGTGAATTTGATTTTATAGTAGACGCGGTGGATAACGTGACGGCGAAGCTTTTTTTGGCGGTTGAGGCGGAAAGAAAAGGAATACCGATTATAAGCGTTATGGGAACGGGCAACAAGCTTGACCCTACAAGGCTTAAAATCACCGATATTTACAAAACCAACGTCTGCCCGCTTGCGAGGGTAATGCGGTACGAGCTTAAAAAGCGGGGCGTTAAGAAATTGGCGGCGGTCTGGAGTGACGAGATCCCCATAAAACCCGCCGATTGCGGCGAATACCGCGACACAGGTCGCATACCTCCTGCGAGTATGGCTATGGTACCCGGGTGCGCGGGGCTTTACGCCGCTTCTTACGTTGTCAGAAAATTACTTAAATAATGTAAGCCGACAAATCCGATTTGGGATCTGTCGGCTTATTATTATCTTATTCACTCCTGAGCGCCTTTACAGGGTCTCGCTTAGCGGCTATTTTAGAGGGGAAGAGTCCCGCGATAAATGTCAGCAGCATACTGATTACCACAAGGATTATTCCTCCGGCGGCGGGGAGCACCGCAAGACCTGAAATATCCGTAAATGCGTCGATTATCGCGTTAATCGGGATAAGCAGTAACAGGGTTATACCGATACCTATTGCGCCCGCCACAAAGCCTACAATTAAGGTTTCGGCATTGAAAACTCTGGAAACGTCCCGCTTTGACGCGCCCATGGCACGGAGAATACCGATTTCCTTTGTGCGCTCAAGCACCGAAATATAGGTTATTATTCCTATCATTATCGAAGAAACAATAAGCGAAATGCTTACAAAGGCAATTAAGATATAACTTATCGCGTTGATTATTGTTGTGACCGAGGATAGCATAAGACCGATATAGTCGGTGTAGGTTATCTTGTCTTTATCCTCCGCTTTGTTATTGTAATCGGTGATAAGGTCGGAAATAGTTTCCTTTGCCTCAAAGTCCTTCGGGTATATATTAATTGCAGACGGCACGTCTAAGTCCGAAACACCCATAAGACTTAAATTACCGTCATAGGTAGCCGAGCTATCCTCGGTCTCGATAGCCGACTTGAACCGCTCGACAATCTGCTCGTCGGTCATATTTGAAGCCTTCATCTGCCCGATATAGGCGTTATATTCGGCTTGCTTTTCTTCGGGAAGGGTTGCGATATATGCAAGCAAGCCGTCATAGGTCATATTTTCGGTACTGCTTTCAAAGGGGCGACCCGTGAATATGTTTTTATCGGGATTTTCTTTTTGCTGTTTAACAATTTCGCTGTCGTTCACCTTGTTTATAAGATGCTCCATAAGCTCGCCTGTGTAGCCGACAAAGCCGTTCGCGGTATCCGTTATCGCATCCTCTGACGGGCGGAGGATACCTACAATGCTTATATCCTCGGCATTTTCGAGCGCCGACTGAACATAAAGCTCGTCGCCTGTTTTGTCGGTCCAGGTTCCGTCGGCGTTTTTCTCAAAATAGTCGGTGTTGCAGAGAAGCTTGAATTTAAGCTTCAAAATATCGTCATAGGTGTAGGACACCTCTTCGGTCGGCTCTATTTTTTCGCCCGCCTGCGCTTTTTTCATCATTTCCTCAAGCTCGGACGAGTCCTTAAGCCCTAACGAATAAAGTGTATAGTCGCTAATAAGGTTGTTTTTATCCACAACAAGAACGATTTCGTTGTAGCTTTCAGGCATATGTCCCGCCACAACTTCATATTGTTTTTCAAGAAGCTCCTTATTGTCGAACAGCCTGTTCCACACCTCGGTATTTGTAAAGGAGGACATCGCGGTTACCCTCGGAGAGTCGTCAGACGAGCCTTCTCCGCCGAAAAGGGTTGAAAGAATGGTGTTCGGATTTACGCGCTTTCCGTCCTCGGTGTAAATATTCATTACGGTCGAGTACTTATATTCAATCTCGCTGGAATTTTCCTTAAACTCGGGAGTATCTTCAATATGCTTTTTTAAAAGAGCCAGATTGTTGGAGGAAAGACCGTTTACCATTGTGGAAATCATATCGGTCATTATGTTATTGCTGTAAATTTTGTCGGGCTCGGTTTCTTTATTTGTTTTATCCTCTGCCTCGCTCATAAGGTCGGAGACAAGATTGCTTACATCCATACCCGTCTGCTCTATTGAAACGGGATAGCTTGAAAGGGTATCTTCCTCAACGCTTGCTATATAGGCGTTTACTCCGCTTGAAAGGGATAGTATAAGAGCTATTCCT
Organism: uncultured Oscillospiraceae bacterium; assembly: GCA_900547445.1. Taxonomy (GTDB): domain Bacteria; phylum Bacillota; class Clostridia; order Oscillospirales; family Acutalibacteraceae; genus UBA737. Next base: position 19,536 of record URGJ01000019.1, on the reverse strand, counting down.
ATAATTCCTATCGAACCTGCAAAGGCGGTCAAAAAGGTTCTCGCCTTTTTGGTCATAAGGTTGTTAAGGCTAAGCGCAAGCGCCGTGAAAAAGGACATTGAGGGGCGCTTTTTACTGCCGATGTCCTCATTTTTTTCAGTTTCGGAGGAATAAGGCATACTGTCGTCTGTTATGTTGCCGTCAAGCAGTCGAACAATGCGTGTTGAGTAACGTTCTGCAAGCTCAGGATTATGGGTAACCATTATTACAAGGCGGTCGTTGGCTATTTCCTTTAACAGGTCCATTATCTGAACCGAGGTTTCGCTGTCAAGCGCGCCTGTAGGCTCGTCCGCAAGAAGTATTTCAGGATCGTTTACAAGCGCGCGGGCTATTGCTACGCGCTGCATCTGCCCGCCCGACATCTCGTTGGGTTTTTTATTAAGCTGGTCGCCGAGTCCCACCTTTTCGAGGACCTCTTTCGCCCGTCTTCTGCGTTCCGATTTCTGTACGCCCGAAAGGGTGAGCGCCAATTCAACGTTTGATAAAACGGTTTGGTGGGGAATCAGGTTGTAGCTTTGAAAAATAAATCCCACCGAGTGATTTCGGTAATTATCCCAGTCCCTGTCCTTAAATGTCTTTGTGGATTTTCCGTTAATCAAAAGGTCGCCTTCGGTATAATTATCAAGTCCGCCTATAATGTTTAATAGGGTTGTTTTTCCGCACCCCGACTGACCGAGAATAGACACAAACTCATTTTTACGAAACTCAATATTCACTCCCTTGAGAGCGTGCACAGTCTCGTCGCCCGTTATATAATCTTTTTTGATATTCGTTAGCTTTAACATTTTAAATCACTCCGTTCGGCTGTGAAAATTATACTTTTAATTTTTAAATAAAGTATGAATGTATAAAAAATATTTGATAAATATATTATATAGTGTTATAATCGTCTGTGTATACGATTTTCATTTTTTTGAAAGGTAAGGCAAAATGGAAAAGGTATTTAAAAAATTAACGGTCTTTTTATCGGGACTTCTGATAATTGCCACGGTTTTCCTTATTTTCGTGATACCTACATATATAAGGTCGGAGCGCAAGATAGACTTTTTTTCTTCAAACCAGATTGTGGGGAATATCCGCAATATGGAGATTAATATGACCTCGGTAATCTATGTTCAGAATGAAAAGGGCGGCTGGGAAGAATACCAGCGCTTGCATGGCACGGAAAACCGTATCTGGGTAGGAATTGACAAGGTCCCGCAGTATTTAAAGGACGCTTTTATTTCAATCGAGGACGAGCGTTTTGAGACACACAGCGGCGTTGACTGGAAGCGTACTGCCGCCGCGATCGGCAATAAGCTCTTGAAATTTGATTCAAGCGAGTTCGGAGGCTCTACAATTACACAGCAGCTTATTAAAAACGTGACTAACGACAAGGGCAGAAACGCAATGCGTAAGTTTAGGGAAATCGTGCGCGCATTGCTTGTTGAACGTCAGCTTAGTAAGACCGAAATTTTAGAGGCGTATCTAAACACAATCCCTTTAGGCAACGGTATTTGCGGCGTTCAGGTTGCTTCAAATTACTATTTTAATAAAGATGTAAGCGAGCTTACGCTTACCGAATGCGCCGCGCTTGCGGCGATCACAAAAAACCCAACCGAATATAATCCCGTAAGCGGAGAAAAGGCTAATACACAGCGCCGCAGAACGGTGCTTGATAAAATGCTGGAGCTTGAAAAAATATCCTATGATGAGTACGATAAGGCTTATAATACGCCGCTCGTTCTCGACGATTCAAGAGAGGACGATTTGGAAATAGAGATTAACAGCTATTTTGTAGACGCGCTTATTGATCAGGTTATCAACGATTTAGCTGAAAAATATAATTTAAGCGCCTCGTTGGCTTCCACAATGTTCTATAACGGCGGATTTAAAATTTATGCCACTGTAAATCCCAAAATACAGTCTAAAATGGAAGAGGTTTATTTGGATATCGACACTTATTTTCCTCAGACCGTAAAGAAAGAAAACGGCGATAAGGTTCACGTCCAGTCGGCTATGACCGTAATGGATTACAGCGGCCATATTGTTGGGATTGTCGGAGGAGCAGGAGAAAAGACCGCAAACCGTGGGCTTAACCGAGCAACCGATTCGCCCCGCCAACCGGGTTCCACAATGAAACCGATCGGCGTTTACGCACTTGCAATAGAGAAGGATATTGTAAATTATACCTCAAGCGTTCTTGACAAGCCGATTAAGAATTATTACGCGGACGGGAAAAGCGGCCCTAAGGAGTGGTACGGCTACTATAAGGGTACGGTAAGGCTTAATTACGCCATAAGAAAGTCAATGAACACAATTCCGGTAAGGCTATTGCAGGAGATAGGGATTGATACCTCTTACGATTTTCTCGTAAACAAGCTTCACTGCAAGCATTTGGTTGAGGCAGATAAGAATTTAGCCGCTCTGGCTCTCGGCGGTACGAATTACGGTATTACAACCACCGAGTCCGCCGCGGCGTATGCGATTTTCGGTAATCAGGGGGTTTATCATAAGCCTACGACATATTATAAAATCGAACGCCCGAACGGTGAGGTTGTGCTCAAATATGACGAGACGGGCGAGCAGGCTATAAGCCCCGCCTCCGCTACGGTAATGAATCATCTTTTACAGGAGGTCGTTTACGGAAGCGAGGGAACGGGCAGAGGAATTGCAGGCTATAATTCTATGAAGGCTTATGCTAAGACCGGAACCTCGAGTGAATCAAACGACCTTTGGATGGTTGCGGGATCTCCCTATTATGTCGGCTCGGTATGGTACGGATTTGATTTGCAAAAAGAGGTCAGTAACGGCGGGGCGGCCGCGAAAATTTGGAAAGACGTTATGAGGGACGTCCATAAAGGTCTTGAAAAGAAGGAGTTTGAGGACAGCGAGGATGTTGTTAAAAAGGGAGTAGGCTATTATAAAAAGAACGGCAAAATGGATAATCCGATTTACCAAAGCGACTCTTCAAGCAAAACGAGCAGTCAGTCGAGCAACGCGTCTTCCGCCGTTTCCTCGGCGGCTTCTTCCGCAAGCTCGTCGGAGACGCCGTCAAACCCATCTGAAAGCACGGCTACAGAACCGAACGTACCGCCTGAAAGCAGCACTCCGTCTGAGCCGAGCGTTCCCTCAGAACCGTCTTCCTCCGTGCCGTCATCTTCTTCAGCGGCTGCATCCGCCTCCGAAACCGAGAATCCTAATTAATATTCGGTGGAATCTATGGAAGAATACAAAATTAAACCCATTGCCAAAATTTATACCGATTTTCCTGAAAAATTCGGGCTTCCGAGGCAAAGCGGAATTATAGACGCGTTAAAGGGCAGGATTGTTTTTGAACCGCCGTACCGTGATTTTTCAGCAGTTAAGGAGCTCTCTGAATATTCTCATATTTGGATTTTATGGCTCTTTTCCCGTTCGGAAAGGGAGGGGTGGTCTGCAACCGTGCGTCCGCCGCGGCTTGGCGGCAATAAGCGAGTCGGTGTCTTTGCCACGCGTTCACCATACCGCCCGAACCCTATAGGTCTGTCTGCGGTAAAATTAGACAGGGTGGTAAATGATAAAAGCTTAGGTCCTGTTTTGGAGGTCTCCGGAATTGATATGGCGGACGGTACGCCGATACTCGATATAAAGCCTTATCTGAGCTTTACCGATTCCTATCCTGATGCGATCTGCGGCTTTGCAGACAGAATTTACGGCTCGAAACTCAGCGTGATTATTCCCGACGAAATACAAAATAAAATTCCGTCCGAATTACTTGAACAGCTTAAATGCGTTCTTGCGGAAGATCCGCGTCCTCGCTATCATAACGACCCCGAGAGAATTTACGGCTTCTTTTTTAGTAAGCATGAGGTTAAATTCAGGGTGGTCGGGCAGGTTCTGACCGTGCTTTCGGTAGAGCCGTACAGCAATATACATTAAAATAACTGACAAATAAGGTAAAAAACGATATATCTTATATGTTATATCGAATATGCAATAAATATATTTCACATTTTATTGTAAAAGCTTTATAATTTAATCAATAGAAAAAAGCCAAAAGCTTTTAGATAAAATGGAGGAATAAAAATGGCAAGATTTACATTGCCGAGAGATGTGTATTTCGGCGAAAACGCAATGGAAAACCTTAAAAATCTTAAGGGTAAAAAGGCTATCGTGGTTGTCGGCGGCGGCTCTATGAAGCGTTTCGGCTTCCTTGACAAGGCTGTCAGCTACCTTAAAGAGGCAGGTATGGAGGTTGAACTTTTCGAGGGCGTTGAACCTGATCCGTCGGTTGAAACCGTTATGCGCGGCGCCGAGGCTATGCGTAAATTTGAGCCTGACTGGATAGTGGCTATCGGCGGAGGTTCGCCGATTGACGCGGCTAAGGCTATGTGGGCTTTCTATGAGTACCCCGAGGTTACCTTCGAGTCACTCTGTATTCCCTTCAACTTCCCTGAGCTTCGTACTAAGGCTAAGTTCTGCGCTATTTCTTCTACGTCAGGAACAGCTACCGAGGTTACCGCTTTCTCAGTAATCACCGATTACTCAAAGGGTATTAAGTATCCTCTTGCAGACTTCAACATTACTCCCGATGTTGCAATAGTTGATCCTGAGCTTGCACAGACTATGCCTCAAAAGCTTGTCGCCCATACAGGTATGGACGCCTTAACTCATGCGGTTGAAGCTTATGTTTCTACTGTTGCTAATTCCTATACCGACGCTCTTGCTATGAAGGCTATCGAAATGGTTACCGCTTATCTGCCTTCTTCTTATAAGGGCAACAAAGAGTCACGCGCTCAGATGCACGACGCTCAGTGCTTAGCAGGTATGGCTTTTTCTAACGCTCTTCTCGGAATAGTTCACTCTATGGCTCATAAGACCGGCGCGGCTTTCCACGAGGGTGCCATGGCTAATCAGCACCTTCCCCACGGCTGTGCAAACGCTATTTATCTGCCCTATGTAATTAAGTACAACGCTCACGACCAGAGAGCGGCAGAAAGATATGCCGACATCGCGAGAATGTTAGGTCTTGCCGGTAACAGCAATAAGGCGCTTATTGAAAATCTCTGCGCTCTTATCGACGGTATGAACGATAAGCTTAATATCCCGCACACCTTAAAGGAATTCGGCGTTGACGAGGCTGAATTTAACGCAAAGGTCGACGAGATTGCCGCTAATGCCGTAGGCGACGCCTGCACCGGCTCCAATCCCCGCGCTATCGACCCGGAAACTATGGCTCGCCTCTTCAAGTGCACTTATTACGGCACAGAGGTTGACTTTTAAAGCAATATGATTTAAAATTGAATCAGCGCCTTCTTTAGGGGAGACGCTGATTTAAACTGTATTAAGGAATGAAGATTGATGTTTAAAATCGTAAGTAAAAGGTCTCTCAATCCCACCGTCACTATGATGGACATTGAGGCGCCGCTCGTTGCGCGCAAGGCACAGGCGGGTCAGTTCATCATTCTGCGTACCGATGAGGACGGCGAGCGTATTCCGCTAACCGTTGCAGGATGCGACAGGGAAAAGGGAACTGTTAAAATTATTTTCCAGATTGTCGGTGCTACTACCGAAAGACTTAACCACAAAGAAGTCGGCGACTGTCTTGCCGATTTCGCAGGACCTCTCGGCAAACCTACCGAGACCGAGGGACTCCGCAAGGTCTGCGTTGTCGGCGGCGGCGTGGGCTGCGCTATTGCTTTGCCTGTTGCACAAAAACTCCATGAGCAGGGCTGCGAGGTTCACTCCATCATTGGCTTCCGCAATAAAGACCTTGTGATCCTTGAGGACGAGTTTGCCGCCTGCTCGGATAGGCTTACCGTTATGACCGACGACGGCTCTCACGGCACAAAGGGCGTAGTAACCGTTCCGCTTAAAGAGGCTATCGAGGCAGGCGAGAATTATGACGAGGTTATCACAATAGGACCCCTTATTATGATGAAATTCGTTGTCGGCGTTACAAAGCCCGCGGGCGTTAAAACGGTTGTTTCTATGAACCCGATTATGATTGACGGCACGGGTATGTGCGGCGGCTGCCGACTTACCGTCGGCGGCAAAACAATGTTTGCCTGTGTTGACGGTCCTGATTTTGACGGATTTGAGGTTGATTTTGACGAGGCTATGAAGCGCGGCGCTATGTACCGCGACTTTGAACGTCACTCTTATGAGGAAACCTGCAATCTGTTCAAAAAGGAGGTACAGTAATGGCTGCTAATATGAGTCTCAAAAAGAATGAAATGCCCGTTCAGGACCCTAATGTCCGCAATCACAATTTTTCAGAGGTGGCGTTGGGCTACAGCGAGGAAACCGCCATTGATGAGGCTATGCGCTGTCTTAACTGCAAAAATATGCCCTGTGTTTCGGGCTGCCCTGTTAACATACATATCCCCGCATTTATCGAGAAGATAAAGGAGGGTGATTTTGAGGGGGCATATCAGGTTATTTCCGAGTCTTCAAGCCTTCCCGCAGTATGCGGACGTGTATGCCCTCAGGAAACCCAGTGCGAATCAAAGTGCGTGCGCGGCATTAAGGGCGAGCCTGTCGGTATCGGCAGACTGGAGCGTTTTGTAGCCGACTGGCACAACGCGCACGATACCGATAATATTAAAGCTCCCGAATTCAACGGTCATAAGGTTGCGGTTGTAGGCTCGGGTCCGTCTGGACTCACCTGCGCGGGCGACCTTGCTAAAAAGGGCTATAAGGTTTCTGTTTTCGAGGCTCTGCACACCGCGGGCGGCGTGCTGGTTTACGGTATACCTGAGTTCCGTCTTCCGAAGAAAATCGTTAAGAAAGAGGTTGACGGGCTTAAGAAATTAGGCGTTGAGATTGATACAGACGTTATTATAGGCAAGACCGTAACGGTTGACGAGCTGTTCGATATGGGCTTTGAGGCGGTGTTTATCGGCTCGGGCGCCGGACTTCCGAGATTTATGGGCATTGAGGGCGAGGCGCTTTGCGGCGTCTACTCAGCAAACGAGTTTTTGACCCGTAATAACCTTATGAAGTCATACAATGAAGAAAGCGCAACCCCTATTATGCACGCTAAAAAGACGGTGGTTGTCGGCGGCGGAAACGTTGCTATGGACGCGGCAAGAACCGCCAAGCGTTTGGGCGCAGAGGTTACGGTGGTTTACCGCCGTACCGAAAAAGAATTGCCCGCCCGCCGTGAAGAGGTCGAGCATGCAATGGAGGAGGGAATTATCTTTAAATTCCTTACCAATCCGATTAAAATAAACGGTGAAGACGGTTGGGTTAAGAGCATTCGCTGTCAGGAAATGAAGCTTTCAGAGCCTGACGAGTCGGGTCGTGCGCGTCCTGTTCCTGTTGAGGGAAGCGAGTATGATATCGAGGCCGACTGCGTTATTATGTCAATCGGCACATCGCCGAATCCGCTTATTAAATCTACCACCGCGGGACTTGAGGTTAACAAGCACGGCGGCATAATCGTGAATGAGGATACGGGCGCTACCACTAAGGCCGGCGTTTATGCCGGCGGAGACGCCGTAACCGGAGCCGCCACCGTTATTCTCGCAATGGGCGCTGGTAAAACCGCCGCAAAAGCAATTGACGAGTATATTTCGTCTAAATAATATTTCCTTTTTTAAAAGCCGTCCTTTTTCGGGCGGCTTTTTGCATTTATTTGTCCTTTCCGTCATATTATTTTATGGGGTGAAAGGTATGGAAATTTTGAAATACGGCGGTATTACCGTTTTTGCTGTCGGTGCGCTGGCACTTTTAATCTTCGCCGTAAAGGGCGGTAAGCCATTTAAGAGATTGCTTCTTAACGCGTTTATGGGTATTGCGGTTATGGCGGTAATCGACCTGACCGCAAAATTTACGGGTGTGCATATACCCATTAATCAGTACACGGTGACGGGTTCCGCCGTTTTTGGCATACCCGCCGTCTGCGGTTTTTTAATCCTACCGATTATTTTTAAGTAGTATAAATCATTATACCTTGAAAATATCAATATAAAATGTTATATTTATGTAGGGACGGACATCCTTGACCGTCCGCTATATAATATCATAATTTCAAGGTGCTTTTATGCTTAAATTTATTTTCGGTCGGCCCGCGTCGGGCAAGACATATAATGTGCTCAATATGATAAAAGAGCTGTCAGACAGCGGCAAAACCGCCGTTTTAATAGTGCCCGAGCAGTTTTCCTTTGAAAGCGAGCGGGCGGTGCTCAAAACCCTAGGAGACAAGGCGGCGCTTAATGTTTCGGTTATGAGCTTTTCAAGGCTCTGCGACGAGGTGGGTCGCGCAGTCGGCGGTATTGCGGGGGTTACCCTCACCGAGTCCGACAAGGTTATCTTTATGAACCGCGCGCTCTTAGCGGCGGCGGACGAGCTTAAAATATGGCGCAGATACTGCCGGTCGGTTTATTTTGCAAAAACTATGCTTGATACTATCGGTGAGTTTAAAATAAACACGGTTACTTCGGAAGACCTAAAAAAAGCGGCAGAGGAGACAAAAAGCCCTTCTCTTGCGCTTAAGCTTCACGATATAGCGGTAATATATGAGATTTATGACGCGATGACGGGGGAACAGTTTATCGACCCCGCGGACAGTCTCACAAAGCTTTACAGACAGCTTGAAAACTGCCGCTTTTTTGAAAACAAAACGGTATTTTTAGACTCCTTTAAAGGCTTTACGGGTCAGCAGTTTAAGATAATCGACCGAATTTTGTCACAGGCTGACGATGTTATTGTAAGCCTTACAAACGACCCTCTGCTCGACAGCGATTATAATGTTTTTATGAATATAAGAGCCGCCGCGGAGAAGATTAGAAAATCCGCCGCCCGCTTTTCTGTGGCGGAGGACAAGCCGCTTATTCTTGAAGCAAGCCGCTATAATTCAAAAGGTATGACCGACCTCGAACGGCTTTTGGCGGGCGGAGCTTTTGAAAAAAACGAACAAATCGGGGATATCACCGTTTGCGCCGCTGCTACCGCCGCAGACGAGGCGGAGTTTACAGCAAGGACAATAAGGCGGCTTGTGCGCGAAAAGGGCTACCGCTATCGCGATTTTGTAATAATAGCGCGGGACGCTGAAAAATACGAGGAAAGCGTTTACGCCGCCTGCAGGCTAAACGGAGTACCTGTTTTCGGGGATATTCGCGAACCTCTTTCCGCCTTTCCTGCTGCCGCGGCGGTTAATGCTGCGCTGGAATTTGCTTTGAAACCAACAAGCGAGAGTATTCTGCGATTTCATAAAATGGGGCTCGGCACCCTTACTGTAGAGGAAATTTCAAGCCTTGAAAATTATGTTTACCTTTGGAATATCGACGGCTTATTATGGCAAAGAGAGTGGACAATGGACCCGCGGGGCTTTGTTTCGGAGGACGAGGGGAAATGCGCTGATAAGGAGGAGCTTGAAAGAATTAATACATTAAGGCAAAAAGCCTCAGCCCCCCTTAATGCGTTTAAGGAAAAATGTAGAGGTACTGCCTCCCAAATGTCCCGCGCGGTTGTAGAACTGCTTGAAGGCTGCAATGCTGCCGAAACGCTTTCGCTCCTTTCAGAGCGTTTTAAAGCGGAGGGCGCGGAGTTCAGAAGCGATGTTTTAAAGCAAAGCTATGACCGCTATATGAAGCTGCTTGACAGTATGGCGGTTTGCTTTGGCGACCGTGAAATTAAAATACAGGAGTTTTTCGAGGCTCTGTCTCTTTCGGTCTCGCTTGACAGCGTGGGCGTAATACCGCGTATGCTCGACGAGGTAACTTTTGGCGCGGCAGACAGAATACGCCCATCAAGACCACGCGTAGCCTTTGTTTTAGGGGCAAATCAAGGAGTATTTCCCAAGGGGCTTTCTAATTCGGGGATATTAGGCGTGACCGAGCGCAAAAGCCTTATTGAGTTAGGAATAGAAATTCCCGACAATCAGATTTCCTCCGTCGTGGACGAAAACTATCTTGTTTACTGTAACCTCTGCTGTCCGTCGGATAGGCTGTATATTTCGTATGCAACTCATTCGCTCTCGGGCGAGGAGTCGGAGCCCTCCGCCTTTGTAGCGGAAATTGCCGAGAGCTTAGGCTGTAAGACGGTCAAAGAGCCGCAGGAAAGCTTAACTGCGGAAAATCTGCCCGAAACCGCTAAAGCTGCCTATTCGCAGTACTGCCGCAGAAGACTGACATCGGACGGTAAAACTCTTAAAGCCGCCCTTAAAGGAACTACAGAGGAAAAGAATATTGAATATTTAAGCGAAAAGCTGTCGGGCGCGCCTGCACGGCTGTCGAAGGAGACCGCCGAAAGGCTTTTCGGGAAAAGTATTACAATGTCCGCTTCTCGCTTTGATACCTTCCATAAATGCCGCTTTTCTTATTTTTGCAAATACGGGCTTTCTGCTAAAAAATTAAAGCCCGCCGAATTTGACGTTTTACAGCGGGGCACGGTGGTTCACTATGTGCTTGAAAGGATAGTAGGCAAATACAAAAAGGGTGTAGCCGATTTATCCGAAAAGGAGCTTAATTCTCTTGTGGATAAATATATCGCGGAATACTTGGACGGTATTTCGGGCTACCGTGCGGTCGAGACCGAACGCTCTAAATTTTTGGTCTCGCGTATTTCCCGCGCGTTAAAGGCGGTCGTGCTTCAGCTTTCCCGAGAGTTTGCCCAAAGCGGATTTGAGCCTGTCGCCTGTGAGCTTAAAATAGGTGGTGGCGGCGATATCCCCGAACTTAAAATTCCCTTCGATAAGGGGGATATAAATATAGTCGGCAGTATCGACAGGGTGGACGAATATAACGGCTATATTAGGGTAATTGACTATAAAACAGGGAGCAAAAGCTTTAAGCTCCCCGATATACTGTTCGGGCTTAATCTGCAAATGCTAATATACCTTTACGCTGTGGTAAGAGCGTGCGGCAGAGACGATGAACAAGCTGCCGGAATTTTGTATATGCCATCAAAACGCGATCTTAACGACAGCGGTATGGCGATGAACGGTCTTATCCGCTCGGACGAAAACATTGTCGCGGCAATGGATAGGGAAATGCAGGGTGAATTTGTGCCGAAATATACCCTTACAAAAAACGGCACATTAAGCAAAACTTGCACCTCGTTTGTGAGTTCTGAGGATTTCAGCGAGATTTTTGATTATATCGAGACCCTGATGAAGCGTACAGGTAACGGAATTTTAAGCGGCGATATAGCCGTAAGCCCGCTTGACGGCAGGGAAACCCCCGCCTGCAAATACTGCGATTACGCGGCGGTTTGCGGCAGAGAAAGCACCTCCTGTGACAGGGTACCGAATTTTAAGAATGACGAAGTAATTAATAAAATAAGGGAGGAGAAGACGAATGGCATTTAATCCCACGCCCGAGCAAAAATCGGCAATAGAGACAAAGGGCAACGTGCTGGTTTCCGCCGCCGCCGGGTCGGGTAAGACTGCGGTGCTTGTTGAAAGGGTCGTAAGGCTTTTAAGCGACAGGGAAAACCCAATAAGCGCCGACAGGCTTTTAATAGTAACCTTTACCAACGCCGCCGCCGCCGAAATGCGGACGAGAATTGAAAAACGGCTTGATTCGGAATGCCGTTTGAATCCCTCCGACATAGGGCTTTTAAAGCAGAGAAAGCTTTTGTCCTCGGCTAAAATCTGCACCATAGACTCCTTTTGCATTGACCTTGTAAGGGAAAATTTCGAGCGGGCGGGGGTTTCGCCCGACTTTAAAATAAGCGAGCAAAATTCACTAAAAGCGATAAATGAGAGCGTTCTTACCGCCTTGCTTAATGAATATTACGAAAGGGGTGGGGAGGACTTTTATAGCCTTATGGATTTAGTCGGCGCTGAGTACGACGACGGCAATTTTTCGGATTACATACTTAAAATGTACGATTACAGCCGCCAGCTTGCCTTTCCGACCGAATGGTTTGGCTCCCTTTATTCGGCGTACAATCCCGACGGTTTTAATTTTGAAAACAAGTGGTATAAATACTCTGTCGAAAAGGCTTTTAAGACGGCGGAGGAAATGCGGCGGGTGAATGCTACGATACTTGACGCGCTGTTTGAGGACCAAAAGGCGTACGATACCTATTCTTTTTGCTTTCAAGCCGCCGCCGAAGAAGAAACAAAGCTTTATGACGCGGCAAAAAGCGGCGACTGGGACGGAATATTCGGTGCGCTTAACAGCTTCAGCCTGCCTCCGATTCCCCGCGCAAGCGGTCAGCTCGGTAGAGCTGCAAAGGCGGCGCGGGATTATATTTTAAAGCAGGCAGAAAATCTTAAAAAGCTGTTTTTTGACGGTGCAGAAGGGATTGAAAAGCAACACGCCGATATTTACGGTAAGGTTTTACTGCTAACTGAAATTTTAAATGAGCTTGATAAGAGATTATTTGAAGAGTACCTTGACCGCAACACCTTTACCTTTCATAATATTGAGCATTTGGCTTTGGGGCTTTTATGCAAAAAAACACCCGAGGGGATTTTTCCCACACAGGGCGCGGAGGATTTGCTTTCCCGCTATGACGAGGTTATGGTGGACGAGTATCAGGACACCAACGATTTGCAGGATATGCTGTTTTACGTGCTGTCAAACCGGGGCGAAAGGCTGTTTGCCGTAGGAGATGTCAAGCAGAGCATTTACGGCTTCAGGGGGGCGAAGCCCTCTAATTTCCTTAATAAAATAAACGCCGCCGTCTCTGCCGAAAAAGCCGCGGAAAACGACCCTAAAAAAATAATTCTGGGCTGTAATTTCAGGAGCCGCAGGGAAATATGCGATTATATAAACTATTTCTTTGAGCGGCTTATGACCGAAAAAACGGGCGATATAGTTTATAACGAGGACGAAAGGCTTATCCCCGCCGCCCGCTATCCCGACCCGCCGCAGATTCCCATAAGCCTTGAAATTGTTACAAACGCGGGAAACTCGGAAGAATCCCTAAGAGCCGAGGCAAGCAGTATTGCCGATTACATAAAGCGGGTTATACGGTCGGGCGAGTGCATAAGACAGGATGAAAATACCCTTAGAAGGGCGAAATTTTCCGACTTTGCGATACTGCTCAGAAACACTAAAGCTAAGGCGGCGACTGTCGCCGAGGAGCTGAGAAAAAACGGCATACCCGTAAACTACACCTTAGAGGGCTACGCCGAAACCGCGGAGGTATCTGTCTTTTTATCTCTGCTTAAAATTATTGACAATCCCGATTCGGATGTGGAGCTTTTGTCGGTGCTGATGTCGCCGATTTTCGGATTTACTGCCGAGGAAACGGCGAATATTCGCATAAAAAGGCGGGAAGGAAGTTTATATTCCGCGCTTGTATTCTCCGCTCAAAACGGCGACAGCCGCTGTGATTGGGTTTTAAAAAGACTCGAAAAATACAGAATACTTGCCGCGACGCTTATCCTGCCTAAGCTAATAACAAGGCTTCTTGAGGATACCGATTACCTTAATACCGTGTGGGCTAAGGAGGACGGCGAACGCCGTCACGGCAACCTTTTAATGCTTGTCTCTTTAGCCGAGCAGTACTCGGCGGACAGCACGGCGGGAATAGGGGGCTTTGTAAATTACGTTTATAGACAGTCCGAAAACGGAATGAGATCCGCGGCGGCGGTGTCGGGCGGGGATACCGTTAAAATTATGAGTATCCACGCCTCAAAGGGTTTGCAGTTCCCCGTATGCATAATAGCGGGAACGGCCAATAGCTTTAACGATAACGATTCGCGAAGCTCTGCCCTTTATTCCGCCGATTACGGTATCGGATTTAAATACTATGACGAGAGTCAGCAGATAAAACGCACGACGGTTGCAAGAGAGGTTATATTGGATAGCGGGCGCAGAAATACCCGGGAGGAGGAGCTGCGGCTTTTATATGTCGCTATGACGAGGGCGCAGGACAAGCTGCACTTCACCGCCGCCGTAGGCAAGCTTGAAAACAAGCTTAAGGACTGTTTTTCAGAGCTGATTTTAGCCGAGGGCAGACCCGATAATGTCTTTGAAGGTATGGGCTCTTACTTCGACTGGCTGCTTATGACCTCCCTTGTCCACCCCGACGGCAAGGAGCTAAGAAGCGAGGGTGGTAATATTATCTCCGAAATTACCGAAAGCCGAATACCCGTAACCGTTTCCGAGCCTTCAGAGGTAGAAAAAACAGCCGAGCTTAGGGCGGCTGAACAAGAGCCTGACGCCGACTTGATAGAAAAGCTTAGAAATAATATAAGCTATACCTACCCTTACGAAAAGCTTTTTGAGGTTGAGGCAAAATGCTCGGTTTCCGCCCTTGCAAACAAGGCGGAAAGCGATAAATACGCCTTTTCCGCCCGCCCCGCCTTTATGAGCGACGGCGGAATAACCGCCGCGGAGCGGGGAACTGCGACCCACAAGATTATTGAGTTTATCGACTTTAGTAAAGCGGATGATATCGAGTCTGAAATCGAACGGCTTTACGAGTGGCAGTATATTTCCGAGCGTGAGGCAAGGGCGGTAAGCCGCAAAAAGCTAAAAGACTTTTTCAACAGCTCGCTTTTTGCGCGGATAAACGCGTCGCCGCTTGTAAAGAGGGAAATGCGCTTTTTGACCGAGATGTCCGCATCGGCTGTCGACCCCTCGCTTAAAGGGCAATTTGACGGCGAAAGTATTATCGTTCAGGGAGCGGTGGATTTATGCTTTATTGAGGACGGAGAAATCGTAGTGGTAGATTTTAAAACCGACCGCACCGACAATCCCGACGACCTTGCCGCCGCCTACGGCGAGCAGTTATCAATATATGCCGCCGCCTGTGAGAAGATTTTTGAAAAAAAGGTTAAGCAAAAAATAATTTATTCTTTTGCCTTGTCGAGTGAGGTTGAAGTTTTTCGGTAAAAAATGAAAGCCTTAGAAACCGCTGAATAAAGGGTTTCTAAGGCTTTGGCTTAAGTTCGGCTTCGCTTATACTATTCCGATTACGATTTCTACAAACAGAGCCACAATAACAACTAAGGCTGAGATAATAAACCCATGTATCATCGGACGAATTCCGGCTTTTTTCATACTCGAGAAGGATGTGTTCAAGCCTATTGCCGCAAGGGCGGACACCATCAAAAACTTGCTTGTTGCTTTTGTTCCCGAAATAACGGCCGTGGGGATCCGGAATACACTTGCGATGATAGACATGGCGAGAAATCCGAGAATAAACCAGGGAAATATCTTTGCGATACTGAAATTCGCCTTTAATTCACTGCCATTTTGATTGCTCTCAATCAATTCCTTTTTCTTTAAGCGAAGCTGAATAAATGCAAAGATGATAACCGTAGGAATGATAGTAAGCGTTCTTGTAAGCTTAACCATAGTTGCAAAATCACCTGCGCCCTCCGAGAATGCATATCCGGCGGCAACAACGGATGATGTATCATTTACCGCAGTTCCTGCCCAAATACCAAAAGCTTCATCGGTCATACCAATGGCTCTGCCCATAATTGGAAACAGAATAATCATAGCCATATCGAAAAGGAAAGTTGCCGACATTGCATAGGCAATATCGTCATCATCGGCATCAATAGTCGGCGCAATAGCCGCGATTGCAGAACCGCCGCAAATACCGGTGCCTGCCGATATAAGATTTGACAGTTTCCAGTTAAGTCCCAGCGCTCTGCCGATAAAATATCCTCCGCCAAAACAAGTCAGCAAGGTAAACACCATGACGGTCAGCGACATTTTGCCGACATTCAGAATAGTTGTAATATTAAGTGACAAACCAAGCAAGATAATAGCAAATTTCAGTATCTTCTTGGAGGTAAATTTGAGCCCGGATGCGAAAATACCGGTATTTCTCAAAAAGTGATTGAGCGCCATACCTATGAACATCGCTATTACTGCAGAGCCGATAAGGTGGATCGGAAGAAGACTCTCAAGCCAGCAAGCAAGTAAAGCTACACCCACAGACAATATAATTCCCGGGAATATTTTTAAGACTTTCATAAACATATCTCTCCTAAAGTAACTTTAGAAATTCTATTATTTTTGACGCATACAATTATATAACACAATTATGCCTTTTTCAACAAGAAAACAATAACAGTAAAATATTGTCTTACTGCCACACCGTCAAATTCACTTCGTTCATTTGCCGAGGTAAATATTCATTCGAAAATCCGCTCTCTTTCGAGAACGGATTTTCATTTGTCTTTCGCGCTCATTTTGACAAGCGGAAATCACACATTATTTTACCATTCTGCTCCAGCAGCCTTACTTTTTTCTATAGCTTTGCCAATATCTTCCCGTGTTTTTTCCTTTTCTGCTCCATTCATTTGATCCCACGTTTTGTTTTTGTATGAATCATCTGTTGAATAACTACTTGATCCACAAGCAGAAATGGTAAACATAAAGGCAGTAATTAGCAATACAGCCATTAGTTTTTTCATACTATCGCTCCTTTCGTTATATTAACCGATATTGGTTAATATAATTATATACCAAAAACGGTTAATATGTCAATAGGAGGTTTTGTTTTTTTATGATTTCCTATGATAAATTATGGCAAACAATGAAGAAAAAAGGTGT
Organism: uncultured Oscillospiraceae bacterium; assembly: GCA_900547445.1. Classification (GTDB taxonomy): domain Bacteria; phylum Bacillota; class Clostridia; order Oscillospirales; family Acutalibacteraceae; genus UBA737. The sequence goes on along the minus strand of URGJ01000019.1, from coordinate 3,058 downwards.
TACACAATACACACTTATCAAAAATTATAATATCAGCCCTGGGCAAATTACACGATTAAAACGAAACGAAAGCGTAAGTACCCATACAATTGAAATGTTTTGTAAAATTTTAAAATGTAATGTTGAAGATATTATGCAATATATAGACGATGAGGATATATAAAAAGCGAAAATCCCTTGATTTCTCAAGGGATTTCAGTGTTTGTGCCTTTTAGTAGCACAGTTATGTCATTCGTGTCCGAAAAAGAACTGGGTGAAAACCAAGAATTTTCTTGCAAATTTATTAAATCGCATATAATAACATCTTAAAAATCAAGGTTATCATTTCTTATTCCAACACCATATAACTTGCGGACATTGGTGGAACACTAAATTCTCCATTTATAAATCTCGCACTACCATTAAAACTGTATATAACATTTTTAATTGCGATGTCCCCTACCTCCACAGAAATTTCTTTATCCATAGGATTTATTGCAACGATTACCTTGCTTTCTTGTGTATATCTTATATACACAAGAGGATATCCGTCATTTACAAGTTCAAATCCTGCGGTTTCCTGCAACGCCTCAACACTCTTTCGCACAGCAATCTGTCGTTTTAATTCATTATATATGGAATCAGTATCCTTAATTTGCTTTTGAACCGTAGGTCTCTCGCTGTCCGGGTCCTGCATTATATAAAGTGAATCAGAATCCGCTGTTGAAAAACCGCTGTTTACGGAGCTATCCCACTGCATAGGTGTTCTCGTACCCGTTCTGCCGTAACCACCTTCCACCGATTTTAATCCCGGCAAATATCTCATACCTATTTCATCGCCATAGTATATAAATGGCACACCCGGCATTGACATCAAAAAGGCATAGACAAGCTTTATCTGTGTTTCATCGCAGTAATGTGCCAAACGCACCATATCGTGATTTCCCGAAGGTATACATATTAAGCCCTTACCCCTAATCTCATTGTATGTATTCATATAATACTCGAAGAATTCCTTTGCCGAGCCTTTACCATCCTTATTGAAATAGGGATTATTTGAATGGAACATATCGGTATAATGAGAAGGGCCAAAATGAAGTAAAAAGTCCATATCAAAGCCGCCTCTTAATGCCTTAAGCGGCTCTCCCCATTCAGACACAAAGGCAGCCTGGGGAAATTCTTTATTTACTACTGTAAATATCTCCTGCCACAACTTAATGGTTTCTTTCTGCCCTTCATCATTCTTAACAAGCGATCCTGCCATATCAACACGAAAACCATCGCAACCCATATTACACCAAAAACGAATAATATTTAAAATTTCCCCACGTGTTGCAAGGGCGGCCTCAGAGTCAACTGCACACTGCCAACTCCTTGTAACCTCAGCAAAGCCATAGTTAAGTGCCGGTTGAGATGAGAAAAAATTCACTCCGCAACTGCCATCACGATCGGAAATTGCTCTTAGACTTCCACTTATCCCGCTAACTCCTTTAACATCTTCCCATATACTATCGGTCCATATATATCGGTCGGTATACTCGTTTCTCTCAGCTTTCTTAGATTCCTCAAACCACTTGCACTCAACAGATGTATGGCCGGGAACAAGATCAAGTATAATATGCATATTTCTCTTATGTGCCTCATCAAACAGACACCTTAAATCTTCGTTTGTGCCATATCTTGAATCAACCTTATAATAATCCCTCACATCATATCCAGCATCATTAAAAGGTGAATCAAAACATGGATTCATCCAGATCGCTGTAAAACCCATATCCTTTATGTAATCAAGCTTTTCTATAATACCTTTAATATCACCAATTCCGTCTGCATTTGTGTCGTTAAAACTCTGAGGATATATTTCGTAAAATACCGCATTTTTAAGCCAACTTTTCATATTTGTTTTCCCCCATAAAATTTATTTAGTTTAAGTATATCATTTTTAAAAAATATATGATATAATCTTTTTAATTAAAAATATCATATTTTTACGATTGGGGCTAAAGCTTTTGAAAGTAAGTTTAGAGGAAAATTTTAAATTAAACGGTTTTGATAGCCGAATACACTGTATCAAATTTGATTTTAAAGAGCCTTCGAAAGTTGGATATCATTATCATGAATATATTGAGATTTTATTCTTTTTCTCGGGCAACGGCATTGTTTTCGTAAATGGACGGCCTTATCTGTACAGAGCAGATACCCTTATTATAGTAAATTCGCAACTCGCCCATGCCATCGATATAATTAGTCCGTCACAATATGCATGTATTAAGGTGATGCCCGATATTTTCTATGCCAATGAATTCCAATATGCCCTACCCTTTATTTCTGAGTTAAGGGATGCCCATATATTTGAGCGTGACAAAACTACTGAAATGGGGATACATTCTTTAGTGCAGGATATCATGCAAGAATGGGAACAAATGCATTTTGGTTTTGAAATGGTCATCCGTTCACAACTTTTGGAGCTCTTTGTATATGTTCTCAGATGTTTACATAAAGACTGTAGCATTTATCCGTTAAAAAAAGTAGGCCCTGAAATTCAAACTGCCATTTTTTATATCGCCGAACATTTTGCGACAGTGACCGAGCAAGAGCTTGCGAATATATGCCATTTAAGCTATACGTATTTTTCATACCTATTCAAAAAAACTATAGGAAAAAGTTTCAAAAAATACCTTAATGACACAAAAATCTACCAAGCTGAAAAACTGCTTTTATCCACCAAAAAAACCATAACAGAAATATCGCAGGAAACGGGTTTTTCAACAACCAGCCATTTCATAGCGCAATTTAAAAAGAAAAATGGTACCTCCCCTGCCAAATTCAAAAAAATCCATTGCTTTCGAAATGGATAAAAAACTCTTGTTCGAAAGAACAAGAGTTTTTTGGAGGCACCACCCAGATTTGAACTGGGGCATAAAGGTTTTGCAGACCTCTGCCTTACCACTTGGCTATGGTGCCGTATTAAGCTTTTTAAAAAAGTAGGACGCTTAAAGGGTGTTAAGCGTCCTATGGAGCGGATTACGAGGCTCGAACTCGCTACCTCCACCTTGGCAAGGTGGCGCTCTACCAGATG
>URGJ01000018.1 GCA_900547445.1 uncultured Oscillospiraceae bacterium | reverse complement strand
TCTTATTTTTCTCCGTAGGCTCTACTTGGTTACCCCAACATTTATTATAGAGCCTGAATTTAATATATAGCATTAAGGGCTGACATTGTCAGCCCTTAAATTTTTCGATAATATCATTTGCGGCGCTTTCGAGGTAATCGCAGCTAAAGCGCTCAAACTCGCCGTTATCCACCATTGCGGAAAGCGAGGGGTTGATCGGCATTTTTCCGAGCAGCGGCACGCCGATTTCCTCGGCTACGCTCTCGCTGCCCGAGCCGAAAAGCTCAATTTTCTTTCCGCAGTCGGGGCAAAGCACATAGCTCATATTCTCAATAATTCCGAGTACGGGAATATTCATCATACGCGCCATATTGTAGGCTTTTTTAACTATCAGAGAGACCAAATCCTGGGGCGAGGTCACAATCACAACGCCGTCAAGAGGGATTGTTTGAAAAACGGTAAGCGGCACGTCGCCTGTCCCGGGCGGACAATCGATAAGCAGATAATCAAGGTCTCCCCAAACCACATCGGTCCAGAACTGCTTTACCGCACCCGCAATCACAGGGCCGCGCCAAAGTACTGGGGAATCCTTTTCTTCAAGCATCATATTGATCGAAATAATTTTTATACCCGTCCCCGTTTCGGCCGGGAGTATGCCGATTTCGTTCTGCAAAGCTCTGGAATTAACACCAAAGGTTTTAGGAATAGACGGCCCTGTAATATCCGCGTCGAGAATACCGACGCTGTAGCCCTTTCTTCTAAGCAATACTGCGAGCATTGAGGTCGTCATCGATTTACCGACTCCGCCCTTGCCGCTTACAACGCCGATAACGTGCTTTATGCTGTTGTATTCGCCTGTCGGCACAATAAGGCTTTCGGCCTTGCGGGAGGAACAGCTTTCGCCGCAGGACGAGCAGTTTCCGGAACAACCGTTATTTTTTGTTTCAGACATTTTTAAGTCTCCTTGTTTTCAAATTAAAACCATTATAATGACTGTAGAATATCGAAACGTCGAATGGCGTTTCGATAAGCCGATTTTATCGGCTTTTGCGAATAAAAAAAGTGACTTTTTTTATTCGCTCTATAATCATTATAGCATAAATCGGTAAAATTAACAAGTAGGAGAAGCTCGTCTGCCGCGAATTAATGTACGAAAAAACACCTTGAGTTTAATACTCTCGGTGTTTTTTTAAGGAGATTATCCGCAGAATTTTGTTGAAATGCGTTTGCAGCAGTCCTCGGGCGAGTAATCCCATTCTTTGAGCGAATCGCCCGTATAAAAATATTTTATCTCGGGTGAATAGGAGCTGTCAAAGCTGTCAATAATAATTAATTTGATCTTCATTTTTTCGCGTATTATGCTCTTTATATAAACGCTCGCCTTTTGACCGATAGAAACATCCTCTCTCGGTTCCGCAAGCCCTGCCAAATTAGGGGTAAGCTCTACAAAAACGCCGTAATCCTCCACGCTTCTGACAACTCCCGTCACCGTCTGTCCTGCCGAGAAAAGGGCGGCGTTTTCCTCCCAGGTGCCTAAAAGCTCCTTGTGGGATAAGGTGATTTTGCCGTCCGCGGCTATGCTTTTAATAATAACCCTTATCCTGTCCCCGACACGCAAGCGGTCGGACGGGTGGGAAATACGCGAAACCGAAATAGCGTCAATAGGTAAAAGCGCGATGTTGCCGCAGCCTATATCGCAAAACGCTCCGAATGACTCGAGATGAGTCACCTTTGCGTCTATTATATCCCCGATTTTTCGTTCGGTCATTATGTAATTTTTGCAAAGCTCCTGCGCCTTTTTTCGGGAAAGCAGTGCGTAAAGCTTGCCGTCCTCATCGGCATTAAGGGAGGTTATAACAAAGCAGACAGGCTTGCCTACACGGGAAATAAGCGCGATGTCCCGTGTTGAGCCGTCTGAAATGCCGATGGCCCCTTCCTCGCGCGGAATAATTCCCTTAACACAGCCGAGGTTAACAATAAGATTATGTGCCGAATCGCACATTGTAACCGTAGCTTCAAGCACCGTCTGTCTTTCCTGTGCTTCGGTAAGCGCGGTTGGAGTAAATAATTTTCCTTTTTCCGTGATACTGCCTAAACAACCTTCCGGATAAAAACCGTTCATTATTTTTGTCACCTTTCTTTTTTAGGCTGACAAAAGCCAGCCTCTACATTGGGCATTGCCGCTATACAAAATTATATGTCCCTAAAGGCGCAAAAATGAGAGAATTATGTCCGATATAAAAAAAAATAAGACGTTTTTTTATCCGCCTTACTTTTTTGACAAATTACGATTTATTTCGCCTTTGTTTCGCAGTATAAACAGCGGTAAACACGGCGGTCCCTGTCGGTCAGTTTAAAAATTTGGGGCAGCTCCTGCTCGGTTGCCGAGATACAGCGCGGGTTTTTGCAGGTGAGCACATTTGTAAGCCTTTCGGGCAGTCCGATGGTCTTTTTCTCGGCAGTCTTGCCGTCCTTAATTATATTAACCGTGACATCAGGGTCTACAAAGCCTAAAATATCGGTATCAACATCAAAGTCGGAGTCGATTTTAATAATATCCTTTTTGCCCATCTTGCGGCTTGCGACATTTTTAATAAGCGCAACCGAGCAGTCAAGGCTGTCAAGCCCCAAAAGCTTGTATATCTCCATTCCCTTGCCCGCGGTTATGTGGTCTATAACAATTCCGTTTTTAATTGAATCAATATTCATTATTCTATCTCCAAAAGCATTAAAATAAGCGCCATTCGCATATATTTTCCGTACAGCACCTGCTTAAAGTAGCAGGCGCGGGGGTCGCTGTCCACCGCAACGCTTATCTCGTTTACCCTGGGGAGCGGGTGGAGTATCTTCATATCCCCGTTCGCGTTTTTCAGCTTTTCAGGCGTTAAAATGTAGGTGTCCTTTAGCCTTAAATAATCCTCCTCGTTGAAAAAGCGCTCCCTTTGAACACGGGTCATATAAAGAATGTCGAGGTCAGCGAGAGAGTTATCAAGGCTGTCGGTCTCGGTATAGGGTATACCCTTATCGTCAAGACCGTCCTTTACATATCCCGGCAATTTAAGCTCGTTAGGAGAGATAAGCACGAATTTTACCCCCGCGTAGCGGGAAAGCGCCGCAATAAGGGAGTGAACCGTTCTGCCGAATTTAAGGTCGCCGCAAAGACCGACGGTTAAATTTTCAAAACCGCCCTTTTCGCGATAGATTGTAAGCAAATCCGCAAGGGTCTGGGTGGGGTGGTTGTGTCCCCCGTCACCTGCGTTTATTACCGGGACATCGGCGTTCATCGCCGCCACAAGGGGCGCCCCCTCTTTGGGGTGGCGCATAGCGATTATATCGGCATAACAGCTTACGGTTTTTGCGGTATCGGCAACGCTTTCTCCCTTTGCGGCAGAGGAGCTTTGGGATTCGCTGAAGCCCAAAACATTTCCGCCAAGCTCATACATCGCCGCCTCAAAGCTTAAGCGGGTTCTGGTGGAGGGCTCAAAAAAGAGGGTCGCGAGCTTTTTGCCATGACATTTTTCGCTGTATTTTTTTGGATTTTCTATAATATCGTTAGCCGTATTAATAAGGCGGTCAAGCTCTTCTACAGTAAGCTCGGATATATCGATTAAGCTTCTCATTATGCTTTTGCTCCGTTTATTTCTAAATATTTTTTAATACGGTCAACATTCTCGCGGTTTTTCTCGTCTTCCTCTAAATACTCGATAATGTCGTAAACGTCCACCACCGAATACACGGGGAAGCCGAATTCCTCGCCGACCTCCGCCATAGCGCTCTTTTCGGTCTGACCCTTTTCCTTGCGGTCAACCATAACGAAGGTCGCGGCAACCTTTGTGTTTTTAAGGGAGGAGAGAATTGACATACTTTCTCTTATCGCCGTACCCGCCGTGATAACGTCCTCGACAATTACGATTTCTTCACCCTCGGTCGGCTTATAGCCTACGAAAACGCCGCCCTCGCCGTGGTCCTTTTCCTCCTTGCGGTTGAAGAAAAACGGCACGTCAAGCCCGTTTTCCGAAAGGGCTACCGCCACAGATACCGCAATCGGAATACCCTTATAGGCAGGGCCGTAGAGCACGGTTTTTTTGTTGCCGATTTTTTCAAAATAAGCCTTGGCGTAAAACTCGCCTAATTTTCTAATCTGCTCGCCTGTTTTAATGTCCCCCGCGTTTATGAAATAGGGGATTTTTCTTCCCGATTTAGCGGTGAAATCGCCGAACTTCAAAACCCCCGCCGACTCTAAAAACTTTATAAATTCTCTTTTATAACTTTCCATCTTTATTACTCCCCTACAAATTCTTTAACGCACCGCTCATAAGCCGCCACAGGGTCTGCCGCCGCAGTTATCGGTCTGCCCACAACTATATAATCGCTTCCGATTTTTTTAGCCTCGGCAGGGGTCATAACTCTTTTTTGGTCGCCCTTTTCCCCGTCCGCAAATCGAACACCCGGGGTAACCGTCAAAAAGTTCTTTCCGCAGGTATTATGCACCTTTTCGGCTTCAAGAGGAGAGCAAACAACACCGTCTAAACCTGCCTTAGCGGCGTTATAAGCATAGTGCATAACAACCTTGTCAATAGGCTCCCGTATTAGCAGGTCGTTTTCCATTCTTTCCTGATCGGTGGAGGTTAGCTGTGTCACTGCTATAAGTAAGGGTCTTGTGCCGTCGGGACGGGTTAAGCCCTCTAACGCCGCCTCCATCATAGTAATTGTGCCTGCGGCGTGTAAATTTGTCATATCAACATCAAGGCGGGAAAGCACCGCCATCGACTTTTTAACCGTATTCGGAATATCGTGCAGCTTTAAATCGAGGAAGATTTTATGTCCCCTCGCCTTAATTTCGCGGACAATCTGCGGTCCCTCGGCGTAAAAAAGCTCCATTCCAATCTTCACAAAGGGTTTCCTGCCCGTGAATTTATCAAGAAAGCTGAAACATTCCTCCTTTGAAGCAAAATCGCAGGCGATAATAACGTCCTTTCCCATCAGTGTGCTCCTCCTATAATTTCATTTAAGCTTTTAATTTTATATTTTTCCATAACTCGCGGCAGGTCCTCGATTATATTTTTGCAGGCAAAAGGCTCAACAAGGTTAGCCGCTCCCACCTCTACGGCGGTCGCCCCCGCAAGCATTATTTCGATAACGTCCTCGGCGGTCGAAATACCGCCCATTCCGACTAACGGGATTTTCACCGCGTCATAAACCTGATAGACCATTCTTACCGCCACGGGCTTAATAGCGGGACCCGAAAAGCCGCCCGCCTTGTTGGCAAGCACCGGCTTTTTTGTTTTAAGGTCGATTTTCATACCTAAGAGGGTGTTTATAAGGGAAATTCCGTCCGCCCCCTCTGCTTCGCACGCCCTTGCAATCTCGGTAATATCGGTCACATTGGGCGAAAGCTTAATAATAACGGGCTTTTTTGTCACTCTTTTTACCGCTTTAGTCACCGCCGCGGCATTTTCTGCACTTGTGCCGAAGGCAAGCCCCCCGCCGTGAACATTCGGGCAGGAAATATTAATTTCAAACCAGCCTATCTGACTGTCGGCATCAAGCTTTTCGACGGTGTAAACATAATCGTCAACCGAAAAGCCGCTTACATTCGCCATAACAGGCTTGTTAAAGCATTTTTTAAGCTTTGGCAGTTCGTGGCTTAAAACCTTTTTGACACCGGGGTTTTGAAGACCGACCGAATTTAACATACCTTTTTCGCACTCGGCGATACGGGGTGTGGGGTTGCCGAAGCGGGGGTCTTTGGTCGTCCCCTTAAAGGAAATCGAGCCTAAAATATTAATATCGTAGATTAAAGCAAATTCATAGCCGAAACCGAAGGTTCCGCTTGCGGGGATAACAGGATTATCAAGCTCTATACCGCAAAGGTTTACTTTAGTATTTACCATACGATTTCCTCCCTTTCAAGCACGGGGCCGTCCTTGCAGATGCGCTTGTTGCCGTATTTGGTTTTGCAGCTGCAGCCCATACAGGCACCGAAGCCGCAGCCCATACGCTCCTCAAAGCTATACTGACCCGAGGTTTTAGCAACACCTTCAATCGCCCTAAACATGGGGCTTGGCCCGCAGGTGTAAAAATAATCATAATCCAAATCCTTCATAGCATCGGTGACAAAGCCCTTTACACCGTAAGAGCCGTCAACCGTTGTGACATAAACATCTACCCCTAAAAGCTTAAAAACCTCTTCGTAAAACATTTCGGAAGCAGTATTGAAGCCCAAAATGACAGTAGGTTTTTTGCCGAATTTAATAAGCTCCTTGCACAAGCCGTAAAGGGGCGGAATACCCACGCCCCCGCCTATTACCAAAGGCTTTTGGCATTTCTTTTCGGCATTAAAGCCGTTGCCGAGACCGACCAAAAGGTCAAGCTTGTCTCCCGCAACCATTTTAGCCATTTTTTCGGTACCGGCACCCACAACCTTATAAATCAAGGTTATGGTTTCCTTATCATAGTCGCAAACCGAAATAGGGCGGCGAAGATACAGTCCGTCAAGCTTAATATTAACAAACTGACCCGGCGACAAAAGGGCTGAGGTGTCCCCCTTTAGCACCATTCTGAAAACATTTGGGGCAAGCTCAAAATTGAAAAGAATTTCATAAATTCCCTGTTTCATATATTCACCTTACGCGTCAATGGTAGAAATTCCGAGTGTGGTTTCCTCTAACACGTCAAGCAGTACCTTAACCGTATCAAGCGAGGTGAACATTGTCACATTGTTCTCAACCGCACAGCGGCGAATTTCGTGACCGTCGGACAGCACGCCCGAGGAATTCATATCCCTTGTGTTGATAACGTAGGTTACATACCCCTGTCTTATAGCCTCGGGAATTTCCTTACTGCCGTCGCTTATCTTCTTAAGGGCGTGGGTGCGTATACCGTTTGCCTTTAAGAATTTCGCCGTGCCCTCGGTAGCCTGAATGTTAAAGCCCATATTATAGAAACGGCGTATTAGGGGGAGCGCCTCCTCCTTGTCCTTATCGGCAACCGTTACTAATACCGTACCGTAGTTCATAACGCTCATTCCGCTCGCCTTTAGCGCCTTGTAAAGCGCCCTTGTCAGCTTATCGTCATAGCCTATCGCCTCGCCTGTCGATTTCATTTCGGGGGATAGATACGCGTCAAGTCCTCTGAGCTTTGAGAACGAGAAGGCGGGAACCTTAACATACCAGCGCTTTTTCTCCTCGGGATAAATCTTATCAAAGCCCTGTTCCTTAAGGGATTTTCCTAAAATCACAAGAGTAGCAATGTCTGCAAGGCTGTAGCCTGTCGCCTTTGAAAGGAAGGGCACGGTACGGGAGGAGCGGGGGTTTACCTCAATTATAAATACATTTTCATCCTTATCCACGATAAACTGGATATTGTAAAGCCCGACTATGCCGATACCGAGTCCCAGTCTCTTTGTGTAGTCAAGTATGGTTTGCTTGGTCTTTTCGCTAATACTAAATGTCGGGTAAACGCTTATTGAGTCGCCGCTGTGAATACCCGTGCGCTCCACAAGCTCCATAATACCGGGGACAAACACGTCTGTTCCGTCGCAGATGGCGTCAACCTCTAACTCCTTGCCCGAAATGTACTTGTCAACAAGCACGGGCTTATCCTCGTCGATTTCAACGGCGGTGCGAAGATAGCGGCGAAGCTGCTCCTCGTCGGCTACAATCTGCATTGCCCTGCCGCCCAACACGAAGGAGGGGCGGACAAGCACGGGGTAGCCTATCTCCTTTGCCGCCCGAACTCCGTCCTCAATTTTGGTGACCGCCTGACCCTTTGGCTGGGGAATATTAAGCTCTTTTAATACCTTTTCAAACAAATCGCGGTTTTCGGCGCGGTCGATTGCGTCACAATCGGTACCTATTATCTTAACCCCGCGGCGGTTAAGGCTGTCCGATAAGTTTATAGCGGTCTGCCCGCCCAACGAAGCTATTACCCCCACAGGATTTTCAAGGTGGATAATGTTCATAACATCCTCGGTGCAAAGGGGTTCAAAATACAGCTTGTCCGAGCAGGTGTAATCGGTCGAGACGGTTTCGGGGTTGTTGTTAATTATAATCGCCTCAAAGCCCGAATTCTTAATTGTAGTAACCGCGTGAACGGTGGAATAGTCGAACTCCACGCCCTGACCTATTCTGATAGGTCCCGACCCTAAAACGATAATCTTCTTTTTGTCCGAGACTACCGACTCATTTTCCTCCTCATAGGTCGAGTAGAAATAGGGGATATAGCTTTCAAATTCCGAAGCGCAGGTATCAATCATCTTGTAAACGGGGAAAATGTTTTGCAGAGAGCGGATTTTATAAATTTCCTCGCCGTTCATATCCCAAAGCTTGCCGATAAACTCGTCCGAAAAGCCCATTTTTTTAGCCGCATAAAGGGTATCGGTATCGCCCTTGTTTTCCTTTACCTTACGCTCCATAGCCACAATATTTTTAACCTTTTCAAGGAAAAGCATATCGATTTTGGTAGCGTCATAAATAAGCCCCAAATCGGTGGCCCTGCGCAAAAGCTCGGCAATAGCGTAAATTCGGTCGTCTGTGCCGTCGGCGATGTAAGAAAGCATTTCTTCCTCGGAATACCCGTCAAACTTTTTCATATAAAGGTGGTTGACCCCGATTTCAAGGGAACGCGCCGCCTTTAACAGGCTTTCCTCAATCGTTCTGCCTATGCTCATTACCTCGCCTGTCGCTTTCATTTGGGTGGAAAGCTTGTTATTAGCCGAGGAAAATTTATCAAAGGGGAAGCGGGGCATTTTGGTTACCACATAGTCGAGGGCAGGCTCGAAAGATGCGGGAGTATTTGCAAGCTGAATTTCGTCAAGGTGCATACCTACGGCAATCTTAGCCGAAACTCTCGCAATCGGGTAACCGCTCGCCTTAGAGGCAAGGGCAGACGAACGGGAAACACGGGGGTTAACCTCTATAACATAATAGTTAAAGGAAAGGGGGTCAAGGGCAAACTGCACATTACAGCCGCCCTCTATCTTAAGTGCGCGGATTATTTTAAGGGCGCTGTCACGGAGCATATGGTATTCCTTGTTTGTAAGGGTCTGGGAGGGGCAGACAACTATAGAGTCGCCCGTATGAATACCCACAGGGTCGATATTTTCCATATTACAAACGGTAATTGCGGTGTCGTTAGCGTCCCTTATTACCTCGTACTCAATTTCCTTATAGCCCTTAATGCTTTTTTCCACCAAAACCTGATGAACAGGGGATAATTCGAGGGCTCCGCGCAGTATCTCGGCGCATTCCTGCGGGTTGTCCGCAAAGCCGCCGCCCGTACCGCCTAAGGTGAAGGCGGGGCGCAGTACTACAGGGTAGCCGATTTTCTCTGCCGCCCTTAAGCCGTCCTCCATATTTTCGGCTATAACCGAGCTTAAAACAGGCTCGCCTATTTCCTCGCAAAGCTCCTTAAACAGCTCCCTGTCCTCGGCTCTTTCAATGCTTTCGCTGCTTGTTCCCAAAAGCTCGGCGTTGCACTCGCGCAAAACGCCCTTTTTCTCTAACTGCATCGCAAGGTTAAGACCCGTCTGACCGCCTATGCCCGGCACAATCGCGTCGGGACGCTCATATCGGATAACCTTTGCTAAATATTCAAGGGTTAAGGGCTCCATATAAACCTTGTCGGCAATGGTGGTGTCGGTCATAATGGTAGCGGGGTTGGAGTTGCAGAGTACTACCTCGTACCCCTCCTCCTTAAGGGCCAAACACGCCTGAGTTCCCGCATAGTCAAACTCTGCCGCCTGACCTATTACGATAGGGCCCGAGCCTATTACAAGTATCTTCTTTAAATCGTTTCTTTTAGGCATTTAGTTTTCCTCCATTAAGGCAATAAACCGGTCGAAAAGATAGGCGCTGTCCTGGGGGCCCGGCGCGCTTTCGGGGTGGTACTGCACGCTGAAAATCTTATTTTTTTCGTCCCTTACGCCCTCAACGGTTTTATCAAGTATATTAAGGTGTGTAACCGTAAGCCCCGTTCCCGCAAGGCTATCTTCCTTTACCGCGTAGCTGTGGTTCTGTGAGGTTATCTCAATCTTGCCCGTTTCAAGGTTCTTTACCGGGTGGTTGCCGCCGCGGTGACCGAATTTAAGCTTATAGGTCTTAGCGCCCGCCGCAAGAGATATTATCTGATGACCGAGACAAATACCGAAAATCGGGTACTTGCCGCGAAGACTTCTTACAAGCTCGATTACAGGGGTTACGTCCTCGGGGTCGCCCGGGCCGTTTGAAAGGAAAATACCGTCGGGTCTGCACTTGATAACCTCTTCGGCGGTTGTGTTATAGGGCATAACCGTAACATTACAGCCCCGCGCGTTAAGGCTTCTTATAATATTAAGCTTTATTCCGCAGTCGATAGCTACAACATTGTATTTCGCGTTCGCCGTTCTCGAATACCAGCGTTTCTTACAGCTTACTTTGCTTACCGCGTCATGGGGTATGGGGGTGTTTTTAATCTTTTCGAGTGCCTCCTCCACCGATGTTTCCGCAGAGGTTATAATTCCGCGGCGGGAGCCTAAATCCCTTATGCTCCTTGCAAGCTTTCTTGTATCAAGCCCCGAAATACCGGGGATTTTGTACTCCTCCATAACCTCCGAAAGGGTCTTTGTATAGCGGAAGTTAGAGGGCAGGTCATTGTACTCACGAACAATAAGTCCGCCGATTGTGGGGACCTTTGTTTCGTAATCCTCGTCCGCAATGCCGTAGTTGCCTATAAGCGGATAGGACATAACCACCGCCTGATAGGTGTATGACGGGTCGGAGATTATCTCCTGATACCCTACAACCGAGGTGTTAAAGACTATCTCGCACACCCTTTCGCAGTCACAGCCGAAGCCGTAGCCGTAATACTCCGCGCCGTCCTCCAGCACTAATTTTTTTCTTATTTTATCTGCCATACCGTTTTTCCTCCGCACACCGTAATAAGATTTTTACCAAAAACGCGCATTCCCGCAAAGGGGGTACTGCGCCCCATAGTTAAAAATTCGTCGGGATTAACCTCATATTCGCTGTCAAGGGCGAACACGCAAATATCCCCCGTTTCTTTTATTCCGAACCGCTTTCTCGGGTTTATAGACATTAATTCCACAAGCCTTTCAAGGCTGATTATCCCCTCTTTAACAAGGCGGGTGTAAAGCACGGGAAAGGCGGTTTCAAGACCTACTACCCCCATAAGACTCTTTTCAAGTCCTCTTGATTTTTCCTCTAAAGAATGGGGTGCGTGGTCGGTGGCTATCATATCGATTGTGCCGTCCTTTATTCCCCCAATAAGCGCGAGCCTGTCCCTTTCGGAACGGAGCGGCGGGTTCATTTTAAACCGTCCGTCCTCCTCCAAGTCCTTATCGCTTAACACCAAGTAATGGGGCCCTGTCTCGCAGGTTACATCCACGCCCTCCGCCTTTGCCTTTCTTATAAGCTCCACGCTTTCCTCCGTGGATATATGGCAGACATGGTATTTACAGCCCGTTTCCTTTGCAAGCCTTAGGTCTCTTTCAATCTGCCGCCACTCGCTCTCCGAGCTTATGCCCCTATGCCCGTGGGCGGCGGCGTACTCGCCCTTGTGAATGTAACCGCCGTTTAAAAGGCTGTTATCCTCGCAGTGGGCGGCGATTATTTTATTAAGCTTCTTTGCTTTGAGCATAGCAGAGCGCATCATATCCTCATTCTGCACTCCCCTGCCGTCGTCCGAAAAGGCGATACAGTAGGGGGAAAGACTATCAAAATCAACCAATTCTTGCCCCATTTCACCCTTTGTAATTGCAGCGTAGGGGTGGACGCGGATTGCCGCCGTTTTATCTATAATTTGGAGCTGTTCCTTAATATTATCCGCGCTGTCGGGCACAGGCTTAAGATTTGGCATTGTGCAAACGTCTGTATATCCGCCCCGCGCCGCAGACAGCGAGCCCGTTTTAATCGTTTCCTTATAAAAAAATCCCGGCTCTCTGAAATGTACGTGAACATCGCAAAAGGCCGGAAAAACATAAATATTTTTAAAAGCGGAAAGACTACCGACCGAAGGGTCGGTATCGTTTAGTTCGGCGGTGAAATCCTTTATTTCAAATACGCCGTTATTATAGATATGTGCGTTTTTAAAGGTAAACTCCATAATCTGCTCCTAAAAAATAAACTCTGCCGTAAAGCAGAGTTAAAACACAACAAGACAGACTGGTACACAGCCCTTTATTTACAATCTTGTCGGCGTCACGGCACCCTGCTTAAAGATTTTTGTTTTTATTATTCTACCACATACCGTCGTTTAAGTCAAGACTAAAGCGCACAATTTTCCTTACTGCCCCCGGAAAATTCACACCCGCAGAAGCTTTGTCTGTAAAGCCCGTATTCCCGTGACAGCTCAATCGAGCGCTTGTATCTTTCCCGCTTTTTAAGGTCGGTCGGAAGATAAATAACATTGCCGACAACCGCCGCCTCGCCGCACAAATTTATCTTTTCGGCGTTTTTAAGCGGGCTTATCGTAAGGGTGGTGGCGAAATATTCAAAGCCTGATTTTTCTGCCTGCTCGGCGGTTTTGTTTAGGCGCAGTCTAAAGCATTTTTCGCACCTTGCGCCGCCCTCTTTCGCTTTTTCAAGTCCTGTGACAACATTTAAAAATTCCAAGTGATTATATTCGGGGGATATTATTTTTATACCCTTTGCAAAGGGGCATTCCTCGGTAAATCTTTTAAGCTCGTCAAGCCTCTTCCCAAATTCCTCGGCTGATGAAATATTCGGATTATAAAAAAAGAGGGTAATATCAAAATATTGTGCTAAATATTCAAGAGTCGCCGTCGAACAGGGCGCACAGCAGGCGTGAAGCAATAGGGTCGCTTTTCTGCCACCCAGCTTTTCAATTTCCCTGTCGGTCAAAATTTGTGCATTAATTTTACTCATTTAAAACATTTCTCCAAAATTTGCAGAAAATAAAATATGACAAAAAGTGCATAATAACCTTAAAGGAGGTTATGATTATGCAAAACAGCTCAATGTCATTTATTAAAGGACTCGGTGCGGGAATGATAGCCGGTGCCGCCGCGCTTGCCGTAGGCAAGATAATGATGGACGGTAATAAAAACATTTCCAAAGGGTCAACAAAACTTGTAAAAGCGGTTGGCGATTTTGTAGACGGCGTGCAGACGATGTTTAGATGATTATGGGATAAACGGGGCGATGTTCACATCGCCCCATCTAAAATCTAATGTCTACCGTCTAATATCTAAATTACATATTATTTTCGATTTCCTTAATGCTTTCCTTAATCATAGCGATTTTATCAAGCACCTTTTTAAGGCTCTCCCTCTGCTGTTCGACAACGGCGGCGGGAGCCTTTGCCACAAAGCCCTGATTGTTAAGCTTTTTCTCGAAAAACTCCTTATCGGTCTCGGCTTTCTTAAGGTCTTTATTTAGCCTTTCAAGCTCGGCGGTAAAGTCAACCAGCTCCTTCATCGGCATATAGACCGCCGCCGCGTCGGTTATAACCCGTATCGCGCCCTCGCTGTCAAAGCTTTCGCCTATCTCAACCTCGCTTGCGTAGGCTAAGCGGCAGATATACGCCGTACCCGCGCCGAAAGCCTCCTTAAACTTAGTCGCAATCTGTACCCTCGCCTTTTTGGAGGGGGGAACATTCATTTCGGCTCTGCGGTTGCGTACAGCCTTTATAACCGCCATCAGCTTTTCAAAATCGGCTTCCTCGGCGGCGTATTCAAAGCCGCTGTCGGTCTTAGGCCAGTCGGAGACCATAAGCGCCTCGCCGTTATGCGGCATAGACTGCCAAATTTCCTCTGTAATAAAGGGCATAAAGGGATGTAAAAGCTTTAGTATTCCCGTATACACAAATACAAGCACACTTCTTGCGGTATTAGCGGCTTTTTCGTCCTCGCCGTTAAGCCTTGACTTGCAGATTTCGATATACCAGTCGCAGAAAACGTCCCAGATAAAGTCGTAAAGCTTCTGCACCGCCATACCAAGCTCGTACTTTTCGAGGTTATCGGTAACCTCGCCGACAAGCTTATTAAACTTTGACAAAATCCACTTATCCTCAAGGGCGAAATTATCGGCGTTAAGGGGTATAACCTCGTCCGATTTAAGATTCATCAGAATAAATCTCGCGGCGTTCCACAGCTTATTAGCAAAGTTGCGGCTTGCCTCTACCCGCTCCTCGATATAGCGCATATCGTTGCCGGGGCTGTTGCCCGTAGCAAGGGAGAACCTCAAAGCGTCCGCGCCGTATTTATCAATTATTTCAAGCGGGTCAACGCCGTTGCCTAAAGACTTAGACATTTTGCGACCCTGTGAATCGCGGACGAGTCCGTGAATAAGCACGGTATCGAACGGAACCTTACCCGTCTGCTCAATTCCCGAGAACATCATTCGCATTACCCAGAACGGGATAATATCATAGCCCGTAACAAGGGTATTTGTGGGGTAATAGTGCTTAAAGTCCTCGGTTTCCTCGGGCCAGCCGAGTGTAGAAAAGGGCCACAGGGCAGATGAAAACCAGGTATCAAGCGTATCGGGATCCTGTTTAATATTCTTGCTCCCGCAATGCTTACAGCAATGCGCGTCCTCTTTAGATACGGTTATCTCGCCGCAGTCCTCACAGTACCACGCGGGGATACGGTGACCCCACCAAAGCTGGCGGGAAATACACCAGTCGCGGATATTTTCAAGCCAATGGAAATATATTTTTTCAAAACGGCTCGGAACAAATTTTGTCTCGCCGTTTTTAACCGCTGCGATAGCAGGCTCTGCCAGCGGTTTCATTTTAACAAACCATTGCTTTGAAACACGCGGCTCAACCGTTGTGCCGCAACGGTAGCAGGTGCCGACATTGTGGATATGCTCCTCAACCTTAACCAGCGCGCCCTCTTTTTCGAGGTCTTCAACAATAGCTTTTCTCGCCTCGTATCTGTCCATTCCCGCGTATTTCGGGTAATCGGCAGTAATCTTCGCGTCATCGGTAAGCACATTTATAACAGGCAGATTGTGGCGCAGTCCCACCTCAAAGTCATTCGGGTCGTGGGCGGGGGTAATCTTAACAACGCCTGTGCCGAAATCCGTTTCAACATATTCGTCGGCAACAACGGGAATTTCGCGGTGAACAAGCGGCAAAATAAGGGTTTTGCCCACAAGGTGCTTATATCTTTCGTCATTGGGGTTTACCGCAACCGCCGTATCGCCCAAAAGGGTTTCGGGGCGGGTTGTCGCAAGCTCCAAATAACCGCTGCCGTCTTTAAACGGATAGCGCAGATGCCAGAAATGACCCGACTGCTCCTCGTACTCAACCTCTGCGTCGGAAATCGAGGTCTTACAATGCGGGCACCAGTTGATAATTCTTTCTCCGCGGTAGATAAGTCCCTTTTCGTAAAGCCTTACGAAAACCTCTTTAACCGCCTTATTACAGCCCTCGTCAAGGGTAAATCGCTCCCTTTCCCAGTCGCAGGAGGAGCCCATTTTCTTAAGCTGTTCAATAATTCTTCCGCCGTACTGCTTTTTCCAGTCCCAAGCGCGCTCCAAAAAGCCCTCTCTGCCGACATCCTCCTTGGTAAGCCCCTCTTGCCGCATTTTTTCGACGATCTTCGCCTCGGTCGCTATAGAGGCGTGGTCGGTGCCGGGCACCCAAAGGGTATCGTACCCCTGCATACGCTTAAAGCGGATCAAAATATCCTGTAATGTATTGTCAAGCGCGTGACCCATATGAAGCTGACCCGTGATGTTCGGGGGCGGAATAACTATAGTATAGGTAGGCTTGTCCTTTTCGCATTTAGCGTGGAAGTAATTTCCGTCAAGCCATTGCTTGTAAATACGGTCCTCAACCTCCTTCGGGTCGTACTGCTTTGCCAATTCTCTTGCCATTTGAAAAACTCCAATGAATAAAATATTTTTTACGGGGAATATTATGCTTGTCGAAAGCCCATTACCGCGTTTGCAGGGCTATCGACAGAGCCGTCCGCAAAAGCGGGCGGTTTTTTCTATTATATAGCATAATACATATAAATTCAACTTATAAATCAAGCATTTCCTGACTTGCAATACCCGTCGGTAGTTTACTGCCCGCGGCGGGGAGGTTTCTCGTGCGGTAGCGGTGGTCGCCCTCAAGCGCGTCCTTTTCGTAAACCGCAACCTCTGACAGCCTTTGACCCTTTTTCTGGGTCATAACCGCAATTCCGCCGTTATCCTTAGTGGTCTTAGCGGGTATAGCTGCGGTGCTGACTATCAGCATTCGCCCGTTTGTGGATTTTAGCAGCAGCTCGGTATCTTCCTTAAAGAAGAAAACCGAATGCAGGGCAAATTTATCGCAATACGCCTTGATAAGCTTTTTGCGGTTGGTCTTGGTTTGGTAGGAGGAAAGCGGAACCTTAGCTATTCTTCCGTTATCGAAAACAAAAATCATAAAGCCCGAATAGTCGGAGGTCGCAACCATATATGCGGCGTTCTCGGCCTCATCAAAGTCCAATTTACCCGCAACATAATCACCCAAAATACTCGCCTTTGAGTCGCCGAAATCGGCGGTGCGGGACTTGTAAACCTGCGCCTTATTGGTAAAGAACAAAAGCTCCTCGGCGTTGGTGGACTCGACCGTTTGGGTTATCTCGTCCCCCTCCTTTAGCTTCTGCTCACCGCTCATTCTAAGGGACTGGGGGGTGATTTTCTTAAAGTAGCCGTCCTTTGTAAAGAATAGGGTTACAGGGGAATTATCAAGCTCAATTTCGGTTTCCCCGTCCTTTTCGTCCGCCGCGCTTATTATTTCGGTCTTTCGGTCACTTCCGTACTTATCGGCAACCTCCTTAAGTTCCTTAATGATAATATTTAAAAGCTTGCGTTTGGAGTTCAAGGTCTCCTCTAATTCGGCGATCTCATTTTTGAGAGCCTCAATATCGGCGGTGCGCTTTAAAATATATTCGCGGTTTAGGTGGCGGAGCTTTATTTCGGCGACATATTCCGCCTGAATTTCATCGATGCCGAAGCCTATCATCAGGTTTGGCACAACCTCTTTTTCCTCCTCGGTCTCGCGGACGATTTTAATCGCCTTGTCAATATCAAGGAGTATCTTTTCAAGACCCTTTAAGAGGTGCAGTCTGTCCTTTGCCTTTGATAGCTTAAAATATACCCTACGGCGGACGCATTCTTCTCTAAATGCGACCCACTCGGAAACTATTTCCTTAACACCCATAACCCTCGGGGAGCCAGCTATCAGGATATTGAAGTTGCAGGAAAAGCTGTCCTCAAGAGGGGTCATTTTAATGACCTTTTTCATAAGCTTTTCGGGGTCTGCCCCGCGTTTCAGGTCAATCGTGATTTTAAGACCGTTTAAATCGGTTTCATCGCGGATATCGTTAATTTCGGTGATTTTTTTAAGCTTTACAAGCTCGATAACCTTTTCTATAATCGCTTCACAGGTGGTTGTGGGCGGAATTTCGGTAATGTCGATACAGTTCTGCGATTTATCAAAGCTGTAAACGCCCCGCACCTTAAAGCTGCCGCGCCCCGTTTCGTAAATCTTTTCCATTTCCGCGCGGTTGTATAAAAGCTTGCCGCCTATGGGAAAATCGGGAGCTAACAGGGTGTCGGCAACATTAATGTCGTTGTCCCTTATATAGGCAATCGTGGTTTCGCAGACCTCCCGCAGATTAAAGGGGCAAATGGAGCTTGCCATTCCTACCGCTATACCCGTATTGGCGTTTACAAGCACAGAGGGGAATGTAACAGGGAACAGGGTCGGCTCCTTCATACTTGAATCGTAGTTGTCTACAAAATCCACCGTGTCCTTGTCTATATCGGCAAAAAGCTCGGCGGAAATAGGGGCTAACTTCGCCTCGGTATAACGGGAGGCGGCGTATGCCATATCCCGAGAATACGCCTTACCAAACGAGCCCTTGGACTGAACATAGGGGTGCAAGAGCGCCTCATAGCCCTCGGATAAGCGCACCATAGTCTCGTAAATCGCCGCGTCGCCGTGGGGATTAAGTTGCATTGTGCGACCGACTATATTAGCCGATTTTATGGTATTCCCCGTCAAAAGCCCCATTTTATACATTGTGTATAAAAGCTTTCTGTGTGAGGGCTTAAACCCGTCAATCTCAGGGATTGCACGGGAGACTATAACGCTCATAGCGTAGGGCATATAGTTGGTCTCAAGCGTTTCGGTAATAGGCTGTTCCACCGTAAGCCCCGAACCCGCGATATAGGCGTTAATTTTTGATTTATTTGTCTTTGTAATCTCTTTTTTCTTTCTCGAAGCCAAAAATTTTTCCTCCGATTTCTATAATTCCGAATTCCGAATTCCGAATTAAGATATGTCCGCTTCCTCCAGATACATATATCCGTTCTCGGCAATAAATTCCTTTCTGCCTGCCAAATCGTCGCCTAAAAGCAAATCAAACATCTGCGAGGTGCGCTCGGCGTCCTGGGGCATTACCTTTATAAGCCGTCTGGTTTCGGGATTCATTGTGGTAAGGTTCATCATATCGGGCTGGTTTTCACCGAGTCCCTTTGAACGCTGAATATCAGGCTCGGGCTTAACCTCGCCTATTTTAGCGAGTATCTCGATTTTTTCCTTTTCGTCATAGGCGAAGTAGGTCATATCCTTTGTCCTTATTTCATAAAGCGGGGTTTCGGCGATATATACCTTGCCCTCGTTTATAAGGGTAGGCATAAGGCGGTATATCATTGTTAAAATGAGGGTTCTAATCTGAAAGCCGTCCACGTCGGCGTCGGTACAGATGATGACCTTATTCCAGCGGAGCGCACCTAAATCAAAGGTCGCAAGTCCTTTATTTGCCTTGGACTTAACCTCAACCCCGCACCCTAAAACCTTTATAAGGTTGGTTATAATCTCGCTCTTAAAGACCTTTTCGTAGTCCGCCTTAAGGCAGTTTAAAATCTTTCCTCTTACAGGGATTATAGCCTGAAATTCCGCGTCGCGGGCTAATTTACAGGAGCCTAAAGCCGAGTCGCCCTCCACTATAAAAAGCTCCCGCCTTTCGATATCCTTTGAGCGGCAGTCGACAAATTTATCAACCCTGTCAAGCATTGAATTTGCCGATTGCAGGGTCTTTTTAAGGTTGATTCGCTCCCTTTCGCTCCGCTCACGGCTGCGTTTATTCACAAGCACCTGATCGGCGATTTTGTCCGCCTCCGCCTTGTTCTCGATAAAATAAACCTCAAGCTGATGGCGCAGAAAATCGGTCATCGCCTCATATATAAACTTGTTGGTAATAGCCTTTTTGGTCTGGTTTTCATAAGAGGTGACGGTCGAAAAAGAGGAAATCACCAGCACAAGACATTCCTCAACGTCCGAAAAGGTAATCTTACTCTCGTTTGACTTGTATTTTCCGCTACTCTTAATATAAGCGTCTATCTGCGCTACAAAGGCGCTCCTTGCCGCCTTTTCGGGTACGCCGCCGTATTCAAGCCAGCTTGAATTGTGGTAATATTCCTTTAAGGTATGGCGGTTTGAAAAGGTGAGCGCCACATTGATTTTAACCTTATATTCGGGCTTGTCCTCGCGGTCTCTGCCCTTTCGCTCTGTCTGCCAGAACTGCACCGAAGAAAGCCGTTCCTCGCCAACCGTCTCATTTACATAGTCGCGGATACCGTTATTATATACAATCTCCTGCTGAACAAATTTCGCTCCCTGCTGTTCGCGGAAGACAAAGAGCAGACCGTCGTTAACAATCGCCTGGCGTTTTAATGTGTCAATAAAATACTCTGCAGGAATATCAATATCGGTAAAAACCTCGGCATCGGGCTTCCAGCGGGTTTTTGTTCCCGTGTCCTTTCCCGAGTACGGCTCCTTTTTAAGTCCGCCGACATTGTAGCCCTTTTCAAAACGCAGATTGTACTTAAATCCGTCGCGCTTTATCTCAACCTCCATATATTCGGAGGAATACTGTGTCGAGCAGAGTCCTAAGCCGTTAAGTCCCAGCGAATATTCATAGTTTGAACCCTCGTTGGTGTTGTATTTGCCGCCCGCATACAGCTCGCAATAAAGAAGCTCCCAGTTGAAGCATTGCTCCTTGTTGTTAAAGTCGACAGGCGCGCCGCGCCCGAAGTCCTGCACCTCAATAGAGCCGTCCGTATACTTTGTTATAACTATTTTATTTCCGTAGCCCTCGCGCGCCTCATCGATTGAGTTTGAAATTATTTCAAAAACCGAGTGCTCACAGCCGTCCAGCCCGTCCGAGCCGAAAATAACGCTCGGGCGCTTGCGCACGCGGTCGGGACCCTCAAGCTTTTTTATACTGTCGTTGCCGTATTCAACGGTGGTTTTCGCCATTTCCGATACCTCTTATTTACAATTATTCAAAATATATTATACACCATATTTTGTATTTTCGTCAAGTAAGAGAAATTATACAAACCATCATTAAAAAAATAATAAAACCGAGGCTTTAATGCAAGTCTCGGTTCAAAAATATTTGGCTGTGATACTATTTGCTTAGTATTTTTGCAAACGGCTTTTCGAGCACGCAGAAGAGGGCGACGCCGCCTACTATCGCAATGCCGGCGTTAATAAGGGTGGACGCCTGACCTAAAACCGCGGCCGTAAGCGCCGCTTTAAAGCTTGAACCCGCAAGCAGGTATGTTACAAGCTTCCACGCCGTCTCGCCGACAAGATTTACAAGCATACCGCAGGAGGCGCCGACAACAGCCGAGGCGGTTTTGTGTGAAAGCTTGTTTTTAAGAAGTCCGAATATAATGCAGACAATACCGATTACAAGGAATATCGGGCAGAGCACGGCGCTTTTGCCTGTGTATGAGCCGTTCTGTGTAAAGGTGTGGGCTAAAAGTCCCGCGAAAACCATCAGAGACAGCACGCCCGAAACATAAAGCGGCACGGCGGGATATTTTTTACGGTTCTTAAAGAAGTTGTAAACAAGACCCGTTGCAAGACCTATCAAAAGCTTTAAGACAAAGGTTTTGGGCGACGAGTCCGCGTGACCGTTGAAAATATCAAAGAAGCCCATACCGATAGAGCCCGCAAGTCCGCCCTGCCAGCCGCCGACAAGCAAAGCCGCCAGCACTACTATAAGGTTTCCGAAATGTATGTACATATTCGCGAACGGAATGAACAGCACCGTAAGCGCAATGTAGCACAGCGCCGCGAAAAGCGCGATAAATGTAATGTCGAGTATTTTTTGATGAGTTGTCTTTTTCATTTTGTTCTCCCCATTTTTTAAAAAGTATTGCATATGCGATTGGTAGGTGTTATTATTATAGCAACAAAGTGTACGCAGGAAAATAGACAATTTTAAATATTTTTAAAAGGACAGTTTTAAATGTTATTGGATTTCATCAATCTTAAGTCAGGCACGGGGGCTATGTATATTAGGCTTTATACGCAAATAAACGCCGCCGTGCAGAACGGCAGCGTTAAAAAAGGGGAGCGCCTGCCCTCAATAAGAGAGGCGGCGGCACAGCTAAGTATCAGCCGCACCACGGTGGAAAACGCCTATATAAGGCTTTGTATTGAGGGCATAGCGGAAAGCTCGCCGCAAAGGGGGTATTTTATCTGCGGTACGGCAAGACCCGCAAAAAAATCGGCAGAGCCGAAAGAAAGCAAACCGCCGATTTTGTACGATTTTTCTGGGCGCAGCATAGATTCTGCCGCCGCGGACATATCCTTTTGGAAAAAAACGGTCAGAGAAGTCCTGAGAAACACAGGCGAGCTTCTGTCCTACGGCGACCCGCAGGGCGAGGAGGGGCTGCGTTCGGCGCTTGCGGCGTATTCATATAAAGCGCGGGGAGTCCGAACAAACCCCGAAAATATAGTAATCGGTGCGGGAGTAGGACCTTTGCTTAACATACTTTGCGGGCTTATCGGGAAAGAGAACACCGTGGGGCTTGAAAACGGCGGCTTTGAGCAGGCGCGGCTCATCTTTTCGGACTACGGTATAGAGGCTCTTACCCTGCCAAGCGACAAAAACGGCGCTAAGACCGAGGCGCTTAAAAAAAGCGGGGTTAATATTCTTATGCTGCTTCCCTCAGCCCTTTCAAAAATCAGCGTAACGGGGCTTGCCTCTCGGCGTTCCGCCTTTGTCAAATGGGCACAAGAACAAGAAAGCCGCCTTATAATTGAGGACGATTATAACGGCGAGCTTAGATATACCGCACGAAGCGTCACGGCGTTTCAGGGCAAATGCCCCGAAAGCACGGTTTATATAGGAAGCTTTTCAAAGCTGTTACTGCCAAGCGTGAGAATAGCATATATGGTGCTGCCCGACCGCCTTGCGCCTTACTTTTCGGCGCGCAGAGAGGTATACAATCAAACCTGCGGCAAAACCGAGCAGATTGCGCTTAAAAGCTATATTGAGACAGGGGAGCTTGAAAAGCATCTGCGCAGGCTTCGCAAGCTGTATTACGCGAAAAGTCAGTACCTCTGCCGCGCGGTAAAGGAGATTATTCCGTCGGCTGAAATAATACTT
The DNA here is from genome assembly GCA_900547445.1 of uncultured Oscillospiraceae bacterium. Classification (GTDB taxonomy): domain Bacteria; phylum Bacillota; class Clostridia; order Oscillospirales; family Acutalibacteraceae; genus UBA737. The sequence goes on along the minus strand of URGJ01000018.1, from coordinate 11,363 downwards.
TACGAGTCCTCGATAACCGCCGAAGTTGATATGAAAATAAGCGCCGAAAGCGCGGATATTTGCTCCGCCGCCGAAAGTGTGGGAATAAAACTATTGCCCGCCGAAAAGGCGGGCAAGGTAAGGCTTTGTTTTGCGGGAATATCCGATCGGGATATTATTCCCGCGCTCCAAAGGCTGAAAAAGGTTTCTTCAGATTTTTGAAAGTAGCTTATCGATAGAGCAGTCGTCCTTAAAATCAACCTCGCAGGGATTTTTGTAAAGCGACCAGCTTTCGGTAAGCTCGGAAACCTCGCCCGATTTTACCGTTTTGAGCTCGCTTAAGGACTCAACCTCAATCATATTTTCGTTGGTATATGTTTCAAAGGAACAGCCGCCGTCGGGATATGCGCTGGTCGGGTGCTTTGTGTCAAAGCTCTTGCGGAAAATGTCGTCGTTTAAGCAGTAGTAAACCGTTCCGCGGTTAAGGTCAAATCCGAGCTTGATAGGCTGTTCGTACTTCTCATCTTGACGCAATGTCGCATATTTACTGCCGAAATAGATGCGGTCATTGCTTAAGTCAGTATACGGCCAGACCGAGATTATACGGTTGGAAAGCAGTCCCGTGTCGTTGGTGTTCATAGGAATAACAAGCGTTCCGCCCTTTTCGGAAACCGAAAGTCCCCAGACCGAGAAGGTCTTGTCGCTGTCGGAAATATTTTTAACCCGCATTGTAACCTGCATATTCGCGTCGTCGGGGTCCATTTTGATTTCAAGGCTTTTTGCCACGCCGTTTTCCTTTTCGGGGGCGGGGGTAAATACAGCGCCGTATTCGGTCAGTTCGTAATCTACAGGCTCAAGGTCGGGATAATATGTTTCGGGGTAGGACTCGGGAGAGGTCCAAATTCTGTGTCCGCCGAGGTTTTCCCAACGCTTGCCCTCACCGAAATAGTCGGTAAATTCTTTATCGTCCTTAGGCCCGAACGCCTTTCTGTTACTGCATAGAATGTTCTGCCCTCCCACATAGCCGAAACGGATAATGCGGGGGCCTATGTCTAACGTAACATACGCTTCGATTACTCCGTTTGAAACGCAAAGACATTTTCCGTAATCCTTAAAGGATTCGATTTCTTTTTTGCTAACCATTTTCTTTCACTCCGTTTTAATTATTTTTGATGTGTATTCCAACCCGCAGGGAGCGGGGGTAGGCAAAGCAAGCGCAAATAAATCGGTTGCCCTGCACTCGGTCTCAAAGAGCTTTAAAGCGGGCTCGGACAATTGTTTAATCTCGGAAACTCGCGAAACAACGGGAATTGCCGAACCTGCCGACCTTTCTTTAAGCAAAGCCATTCCCCGTTTGTTAAAGCCCAGCACCCTTATATAGGGCGGCTGTTTCATAAAAAAGGTACTGTCAAGCCCGATAAGGGCGGACAGCGCAAGCCGCCTTATTCTCGCCAGCGTGTAGCGTTTGACCTTGACCCTATTATACAGGTCATCGAGGCTTGTTGCAACCCTTATTGCAGAAAAAAGCTTGTTTTCTATCCCCTCGCTTATATCGGGCAGGCTTTTAAGCTCGTTTAGCGTGCGGGTTCTGAGCACCGCCAGCACCGCCTTTTCAATCCGTCTTATATCCGCGATATTTGACGGTTGGAGCAAAGAAAAAACACTTTCGGGAATATAGCTTCTGCAAAAATCATAATCGTCCGACAAAAGCCGTTCCCTTATAAGCGAGGCGGAGGCATAGCCGCCCGAAACCTCGGGCGAATCGTGACCCGCGCCCTGACGCTTAAGCGTAACAAATTCAAAGTCGGCGCCGATATTTTCCGCCGCGCACATATACTCCACCGCAAGGTTGTTGTTAGCACCCGAAAGCACGCCCTTTTTAAGACCTAAATCACACGCCGCATTTTCGCGCGCCGCGGCAAAGGTAATTCCCGTAGCGAGATAAGCGTTAAGCTTTTCGGGAAATTCCTTTGCTTTAAGAATTTCGCAGGCGGCGTTTAGCTCGGTTATGTCGCCGCTTTCGCTGCCGAAAATCAGGGAATCACAGCCCGCGGCTTTAAGCGCCGAGACACCGCCCAAAGCAAAATTCTGCGCGGTGGACATTGAATAGGCGACCGGCAACTCCAGCACCAAATCAGCACCTGATAGCAGCGCCGCTCTTGCTCTTACCCGCTTTTCGGCTATCGCAAGGTCGCCGCGCTGAACAAAATTTCCGCTCATAACCGCAACAACCGTTCCGCGCTCCTTAGCCCTTTCAAGCAGGAGCGCGTGACCTGTATGCAGGGGATTAAACTCGGCGATTATACCCGTTACAGACAAAATCTCACTTCTTCTCAAAAAAAACTTGAAAAACCGCTTTATATAAAGTATTATATATTAGTTAAGGAATACTTTTCAAGGAATTATTTACTTTTTCTTAAATTTTTTATCGGAGGAAGTTAAAATGAAGATTTTTGTTGTTAACGCAGGTAGCTCGTCCCTTAAGTATCAGCTTATCGATATGGAGAACGAGCAGGTATTGGCAAAGGGTCTTTGCGAGCGCATCGGAGTCAGCGGCGCGATTTCCCACAAGGCGGCGGACGGTCGCACCTATTCGGCAGACACACCTATGCCGACCCACAGCGAAGCGTTTGAGGCGGTAGTTTACGCCCTTACAAAGAGCGAGGCTAAGGTTATCGATTCGTTTGACGAGATTTCGGCAATCGGCCACCGCATAGTTCAGGGGGGAAGTATTTTCCCGAAGTCCTGCCTTATTACCCCCGACGCACTCCAAAAAATTGAGGAGCTGGGCGCTTTAGCTCCCCTTCACAATCCTGCCCACGTCCTTGCAATCCGCGCCTGCATTAAGACCTTCGGTGATAAAATTCCGCAGGTTGCGGTCTTTGATACTTCATTCCACCAGACGATGCCGGCAAAGGCTTATATGTATCCTCTGCCCTACGAATATTATGAAAAATACGGCGTTCGCAGGTACGGCGCTCACGGCACCTCCCACCGCTTTGTAAGCGACCGGGTAGCCGCACTTGAAGGCAAGGACAAAAAGGATATAAAAATTATCACCTGCCACCTGGGCAACGGCTGTTCAATTACCGCGATTAAAGACGGCGTCTGCGCCGACACCTCAATGGGCTTTACCCCGCTTGACGGCTTTATGATGGGCACCCGCTCGGGGACGGTTGACCCCTCTGCGCTAACATATATTGCCGAGAAAGAGAATCTCTCTCCCGCTGATGTAAACCGCATCTGCAACAAGGAGTCGGGTATGCTCGGTATTTCGGGCGTATCCAACGACAACCGTGATATTGCCGCCGCCGCACAGGCGGGCAACAAGCGCGCTCAGCTTGCGGTCGAAATGCAGAGGTACGAAATTCTTAAGTTTGTAGGCTCTTATATCGCCGCGATGAACGGAATTGACGCAATAGCCTTTACGGGCGGTATCGGCGAGAACGACCCCGACCTTCGCCGCTATGTATGCGAGAATTTGGGCTTTGTCGGCGTTAAAATCGACGAGGAGAAAAACAAGCTTCGCGGCAAGGAGGTTAAAATCTCTACGGAGGACAGCCGCGTTAGCGTATACGTTATTCCCACCAATGAGGAGCTTGCGATTGCAAGAGACACTTTAGCGATAATTTCAAAATAAATTTCCGGAGGTTTTTAAATGACTCTCACCGAGATTAAAAGCAAAATACAAAACGGCGGCTTTGACGATAGCTTTTCTATGCTTTACAGCTGCGCAAAATCGGCGCGCGAACGCTATTTAAAGGCTTGCGACAGCTTTAAGGGGCTTTATAAGGAGGAGGACGGTATCCGTCTTTTCTCCGCCCCCGGAAGGACCGAGATAGGCGGCAACCACACCGACCACCAGCACGGCTGCGTCTTGGCGGGCGGCGTAAATCTTGACGTTATAGCCGTCGTCTCACCAAACACAGACGGCAAAATCCGTATCAAGTCAGAGGGCTACGATATGGATGTTATTGATATTGCAGACACCGAAATTAATCCTGCGGAAAGCGGAAGAGCTTCGGCGCTTATCCGCGGCGTATGCGCCCGTTTTAAGGCGCTCGGCGTTCCCGTTTCGGGTTTTAACGCTTATACAACCTCTAATGTTTTAAAAGGCTCGGGACTTTCCTCCTCGGCGGCGTTCGAGGTGCTTGTCGGCACGATTATAAACGGTATGTTCTTTGAAAATAAGGCGGACGAGATTACGGTTGCCAAAATCGGACAGTATGCCGAGCGCGAATATTTCGGCAAGCCCTGCGGTCTGCTTGACCAGATGGCAAGCTCATTAGGCGGCTTTACCTACGCTGATTTCCACGACCCGGAAAATCCGATCACCGAAAAAATCAACCTTGATATTCATTCGTTCGGATACACCCTCTGCGTTGTTGATACGGGCGGCAATCACGCCGATTTAACTCAGGACTACGCGGACATCACCGTAGAGTGCAAAAAGGTAAGCAACGCGTTAGGAGTAGATTTTCTGCGTGACGCGGACGAGGATAAATTTTATTCCTCTCTCGCTTCTCTTCGCAGGACCTGCGGCGACCGCGCGGTGCTTCGGACATTCCATTTTTTTAACGAGCAAAGAAGGGTAGAGGGTCAGAAAGCCGCGCTTAAAGCGGGAAATTTCGAGGAATTTTTAAAGCTTGTAAACGAGTCGGGCGAATCCTCCTACGATTATCTGCAAAATCTTTATTCTAACTCCAATGCTGCCGAGCAGGGGCTTCCGTTGGCGATTGCGCTAACAAAGCAGTTTTTAGGCGGTAAGGGCGCGTGCAGGGTTCACGGTGGCGGCTTTGCGGGCACAATCCAGTGCTATATCCCTACTGAACGGCTTAACAGCTACAAGGAAATGATTGAAAAGGTCTTCGGCGGCGGCTCTTGCTGTGTGCTTAATATCCGTCCCGTCGGCGGTTATGAAATTAAATAATACAAAAAATAAGTGCGCTTTCCGATTTGGAAGAAAGCGCACTTATTTAGCACTTCCGAGGGTGAATAAATTGTAAATTATATTTTTTATCAACCTGTTATTAACGCTTGAAAACAGAGAAATAATGTGATATAATATAAAAAAATGCGGATATAGTTTATCGGTAGAACATTAGCTTCCCAAGCTGAATAGGTGGGTTCGACTCCCATTATCCGCTCCAATGATTAAGCCGCTTTATAAGCGGCTTTTTTTTGAACACGAGCGAAAAAGTGCAAAAAAGAAGTACCTCAGCACGCGTTTGCGTACCGAGGCACTCGGTTGGTGGAGATAAGCGGGATCGAACCGCTGACCTCTTGAATGCCATTCAAGCGCTCTCCCAGCTGAGCTATACCCCCGAACAAAAACTATATTAACATATAAAAAGCAAAATAGCAAGGATTTTTTGAAAAAATTTTAAGGCGGAGCGCAAGGGCGAGTTTATTGCGTCCGCTCCGCCTTGGTTTATTGCTTATTAAGGTATTCCACATATTCCTCAAGGCACATATCAAGCCTGTTCATTTCCTTTGCGGTGTTGATACCGACAAAGCGGTAATGCCACGACTCGTGAATTACCCCCGTAACCGACTGTTTCTCGCCGCTGTAGCGCATAATAAAGCCGTAATCCGCGGCGTGCTCCTGCATCCACCTATACATCTCGGTAGTTTCAAACTTATCGTCCGCCATATTAAAGTCGGCGGCAAGTCCCGTGTGATGCTCGCTTGTGCCCGGTCTTGCGACGACCGTTGCCGCCTCAGCCTCCGCCTTGTCAGCAGGGGTGCCGCTTTGAATACGGCGGTTTACCTGCTTCTGAAAGAGCATATTCTGCGTATCGTAGGAGCGGTAGGGAGACCAAACGTATAATTTCACACCGTCCGCCCAAGCCGCGTCAATCATCGCTTTCATATATGGCCAAACATTTTTGTCTATCTGCTTTAGCGAGCCGTTGATATAATTATCGGGAATTGTGGTTAAATTGCCCTCGTAATCATAATCCTCGGGCAGGGGATTTTCACCGTTTACAAGCAAAAGATTGCTGTAATTAGCGTCAAGACCATTAGGTCCTGCGGCGGGGTAGCTCGGTACGGAGGACTCCTCAGAAGAAACATCCGAAACGTTCGATACGCTCCCGCTTTGGAGACCGCTTGTGTCGGACGGGGTGTTGTCCTTTTCGCCGCCCGAAATTACCGCCTTTACCGCAAAGGCGATAAGCAGTATAACCGCCGCCAATATCACGGCGCAAACTGAAACAAAAATTCTGCGCCGCACAATTGCTTTATGTCGCTGAGCCTTAGTCATATCCGTTCTCCTGTTATTATTCATCTAATTTAAGTACCGCCATAAACGCCTCCTGCGGCACCTCGACCGTGCCTAAGCGGCGCATACGCTTTTTGCCCTCTTTCTGCTTTTCAAGCAGCTTTTTCTTTCGTGTTATATCGCCGCCGTAGCACTTTGCAAGCACATCTTTGCGTAGCGCCTTTACGGTCTCGCGGGCGATAATCTTTCCCGAAACCGCGACCTGAATGGGCACCTCGAAAAGCTGTCTCGGGATATAGTCTTTTAGCTTTTCGGCGATTTTACGCGCCCTATTGTAGGCATTGTCCGAGCGAACTATGAACGAAAGCGCATCCACAACGTCACCCGCCAGCATTACGTCAAGCTTGACAAGCTTTGACTTTTCATAGCCCTTTGCCTCGTAGTCGTAGCTGGCGTAGCCCTTTGTGCGGGACTTTAAGGCGTCAAAAAAGTCGTACACAATCTCGCCCATAGGCATAACGTAGTGAATATCCACGCGGTCACCCATATACTTCATATCGGTGTAAACCCCGCGCCGCTCTTCACATAGCTGCATAATCGCCCCCACAAATTCGCTCGGGCTGTAGATATGCACATCGGCGACAGGCTCCAACGCCTCGGCGATAACCGCAGGGTCGGGGTAGTTTGTCGGGTTGTCGACCGTCACGGTCTCGCCGTTTGTAAGCACAAATTTATATTCCACGCTCGGTGCGGTGGTTACAAGGTCTAAATTATATTCGCGCTCCAAGCGCTCCTCGATAATCTCCATATGAAGCAGTCCCAAAAAGCCGCAGCGGAAGCCGAAGCCCAGCGCCGTTGAGCTTTCAGGCTCAAAGAGCAGGGATGCGTCGTTAAGGCTTAATTTTTCAAGCGCGTCGCGAAGGTCCGGGTATTTTGCGCCGTCTGCGGGGTATATTCCGCAGAAAACCACGGGGTTTACCTTGCGGTAGCCCTCAAGCGGCTGCTTTGCGGGATTTTCTGCCAAGGTCACGGTGTCGCCCACCCGCGCTTCGTTTACGGTCTTAATGGAGGCGGTAAGATAGCCTACCTCGCCTGCCTCCAGCACATCGCAGGGCTCCATTGAGGTTGCACGCTTTCTGCCTATTTCTACCGTGTCGAAATCCGCACACGAGCCCATCATACGGATTTTATCGCCTGTTTTAAGCCTTCCGCTCATAACGCGGAAATATACCACAACCCCCTTGTACGGGTCATAATAAGAGTCGAAAACCAGCGCGGTAAGCGGGGCGTTTACATCCCCCTTGGGGGCGGGAATATCGGTTACAATGCGCTCTAATACCTCCTCGACATTAAGCCCGGTTTTAGCCGAAATCATAGGCGCTGTGTCGGCGGGTATGCCTATAACATCCTCAATCTCCGCCTTTACGCGCTCGGGCTCGGCGGAGGGCAGGTCGATTTTGTTTATAACCGGCAGAATTTCAAGCCCGTGGTCAACCGCCAAATAGGTGTTGGCAAGGGTCTGCGCCTCAATCCCCTGCGACGCGTCCACCACAAGTACTGCTCCCTCGCAGGCGGCGAGGGAGCGGGAAACCTCGTAATTAAAGTCGACGTGACCCGGGGTGTCGATTAGGTTAAGCTCGTATTCCTTGCCGTCTTTCGCCTTGTAGTAAAGGGTGACCGCGTGCGCCTTTATGGTAATGCCGCGTTCGCGCTCTAAGTCCATACTGTCTAAAAGCTGTTCCTCCATATCCCGCTCGGCGACCGACTGAGTAAGCTCCAGAAGCCTGTCTGCCAAGGTGGACTTGCCGTGGTCAATATGGGCGACAATGCAAAAATTTCTTATATTTTCAAGCGGAAAGGACAATTCTTTCTCTCCTCATAAAAATTATTTAAATCTATTATATTACAATAAAAATTCTTTTGCAATCTATTTTTCGTTTGTCTCGGCAGTCTTACTGTCGATTTTCTTATGTATCTGCTGCATTTTGTTGTCAAGCCGGCTTATCTCGTCGGCGCAGGTTTTAAGCTCGGCGGAGATTTCCTCAAGGTCGGTTTCAATATTCTTCTTATATTTAAGCTTGTGTTCAAGGCTTGCCCAAAAATCCATTGCTATAGTGCGGAACTGCACCTCTACCCGCATAAGCTTCTTTTCGTCCATTAAAAATATCGGAATTTCGACTATCAGGTGAAGACTTCTGTAGCCGTTGGGCTTGGGATTTTTTATGTAGTCCTTTTGTTCGATAAGGCGTATATCGTCCTGGGAGCATAGCCTGTCCGCCAGAATATAAATATCGTCGGGAAAGGAGCAGATTACCCTAATCCCCGCGACGTCGTTAAGATTTTTTTCAATACTTTCGGCGGTAAGCTCATACCCCTTGCGGCTAAGCTTTTCCACAATGCTGGGAACAGATTTAATGCGGCAGCTTATGGACTCGAACGGGTTGCGGTCGTTTTCGAGCGAAAGTTGTTTGTTAAGCACATCAAGCTTTGTCTTGACCTCAAGCATAGCACAGTTATAGCGCATCATAAGCTCGGCAAAGGGACGGGTCTGTTCTATAATCTCGCTTTTGCGGGCTATTAGCTCCTTTGCCTTAATGTCCTTTATTTCTACCATTTTTGTTCACTCCGTTTAGATATTAAAACATCAAACATATATAAAAATATAATACCACACATTTTATACCTTTTTTTGAATTTTTTGAAAATTATATTCCCAAACCTTTACTTTTTAAAAAAGGCGGTATTTTGAATTGACTTTAAGGACGGTATATTGTAAAATATATTAGATAATATATAGGCCTTTAGGCGGATTGGAGAAAGCAGATGAAACCTGTTTACAAACGTATACTGTTAAAGCTTAGCGGAGAGGTTCTCGCGGGAGAAAAGGGCACAGGAATTGATTTTGACAAGGTTTTGGAGGTTTGCGGAAGCGTGAAGGAATGCTGTCAACTTGGAATAGAGGTAGCGATAGTGGTAGGCGGCGGCAACTTCTGGCGCGGACGTTCAAGTGGTAAAATGGACCGCACAAGAGCCGACCATATGGGTATGCTCGCCACCACGATTAACTCCCTTGCGCTTGCGGACGCGCTGGAGCAGCTGGGCGTTACCGCCCGCGTTCAGACCGCGATTGAAATGCGGCAGATTGCCGAGCCTTATATCAGGAACAAGGCGGTTCGCCACCTCGAAAAGGGAAGAGTAGTAATCTTCGGCTGCGGCACAGGCAACCCCTTCTTCTCAACCGATACCGCCGCGGCTCTCCGTGCTGCCGAGATAGGGGCGGACGTTATATTCAAGGCGACCAATGTTGACGGCGTTTACGACAGCGACCCGAAAACCAATCCGGACGCTAAGAAGTTCGATACGCTGTCTCACCTTGACGTACTGCAAAAGGGACTTCACGTTATGGACAGCACCGCCGCCTCCCTTTGTATGGATAACGGGATTGAAATTCTCGTATTCAACCTTAACAATCCGCATAACATTGTTGACGCGGCTAAGGGTAAGCAGATAGGCACAGTAGTAAAATAATAAAAATAAACGAACGGAGGCAACATTTATGAAAGAGCTTTTAAAGAATACCGAGGAAAAGATGAACAAGACGGTCGGCGTATTAGAGCGAGACTATAAATCGATAAGAGCGGGCAGAGCCAACGCTTCGGTGCTCGACCGCATTACGGTCGATTATTACGGCTGTCCCACCCCCATTCAGCAGATGGCGGCGGTTTCGGTGCCCGAACCGCGCATTCTTATGATTCAGCCGTGGGACGCGTCTACTCTTAAGGAAATCGAAAAGGCGATACTCACCTCGGACATCGGCATTAACCCCCAGAACGACGGCAGGGTTATCCGCCTTTCCTTCCCGCCTCTTACCGAGGAGCGCCGTAAGGAGATAGTAAAGGACGTACACAAGACCGCCGAGGAAAGCAAGGTTGCGGTACGCAATACCAGAAGAGACGCGATTGAAAAGCTAAAGGCACTTAAGAAGAACAACACCATCACCGAGGACGACGTTGCCGACGGCGAAAAGAAGATACAAAACCTTACCGATAAGTACTGCAAGGAGATTGACTCCCTTGCGGCGGTTAAGGAAAAGGAAATAATGGAGATTTAATCAATTCGCAATTCGCAATTCGTAATTCGTAATTATTGTATTTCGGATTTTTACCGGCTTTTCGATTCTATTAAACTAAATCAAATTAATTCTTCTTCGCAATGCGTAATATGTTTTTCTTAATTACGAATTACGCATTACGAATTACGAATTAAAAAAGGTTGGTGATTTTTTGCCGTTATTTAAAAAGAAAAGCCCTGCCGAAAGACCTCTGCCGCGCCATATCGCCATAATTATGGACGGCAACGGCCGCTGGGCTAAAAAACGGGGACTTCCCCGCTCGGCAGGTCATGTTTCGGGGGCTAAAACCTTTAAGACAATAGCCAGATACTGCAATAAAATAGGGCTTGAATACCTGACCGTCTACGCCTTTTCCACCGAGAACTGGAAACGCCCTGCCGAAGAGGTAGAGGGAATTATGAACCTTTTGCGCGATTATTTAAAGGACGCGGAAAACTTCAAGCAGGAGAATATCAAGGTAAGGTTCATAGGCGACCCCGCTCCCCTTGCGGAGGATATAAAGGAGCTTATGAAGAAGGACGAGGACGGCTCTAAGGACGCGACGGGGCTTAAGCTTAACATTGCTATAAACTACGGCGGCAGGGACGAATTAGTCCACGCTGTAAAGAAAATCATTGCCGACGGCGTACCTATGGACGAAATCACCGAACAGACAATTTCCGACCGGCTTTACACCGCCGGTATGCCCGACCCCGATTTTATTATAAGACCCAGCGGCGAATACCGCACCTCAAATTATCTTTTGTGGCAGTCGGCGTATTCCGAGTACTGGTTTTCGGATGTTTTGTGGCCCGACTTTACCCCAAAGCATTTGGAAAAGGCGATTGAGGACTACAACCGCCGCAACCGCCGTTTCGGAGGAGTTTAGCTTATGAAAACAAGAATTATATCGGGCGTTGTTATGGCGCTTATCGTAGCGGTGTTTTTGAGTTTGGGAATACTTGTAAGTCCGCTCTTTATAACTCTTTTTATCGCCGCCGTAACGGCGGGGGGGTTGTATAGAACCCCTCATTAAGCGGAAACCGAAAT
>URGJ01000017.1 GCA_900547445.1 uncultured Oscillospiraceae bacterium | reverse complement strand
CACATTTCTTGCGGCAAAAGCGGATAAGCGTCTTAAGGCGAATAAATAAAGCATATAGTGAAATACATCATGGGGCGGGAGCATGTCTTCTGCCTTTATTTTATAAATCAATATCTACATTTTATTTATCGTCAGTCAAAATATATTCGTATCTGTATTTTAAGCAGTTTAAAAATTTTTGCCTGTATGCGCTATTCACGCGATAAAAATAATCATATTCTTTTCCTCTGCTAATAGTATTTTTTATATACCTTGCTGCTTATTTTCTTGATAATAACAGTTTTTTATTTTATTTTCAAGTTCAAAAAATAAAAATCATAAACGAGCAAATAAGAGAAATCAGAAGAAAATAAGAGAAAAACAGAGATTTGAAACTTTAAATTAAAATTTTCAAAAAATGTTGTTGACAATGCGGTTGCAATATGGTATTATATTTTGGCTATCGAAAAAAAACACAAATTTTTGGAGGTTTTGATTATGTCAACATTTATGGCAAAACCTGCTGAAATTCAGCGTAAATGGTATATAATCGACGCTGCCGACAGACCGCTCGGAAGAACCGCCGCTAAGGTTGCGGACATACTCCGCGGTAAGTTAAAGCCGGAGTTTACTCCCCACGTCGATTGCGGCGACCATGTTGTCGTTATCAACGCTGACAAGGCGGTTTTAACAGGTAAGAAGCTTGAAAAGAAGTTCTATCGCCGTCATACAGGCTACATCGGCGGTCTTAAGGAAGTTAAGTACGCTACACTTATGAACACCCGCCCCGAGCTTGCTATGGAGCTTGCCGTTAAGGGAATGGTTCCCGATACCACAATCGGCCGCAAGGCGCTTACAAGACTTCATGTTTACAGCGGCACTGAGTACGCTCAGGTAGCTCAGAAGCCCGAAAAGCTTGAATTTTAAGAAGGGAGACAGAAACAATGTTTGAAGCAAAGCCTTATTTTTACGGAACAGGCAGAAGAAAGAGTTCTGTCGCCCGCGTTCGTCTTTACGCAGGTACAGGCAAAATCACCGTTAATGACAGAGACATTGACGATTATTTCGGCCTTGAAACCTTAAAGCTTATCGTTCGTCAGCCGCTGGCTCTCACAGGCACAGCCGATAAGTTTGACGTTGTCTGCCGCGTTGCAGGCGGCGGCGTTACAGGTCAGGCGGGAGCTATCCGCCACGGTATCGCCCGCGCTCTTTTACAGTCTGACGCGGAGCTCCGCGCCGAGCTTAAGAAGGCAGGCTTCCTCACACGCGATCCGCGTATGAAGGAAAGGAAGAAGTACGGTCTCAAAGGCGCACGCCGCGCACCGCAGTTCTCAAAGAGATAGTTTATCCCGAATGGGATTGCTCAAAAACCCCGAAACTACTACGGTTTCGGGGTTTCCCTTTTGTCTAAAAATATGTTTCGGTGCAAATTTGGTGCAACTTTCTAAAAGTAAAATATCATACTGTAAAAGCTTGAAATAAATCGCATAATATTGTATAATAAATTGATTGCTTATTGAACGGAGAATTAAAAGTGTTAAAATCAGAAAGCACGGCCGAAATCTTGGCTGAACAGGGCGCGTACGCCGAAAGAGCCGCCGCTCTTGCGCTGAAAATATATAAAAAAACGCCCAAAGCCTGCGTTATCACCTTCGGCTGTCAGCAGAATGTAAGCGATTCCGAAAGAATTCAGGGTATGCTTATAAAATGCGGATATATTATTACCGAGGATATGTCGGACGCGCAGTTTATAATATTTAATACCTGCGCGGTGCGCGAACACGCGGAGGACAGGGTATACGGCAATATCGGAACGACAAAGGCGCTTAAAAAGGCAAATCCCGATATAATTGTGGCGGTCTGCGGTTGCATGGCACAGCGGCAGAGCGTTGCGGATAAAATAAGGCGCAGTTATCCTTATGTAGATATGGTTTTCGGCACGCAGGTGCAGTACCGACTGCCCGAGTTTATATATAAACGCCTGTCGGGCGGCAAACGTATTTTCGATTTGACGCTCGAAAACGGCGAGATTCCCGAAGACCAGCCAATTAAAAGGGACGGTACATTTAAAGGCTGGCTGCCCATTATGTACGGCTGCGATAATTTCTGCACCTATTGCATTGTACCCTATGTAAGAGGACGGGAGCGCTCCCGCGAGCCGCAAAAAATCTTAGCCGAGGCAAAGGAAATGATTGCGGCGGGTTATAAGGATATTACTCTGTTGGGGCAAAATGTCAACTCCTACGGCAAGGGTACCGATTGCGACATTGATTTTGCTGAACTTTTAAGGCGTATAAACGCATTAGACGGCGATTTCAGAATCCGCTTTATGACCTCCCACCCGAAAGACTGCACAAAGGAGCTTATTGACACCATAAGGGACTGCGAAAAGGTAAGCAGTCATCTGCATCTGCCGTTTCAGAGCGGGAGCGACAGGATACTAAAGCGTATGAACAGGCATTACGACCGTAAAAGGTATTTAGAGCTTGTAAATTACGCTAAGGAGCAGATACCCGATTTATCCCTTACCTCCGATATTATAGTCGGTTTCCCCGGGGAAACCTACGAGGATTTCAAGGAAACCCTAAGCCTTGTAAAAGAGGTTGAGTTTTCCTCGCTTTTCACCTTTATCTATTCCCCGCGCGAGGGTACCCCCGCCGCGGCGATGGACGACCCCGTTTCAAGGGAGGAAAAGGGGAAATGGTTTTCGGAGCTTTTAAAGGTCCAGGAGGAAATCGCCGAAAGGAATATACAAAAGCACATAGGCAAAACCTATAAGGTGCTTTGTGACTCGGTCGGCAGTAAGGACGGATTTATGTCGGGTCACAATTCGGGAACGGCGGTTATCGAGTTTAAAGGTGACGAGAGTATGCTCGGCAAATTTGTGACCGTTAAGGTAAATTCATATGACGGCGTGCTTCAAGGCACGGCAGAATAAATTATTTGAGAGGAAATTTTACAATGAATGTTATCGACAAAGCAAGAGAATTAGGCAGAGCAATCCAGCAGGACGAGCGTTTTATCCGCTACGCAAAGGCAAGGCTCCAAAACGATTCGGACAGCGAATTACAGGACGCGATAGGTCAGTTTAATATCGTCCGTATGGAGCTTGACAGGGAGGTCGGCTCTGATAATAAGGACGACCTTAAAGTGCAGGAGCTTAACGAAAAGCTAAGAAAGGTTTACAGCGATATTATGTCCTCCCCCGCAATGGTGGAGTACAACACCGCAAAAGCGGAGCTTGACAATATGGTAAACGAGGTCAATGTAATCATTTCAAAGTGCATTGACGGCGAAGACCCCGACACCTGCGACACAAGCAGTACTTGCACGGGTAGCTGTGCATCCTGCGGCGGCTGTCATTAATTAAAGTATTAATTAACCGAAAGCGGGGGAAGTAAAAAGTGGCTGAGCTGTCTCCTATGATGAAGCAGTATATGGAGATAAAATCGCAGAACGAGGACAGTATTCTGTTTTTCAGGGTTGGCGATTTTTATGAAATGTTTTTTGATGATGCGAAGAAAGCGTCCGAGGAGCTTGATTTGGTGCTCACGGGAAAGGACTGCGGGCAAGAGGAACGCGCGCCGATGTGCGGAGTGCCCTACCACAGCTGTGAAGCGTATATAGCGCGTCTTGTCGAAAAGGGCTACAAGGTCGCAATCTGCGAGCAGACCGAAGACCCCGCAACCGCAAAGGGACTTGTAAAGCGGGATATTATAAGGGTTGTAACCCCGGGTACCGTTATTGAGGACGCAATGCTTGAAGAGGGGAAAAACAACTATCTCGCCTCCCTCAATGTGACCGAAGAGGGTGCGGGACTTTGTTTTACCGACGCGTCAACCGGAGAATGTCACGCCACTGTTCTCAGCGGAGATAACTCGGAAAACGATGTTAAAGACGAGCTTACGCGTTTTTCACCGAAAGAGCTTTTGGTTTCGGAGGATTTAAAGACAAAATCGGCGGCGCTTTGGGAATATATCACCAAGGGCTTTTCCACAACCGTCACCGTAAGACAAAGCGCGAGATTTAACCCCGAAATAACCGAGCCGCTTTTTGTAAAGCACTTTGGGGAAGAGGTTATTGAACAGCTCGGAATTAAAAAACAGGGCGCGATAGCCTCGGCTTTGGGCGCGGTTATCGAGTATCTTTATGAAACGGGCAAAAACGGCAACATTTCGGTAAACAAGCTTGACATTTATTCGGGCGGGCAGTATATGCGGCTTGATATGACAGCGGTACGCAACTTAGAGCTTACCGAAACTATGCGCACAAAAGCCAAAAAAGGCTCGCTTTTGTGGGTGCTTGACAGGACTAAGACCGCAATGGGCAAGCGCCTGATTAGAAGCTGGGTTCAAAAACCGCTTGTTAATATAACCCAGATAAATTTACGCCAAAACGCTGTCGAGGAGCTTTGCTCGGACACGGTTTTACGCGGTGAGACAATGGAATATCTCTCGGGCATAAAGGACGTTGAACGCCTTATGTCAAGGGTGGTTTACGGCACAGCCTCTGCGCGCGACCTTATCGCAGTTGCGGCTACGGCGCACCGTTTCCCGATACTTAAAAACTTGCTTTCTTCCGTCAGCTGTAAGATGCTAAAGGAGATTTATTCCGATATTGATACGCTCGAAGACATAGCCGAGCTTATTGACAGCTCGATTGTAGACGAGCCTCCCTTTTCGGTGCGGGAGGGCGGTCTTATTAAGCAGGGCTACAGCGAAGAGGTAGATCTTCTTCGCGGGGATATGAACAGCGGAACCTCCTTTTTGTCGGATATTGAAAACCGAGAAAGAGAGCGCACCGGAATTAAAAATCTGCGGGTGCGCTATAACAAGGTTTTCGGGTATTATATTGAGGTGACCAACTCTTTCCTTGATAAGGTGCCCGAGGATTACATAAGAAAGCAGACCCTTACTAACTGCGAGCGGTTCATCACCGAGGAGCTTAAAGAGATTGAAAAACGGGTGCTCACGGCTAAGGACCGCATAGTTCAGCTTGAATATGAAATATTTGACGGTATAAGAAAGAAGACCGCAAGCGAGCTTAAAAGGTTTCAGAAAACCGCCGCGGCTATCGCAAGGCTTGACGCGCTCTGCTCCTTAGCCGAGGTCTCGGCAAGCAACCGTTATTGCCGACCGCTTGTAAATAACGGCGGAGCTATAATGATAAAGTCGGGAAGACACCCTGTTGTAGAACAGGTGATTAACACCCCGTTTGTTGCAAACGACACTATGCTTAATATGAAGGACGACCGCTGTGCTATAATAACGGGTCCTAATATGGCGGGCAAATCCACATATATGCGTCAGGTCGCGATTATAACCCTAATGGCGCAGGTTGGCTGCTTTGTCCCCGCCGAGAGTGCGGAAATCGGCGTGGTTGACGCGATTTTTACCAGAGTCGGCGCGTCGGACGATTTGGCGGCGGGTCAGTCAACCTTTATGGTCGAGATGAGCGAGGTCGCCGATATTCTTAAAAACGCCACAAATAAAAGCCTGCTTATCCTTGACGAGATAGGCAGGGGCACCTCCACCTTTGACGGAATGTCGATAGCGAGGGCGGTGCTTGAATATGTGGCTGATAAGAAAAAGCTTGGCGCAAAGTCGCTTTTCGCCACCCACTACCACGAGCTTACCGAAATGGAAAACGAGCTCCAAGGGGTTAAGAATTATAATATAGCCGTCAAAAAGCGCGGGGACGATATAACCTTTTTGCGACGTATTGTGCGCGGCGGCGCGGACGACAGCTACGGAATAGAGGTAGCAAAGCTCGGCGGTATACCCGAAGAGGTTATAAAACGCGCTAAGCAGATTTTAAAGAAAACCGAGGAGGAGGGGCTTGTAACCTACAAGACCGCCTCCGACCCCGAAATGCAGCTGCCCATTGAAATGCAGGGGGCGCAGGATATTCTGCACGAGCTTCAGATTATTGACGTTAATACCCTTACCCCGATAGAGGCAATGCAGATACTGTTTGATTTTGTAAATAAAGCTAAGTCCATATAAAAGGAGGCGTAAAAATGCCTAAGATAAACCTATTACCTAAAGAGGTAGCCGAGCTTATCGCCGCAGGAGAGGTTGTGGAAAGACCCGCGTCGGTTATAAAGGAGCTGGTGGAAAACTCCATTGACGCGGGTGCAAATAACATTACTGTTGAGATAAACAGGGGAGGTATAGCCTATTTAAGGATTACCGACAACGGATGCGGTATTGATTTTGACGATGTTCCGACGGCATTTTTGCGCCACGCTACAAGCAAGATTAAAGGGGACGCCGACCTTAATGCTATAGCAACCTTGGGCTTTCGCGGCGAGGCGCTTGCGGCAATTTCCTCGGTTTCTAAGGCGGAGATGTTCACAAAGCCGAAGGACAGTGAGCTCGGCACGCATTATATAATCGAAGGCGGCGAGGAAAGGCTGTATGAGGAGACGGGCTGTCCTGACGGGACGACAATAGTAATCCGCGATATTTTCTACAACACTCCCGCCCGTATGAAGTTTCTTAAAAAAGACGTTTCCGAGGCGAACGCCGCCGCCGCTGTGGTCGACAGAATCGCACTTTCCCACCCCGAAATCGCCTTTAAATTCATTCGTGACGGCAAGCAGACCCTTAATACCGCGGGGGATGGGAAGACAAGCGGCACGGTTTACAGCGTTTTAGGCCGCGAGCTTGCGGGAACCCTTATTCCCGTTTCGGGAGAAAGAGAGCGCATAGCCGTTTCGGGGCTTACCTGCAAGCCCGTTTCCTGCCGTCCTACAAGGAATTACCAGTTTGTATTTTTAAACGGCAGACTTGTCCGTTCGGGTACTGTGACTGCGGCGGCGGA
Source organism: uncultured Oscillospiraceae bacterium (assembly GCA_900547445.1). GTDB lineage: Bacteria > Bacillota > Clostridia > Oscillospirales > Acutalibacteraceae > UBA737. The sequence goes on along the minus strand of URGJ01000017.1, from coordinate 28,668 downwards.
GCAGGCGTATAAAAACAGCGCTATGATAGGAAAATTCCCCGCCTTTGTGCTGTATTTAACCGTTCCGTTTGACGCGGTGGACGTAAATGTTCATCCCGCTAAAACAGAGGTGCGTTTTTCGGATGAGCGCCGAATTTTTGACGCGGTGTATTCGGCGGTTAAAAACGCTCTGACCGAGGGCGATACAAGACCCGAGGTTAAATTTAAAGAGCCTGTTTTCAATCCCTTTCAGCGTTTGAAAGCCGAGGAATACCGCCAGCAGACAATTAAAGAGCCAACCGTGGCGGAGCGTGCCTATCCGCAGTCGATGAGTTTACATAACAACAAGAATAGCACGACCTTAAAAAGTCCGTCAAGACCCGCGTTTATGGATAACTATTCAACCGTGGGACCGCACGGGGAGAAAACAGAGCCTGTTTTATCCACAAAAGAGCCTGTGAAAACGGAAATTATACCGACGGCTCCAAAATCCGAGATAAGTGTACAGCCCACACGGACTCAAAATGTCTCGGTTGACATAACAAAGGATATAGAGGACGAACGTCCCGAAATAATACTTATAGGCGAGGCGTTTTTGACCTATATTATCGTCCAGATGGGCGACAGCATTTTTATGATAGATAAGCACGCCGCGCACGAGCGCATTTTGTTCAACGAATTAAAAAGCAAGCAAGGCGTCGCGGTTCAGGCGCTTTTAACCCCGGTCACCGCGGTGCTTCCCCGAGAGGAGTACTCGGCGGTTATTCAGAATACCGAGGAGCTTAGCCGCGCCGGCTTTGAAATTGAGGACTTCGGAAATTCAGCTGTGCGGATACTTTCGGTTCCGTCCGCTCTTACCGCCTCCGATGCCGAGGATTTAATAAGCGAGCTTGCTGAAAGTCTTATTAAAAATCATTCCGCCGAGGTCGAAAAGCTTGATGACCTTTATCACACGGTCGCCTGCAAGGCGGCTATTAAGGCGGGGAGCAGGACAAGTCCGCAAGAAAAACAAAAATTAGCCGAAAGGGTGCTCTATTCGGACGATATTATGTACTGTCCGCACGGACGTCCCGTAGCGTTTGAAATAAGTCGGCGTGAGCTTGAAAAGCAGTTCGGAAGGATACAATGAGCAGGATAAAAACAGTTTTTATTGTAGGTCCTACCGCCTCGGGCAAAACGGGACTCGGCGTTTCGCTGGCGGAGAGATTTTCGGGCGAGATAGTCTCTGCCGATTCAATGCAGATTTATAAGGGAATACATATCGCCTCCGCAGCCCCCGATACGGCGGAAATGCGGGGAATACCCCACCATTTACTTGAATTTTTAGAGCCGAGTGTTAGCTATTCGGTGGCTGAATATGTAAAGTCGGCACGCGAAATTATATTGGACATTGCAAAAAAAGGACGGCTCCCTATTGTCGTCGGCGGAACGGGGCTTTATATAAGCTCCCTTGCCGATAATACCGAATATACCGAGGAGGAAACCGATTATGAGCTGAGACGAAGCCTTGAAAACCGTTTTGATGAAATCGGGGCGGAGCAAATGCTAAGGGAGTTAGCCGAGTTTGACCCCGATACCGCGGCAAGGCTTCACCCGAATAACCGCCGCAGAATAATACGCGCCTTTGAGGTGTATAAAACCACGGGTAAAACTGTCACCGAGCAGAACGCCCTGTCTCACTTAGGAGAAGAATATATCGAGCCGCTTTTAATAGGTATTAACTACCGCGATCGGGAAAAGCTTTACGAGCGGATAAACCGAAGGGTTGATATTATGCTCGAAAGCGGGCTTTTAGAGGAAGCGAAAACCGCTGTTTTACAAAGCGGCGGCGCGGTTCAGGCGATAGGTCATAAGGAGCTGTCGGGCTTTTTAAAGGGCGAATACACTCTTGAAGAAGCGGTAGAAAACCTTAAACGGCAGACACGAAGGTACGCTAAAAGACAGCTTACCTGGTTTAACAGAGATAAACGCATAAACTGGATTTACGCCGACGAGACAGAGGATTTATTTACAGAAGCCGCAAGGCTTACAGAAGATTTTTTACAAAGGGAGGATGCACAGTGAAAGGAACAACGGTGCTTAAGGGTTTTGTTATTCTGCTGATTGCGGTTTTCGCCGTGCATCAGGCGGTTTCCTCCTTTTATAAGCCTGTAAAGACCGAGACCGCAGTTTACAGCGATATTTCCGACGGTCTTAACATCACGGGAATAATAATCAGGAACGAGACCCTTGTTACCTCTTCGGGCGGCGGGGTTATGCACTTTGTGATAGGTGACGGCAGCCGCGTTGCAAAGGACGGCGTAATCGCCAATATTTACGACAGCGAATCGGCTTCAATCACCCTTGAACGCATAGATTCTGTAAACAGCAAAATTGACGATATAGAGGAAATGCTCAGCTATAACGATTTAGAGGCGGCCGACCTTGATATGATAAATTCAAAGGTCAGCAAGAATCTGAATAATCTTATAGTAAGCGGAGCAAACGGCAATTACGACAGCTTTTCGGAAAAATCGGACGAGCTTTTGTCCTCCTACAACAGACGGCAGGCGGCAATGGGCGAAACGGCGGATTTTTCAGCTCAGCTTTCGGCGCTTAAATCGGAAAGGGAACAGCTTTCCTCCTCTCTGCCCGCGGCAAAGGGTACTTTAAAGGCGGCGCAGTCGGGATATTTTGTTTCTAAAGCGGACGGTTATGAAAAGGCGCTTGCCTGTGATAATTTAGACAAAATAACCCCCGAATATTTAAACGTCATAAAGGCTGAAAGTGTGAATGAAAACGTTGTCGGAAAAATAGTCTCGGACTATGAGTGGTATATCGCCGCCGAGGTTTCTATAAACGAGTCCCTTAATTACAAGGAGGGAGAGAAACTTACTATATACACCTCTGTAAAAAGCTATCCTAAGCTTCCTGTTACGGTAAGTAAAATAAATATTTCCGAAAGCTCAGGCGGCGCCGTAGTGCTTTTCGCCTGCAACGATATGAACAGCGAGTTAGCCTCAATGCGGACGGGACCTATGACGGTTGTTAAAAAGGAATACAGCGGCTTAAAGGTGCCGAGAAGCGCACTTAGAGTGGTGGATTCAAAGCGGGGCGTTTACGTCCTTACGGGTATGCAGGTAAAGTTTGTCGAGGTCAACGTCCTTTTTACGGACGGCGAATATATTATATGCGAAAAGCAGACGAGCGACGATACGGTGTTAAGACTCTACGACGAGGTAATCGTGAAAGGAAAGAACCTTTATGATGGAAAAATTATCAGCTGAGGAATTTGATTTAAATTATCAAAGGGTTTTAGAGAGATTAAAAGGCGCGGCGGAAAGGTCGGGGCGCGATAAAGAAAAAATAACCCTGCTTGCCGCGACAAAGACGGTTGACGCGGACACAATCAATTACGCGATAGAAAAGGGGATAACCCATATAGGCGAGAACCGCGTGCAGGAGCTTCTTTCAAAATATAAGCTTTTAAAACCTGCGCACAGTCATTTTATCGGACATTTGCAGACAAATAAGGTTAAGGATATAATCGACAAGGTTGAAATGATTGAATCGGTGGATTCACTGAAACTTGCAAACGAAATTTCAAAGCAGGCGTTAAAGCGCGGTATTACAATGGATATTTTGCTTGAAGTCAATATCGGCGGTGAGGAATCAAAGTCGGGCTTTTCACCGTCGGAAATCAAAAGCGCGGTCAAAGAAATTGCAAAATTACCAGCGATAAGGGTTAAAGGGCTTATGGCGATACCTCCCGCTACCGATTTGCCCGAAGAAAGCCGAAAATATTTCCGTAATATGTATAAACTGTTTATTGACATTAGGGATAAAAAAATAGATAATAGTAATATGAGCGTACTGTCTATGGGAATGTCAAACGATTTTGATATTGCCGCCGAAGAGGGGGCTACTCTTGTAAGGGTCGGCACTTCGCTTTTCGGCAGACGGGTTTATAACAATAAATAATAAGGAGCAGAAAAATGGGACTTTTAGACAGCATAAAGAATATTATGAGCATACCGGAAGAAGACGAATTTGACGATGAGATCGAAGATGTAGAAGAGGAAAAGCCCGCTGAGAAGCCCAAAAAGGCGCCTTCCTATGAGCAGACACAACCGAAACGCACCGAGCCGACCGTACGCGCGGGCGGAAAAGGTAAAACCGTAAGCTTTAACCAGTCTCAGATGCAGGTAGTCCTCGTTAAGCCCGACCGCTTTGAGGATGTAACCTCCATTGCCGACCATTTGAACGCAAAAAAGACGGTCGTTTTAAACCTTGAGGCGGCAAACCGTGATGTTTCGCGCAGAATTATTGACTTTTTAAGCGGTGTTGCGTATGCTAACAACGGCAATATACGCAAGGTTGCAAACAGCACCTTTATAATAGTTCCCACAGACGTGGACGTTATGGGCGAGTTAATGCTTGACGATTTTGACGATGGAAGCAAAGGCTATTTTTAATGGAAACCGAGCTTTTAAGGGCAAGAATTAAGGACTCAGCAGAACTTTGCGCCAAAACCTCAAAACCGAAATATATAGGCTTTCTTTCAGCCGCCGAGGCGGTTTTGGCGCGTCAGTTACTTAAAAACGCGCCCTGCCGCACGGAGTTTTACGGCGGATACGAGGGAGCCGAAAGGGTAATGCTCGGCTGTTTCCCCGACTGGGCACAGGAAAATTCCTTTCCCATAAGCGCGCTTACCTTTAAGTACCGTGAAAACGATAAACTTTCCCACCGTGATTTTTTGGGCTCGCTTATGGCGCTCGGCATAAAGCGGGAGACAGTGGGGGATATTTTGACCGAACATGGCCGCGCCGTAGTTTTTGTAACCGAAGAAATTCGCGAGTACATAAAATCTCAGGTCACAAAAATAGGACGGACTGGTGTCGCTGTGACCGACGGATATACCGAGCCGTTGCCTAAGGGCGATAGCCTTGCCGAATTTACCGATACCGCCGCTTCGGATAGAATTGACTGCGTAATATCCGCTTTGTGCGGCTTTTCGCGTTCGGGTGCGCTCGGCGCTTTGGCGGAGGGTATTGTAACGGTTAATTCCGTTACCGTAACCAAGCCTTCAAAATCGGTCGCCGAGGGGGATATAATATCGGTGCGGGGCAAGGGTAGGTTTTTAATTGGCTCACTTGACGGCAGGACCAGAAAGAATAGGATTGTATTAAATTATAAGAAATATATTTAGGAGGCAATAAAATGTTATCCGTTGCTGAAATCAGGAATGTTAAATTTACAAAGGCAATGGGCGGCTACAAGCAGGAGGAGGTTGACGTTCTTCTTGATAAAATTGAGGCGGACTATGCCCAGTTTGACCGTGCAATTAAGGAGTACAGAGCGAAAATTGAGGCTATGAACAAGGAAATCGAAAGCCTTAAAAGCTCCCAGAACAGTATTCAGAACGTACTGCTTTCAGCACAAAAGCTTGCCGACCAGATTGTTGACGAGGCAAAGCAGAAGAGCGAGCAAATAGTAAAGAATGCCGAAGCTAATATCGATGTCATTACCGCGAAGGAAAAGGAGCTTGCAACCGCCTTTGAGCTTAAGGCGCAGGAGCGCAAGGCAAAGCTTGAAAACGAGCTTGCGGATATGGTTAAGACCGCGCAGATTAAGGCGGACAGTATGAAAGCCGCCGCGGAGGACAGCGTGGCACGTCAGCAGCTGCTTTATGACAGGCTTAAAATGGAAATGTCCGCCTTTAAGGCGGCGGTTTCCGCTAAATATAAGGAGCATCTCGAATTGCTTAAGGCTCTGCCCGATACTGCTCCTATGGATCCTAAGCGTATTGCCGAGGTGGTATCCGCGGCGGTGGATAAGGCGCCTAAGCCCGAAGATTTTATCGCGGCGGCGGGCGGAATAACCGAGCCCGCGGTAAATAATGCGGTTAAGGCTGATAACAGCGCCGGAGCCGTAAAGTCTGACAAGGGCTTTATGGTGACTGGCGATACACCCACCGAGGAATAATTTTTAGAGCAAACAGGAGGGGAGCGTTTGATTTCATATATATTGGCGTTTTTATGCGGAGTTTTACTGCTCGGAGCCGACCAGCTTACAAAATACTATATTTCGACAAGTTTTGTTCTGGGTGAGTCTAGGGAATTTTTAAGCGGATTTATTGACCTTACCTATATTCACAACCGCGGCGGCGCGTGGGGAATGCTGTATGGGCGAACATATATATTGCTGCCCATTACCCTTGTGATAATGATTTTTTGCATAATTTTTTATGTCAAATACGGCAAAAAGAGCCGACTTTTGCTTTGGGCAATTACGCTTGTTATGTCGGGCGGTATCGGAAATATGATTGACCGCGTATTCCGCGGCGGAAACGTAGTCGATTTCCTGCATTTTGAGTTTTTCCCCTCTTTCCCTGTATTTAATGTCGCCGACTGTGCTATCGTTGTCGGCGCTGGGCTTTTGATACTTTACTTTATTTTGGACGCCGTACGCGAGGAAAAGCAGAAAAAGCTTAAAAATCCCTCGGAGCATACCGATGGAAAGGATTGAGACGGTTTTTCGCGGCGAGACGGTGAGAATTGACATCTTTACCGCAAAGACCGCGGAAGTTACCCGCTCCCGCGCGGCGGGGCTTATAGCGGACGGAAATGTGCTTATAAACGGTAAGTCCGCCGCAAAAAACGACAAGGTAAAGGACGGGGACAGCGTTATTATAACCCTGCCCGACCCCGAGGTATATAATATCACGCCCGAAAATATCCCTCTTGATATTGTGTATGAAGACGGCGATTTGCTTGTCGTCAATAAGCCTAAGGGAATGGTGGTACACCCTGCGGCGGGGAATTATTCGGGTACGCTTGTCAACGCGCTTATGTATCATTGCGGCGATTCGCTGTCCGGCATTAACGGGGTTATGCGCCCGGGGATAGTCCACCGAATAGATAAAAACACAAGCGGACTTTTAATGGTTGCAAAAAACGATTTTGCGCATAATAAATTAGCCGAGCAGATAAAGGAGCATTCCTTTACCCGCGAGTACGAAGCGGTGGTTTATGGGAGTCTTAAGACCGACAGCGGCGTTATAGACGCGCCTATCGGCAGGCACCCTGTAAAGCGCAAGCAGATGGCGGTGGTTTATGAAAACAGCAAAAACGCTGTGACCCATTACGAGGTTATAGAACGTATTGATGGCTTTACGCATATAAGACTGCGGCTGGAAACAGGCAGAACCCACCAGATACGGGTGCATATGGCTTATATCGGCCACCCTGTCGCGGGGGACGAGGTTTACGGCCCTAAAAAGGTAATAAAGGAACTCGGCGGTCAATGCCTGCACGCAAAAAAAATCGGGTTTATTCATCCGCGGACAGAGGAGTATATGGAATTTGATTCTCCTCTTCCCGATTACTTTGTGAATTTTTTGAAGAGGTTAAGATAAAATGGGTATTTTTTCGGGCTGTCTTTTTGCCTGCGATATTGACGGAACATTAATGATAAACGGCAAAATCAATCCAAGAAACATTGAAAAAATTGAGTATTTTATGAGCGAGGGAGGATACTTTTCCCTTTCTACGGGCAGAACTGTGGGTGCGGTAGGTCCCGTGCTTGATAAAATCAAACGGGTGTCGCCCTCGGTTGTGGCAAACGGCTGTATGATTTACGACTACGGGAATAAAAAGGTGCTTGACGAGCTGTTTTTGCCCGAAAATGAGTATTATATCGCGAAAAAAGTCCTTGATATGGGGCTTAATGTAGGGATTGAAGCTCACAGCGGCGAGAAAATACTTACAATACACGAAACAGAAGAAACGCGGGAGCATCAGGAATACGAGTGGATAAAAGGAGAAAACGTAAGCTTTAATGAGGCCGCGAAATACCGCTGGAACAAGGTGGTTTTCCTTTTTGACAACGAAAAAGATTTAGCCTCGGTAAAGGAAATGATAGCCGGGGAAAACGCGGTTTCCGCCTTTTCGGATACCTCGGCTGTAATAGCGGGAAGAAAAAGAAATTATTACGAGCAGTTCCCTATTGGGGTTTCAAAGGCTTCGGAGCTTGACAAACTTAAAAAAATGCTTAAAATAGAAAAAGGCTGTTATTTCGCGATGGGCGACTATTACAACGACCTTGAAATGATTAAAAAAGCGGATATAAGCGCGGTTCCCGCGGACACACCCGAGGATATTAAGGCTCATGCCGATTTTATCGCGGGCAGGTGCGAGGACGGCGCGGTAGCCGATTTTATAGATTATTTAGTAAATATTAAGTCCGATATGGCTTAAAAACAGAAAGGAATGATTTGATGGACGCGGCGGCTAAGAAACAGCTTGAGAAAACTGCCTGCAAAGTTAGAATGGGAATTATCGAGGGGGTACACAGTGCAAAATCAGGTCACCCGGGCGGCTCGCTTTCCTGCGCGGATATTTTGACCTATCTTTATTTTGCTAAAATGAACATCGACCCGAAAAATCCTAAGATGGAGGACAGAGACCGCTTGGTGCTGTCAAAGGGACACGCGGCGCCCGCGCTTTATTCGGTGCTTGCAAACCGCGGCTACTTTGATACTGAACTTTTAAAGACTTTGCGCCATATAGGCAGTATTTTACAGGGACACCCCGATATGAAGCATATACCCGGAGTTGATATGTCTTCAGGCTCTTTAGGTCAGGGAATATCCGCCGCTGTGGGAATGGCGCTTTCCGCAAAGCATTTCGGAAACGATTATAAGGTTTATGCAATCTTAGGCGACGGCGAAATCGAAGAGGGTCAGGTTTGGGAGGCTGCTATGTTTGCCGCAAATAAGGGACTTTCCAACCTCACGGCGTTTGTGGATTACAACAATCTTCAGATTGACGGCACCATTGAGGAGGTAAACTCCGCCGCACCGATAGATAAGAAGTTCGAGGCCTTTAATTGGCACACAATTGTAATTGACGGACACGATTTCAACCAAATCGAAGCTGCCTTAAACGAAGCGGAAACTGTCGATAAGCCTGTTGCGATTATTGCAAAGACCGTTAAGGGCAAGGGCGTTTCATATATGGAAAACGCAGTAAATTGGCACGGTGCCGCGCCGAACGATGAGTTGTACGAGCAGGCAATGACCAAGCTTAAAGCGTCGCTTGCCGCATTACAGTAAGGAGGGGGAAGAACAATGTCAGAAATTAAAAAGGTTGCCACAAGAGCGGCATTCGGTAATGCTCTTGTTGAATTAGGTGCGAAGAGGGACGATTTTGTGGTGCTCGACGCCGACCTCGCCGCCGCTACACAGACGGGTATGTTTAAAAAGGCTTTCCCCGACAGATTTTACGATTGCGGTATTGCCGAGGCGGATATGATGGGCATTGCGGCGGGCATCGCTGCGACGGGCAAAAAGGTTGTTTGCAGTTCCTTTGCAATGTTTGCGGCTGGGCGCGCCTTTGAGCAGGTGAGAAATTCGATAGGCTATCCGCACCTTAATGTTATTATAGGCGCGACGCACGCCGGAATCTCGGTCGGCGAGGACGGCGCTACCCACCAGTGCTGTGAGGATATTGCCCTTATGCGTACAATACCCGGAATGACAATTATTAACCCTGCCGACGAGACCGAGGCTAAAAAAGCGGTCGAAGCGGCCTTTGAACTTGACGGTCCTGTTTATATGAGATTCGGACGTCTTGCCGTTCCCGTCATATTTGGCGACGATTATAAGTTTGAGGTCGGTAAAGCGGTAGAGCTTAAAGAGGGCAACGATGTTACGGTTATCGCAACGGGTCTTATGGTTTCCGAGGCGCTTGAGGCTTACGAGTTGCTTAAAAAGGATGGCATAAACGCGAGAATTATCAATATGCACACTATAAAACCGCTTGATAACGAGGCGGTAATAAAGGCTGCAAAGGAAACTGGAGCTATTGTCACTGCCGAGGAACATTCTGTAATAGGTGGTTTAGGCGGAGCAGTAAGCGAGCTCCTTTGCGAAGAGTATCCGGTACCTGTTGTAAAACTCGGTGTTTACGATACCTTCGGTCATTCGGGCCCTGCACCCAAGCTGCTCGACGAGTTCGGTCTGCGCGCGGTGAATATTGCAGAAAAGGCTAAGAAAGCCGTTGCAATGAAAAAGTAAATTGTAATAATTAAAAGCCGAGGAGCGATAAACTCTTCGGCTTTTTTGTGTGGATATTTATATCATTAAATTATTTATCTATTTTCATTTCGTCCGGCACTTAGGCGTTTTATCTCGCCTGCAAGCTCATCTGTCAGGTCGCTTTTAGAAAGCCGCCATTCCCAGTTGCCCGAGGGTATACCGGGAGTGTTAAGACGGTCAGAGGAATCAAGCTGTAAATAGTCCTGCATCGGTATTATTACCATCCTTGCCTTTGATTTCATAGCAAAGGATATAAGGCTTAGCACAGCCGAGCCCGATTTATCAGCCGGAACAAGGCGGGTAAACATAATTTGTTCCTTTTCACTTGCCTTTTCAAACCAGCCACGGGTTGTGTCATTATCGTGCGTGCCTGTGTAGCAAACGCAGTTTCTTTGATAATTCTTAGGTAAAAAGGGATTTTCGAGGTCGGTGTTAAAGGCAAATTGCAGTACCTTCATATTAGGAAAACCTGTATCCTCAACAAGCTTTTCAACCTCAGGGGTGTCGCCGCCCAAATCCTCGGCGATAATTTCGGCGCTTACATACTGTTTCATCAAATTCCAAAAGGGAAGTCCCACGCCCTTTTCCCAAACGCCGCTTTTAGCGGTCTTAGCGCCGTAGGGAATGGTGTAATAATCCGCGAAAGCACGGAAATGGTCGATTCTTATTATGTCATAAAGCTTTGAGTTATGGATAAGGCGTTTGCGCCACCATTCATAATCGGTGGATTTTTGATACTCCCAATCATAAATCGGGTTACCCCAAAGCTGTCCGTCCTCCGAAAAGCAATCGGGGGGAACACCTGCAACCAAAACAGGGGTCATATCACGGCCTAAACGGAAAATATCGGGATTACTCCAAACATCCGCGCTTTCAAGCTGAACATAAAACGGAATATCGCCTATCAATTTTACGCCGTTTTCCGCGGCGTATTTTTTAAGCCTCAGATACTGCGAGAAAAAAAAGTACTGGGTTATTTCGTAAAACAAAATCTGCTCGGAGTGCGCTCTTTTGAAGCGTTCAACCGCGTCGGGCAGACGGTATTTAAGCCCGTCATCAAGCTCGGCAAAGCTTTTTTTGGGGTAGACCTCCTTTATAGCCATAAAGAGGGCGTAATCGTCGAGCCAGTAGGCGTTTTCTCTTAAAAAGGCTTTAAAATCGCGGGATTTCGGGTTAAAGCGCTCCGCCGCTTTTTTAATAAGAGGAAGCTTAAATTCTCTTACTTTTTTGTAGTCGGTGTTTTTAGGAAAATCCGCCGAAGGTATCTCGTCGGTGCTTAAAAGCCCGTCGGTTGCAAGAAGGTCAAGGTTGATAAAAAGTATTTCTCCCGCAAAGGCGCTTGACGAGCTGTAAGGCGAATTTCCCTTGCCCACGGGACAAAGCGGCAGCAGCTGCCAGTAGGTCTGGCGGCTGCATTTTAAAAAATCAACAAAGCGGTACGCTTCGCTTCCTAAATCGCCTATACCGTGAGGCGACGGGAGCGATGAAATGTGCATCAGCACGCCGCTTTCTTTCTTATATTTTGTGTCGCTACCCCTTAACAGCACCCGCCGCAACCCCTTTTATAATATATTTTTGACTTGAAAGATAAAAAACTATTACAGGAATAATAGAAAGCACCAGCATCGCCATCATAGCGCCCATATCTACGGAACCGTAGCCGCCCTTTAAATACTGCACGGCAATCGGAATTGTTTTATAATCGCTGCCTATTACAAGATAGGGAAGAAGATAGTCGTTCCAAATCCACATAGTATTCAAAATCGCGACAGTTATCGCCGTTGGCTTTAAAATAGGAAAAACTACCCGCCAATAGGTTTGAAAGGGCGTACATCCGTCGATAGTGGCGGCCTCTTCAATGCCAAGCGGCACCGTTTTTATAAATCCCGTGAACATAAAGACCGAAAGACCCGCACCGAAGCCTAAATATATTAATATTATACCAACAGGATTGTCAAGATGCAACACATTTGCGACCTTTGACATTGTAAACATAACCATCTGAAACGGTACAATCATTGAAAAGACCAGCGCGTAGTATAAAAGAGAAGTAAATATTGTTTTGACCCTCACAATATACCACGCGCACATAGAGGTGAATATAATAATGGCGGCAATCGAAAATAGGGTAATGAAGAGCGACCAGCCGAAAGCCGAGACAAATCCTGTGTTTTTAATGCCCTCGGTATAGTTTGAAAGGCCGACAAAATCATCTCCTACGGGCAGGGTAAAGGGACTTGCGTTAATGGAAAACTTAGCCTTAAAGGAGTTAATGAGTACCACCGCCACAGGAAAAATAAACGCGGCTGCGAAAATAATCAGCAGTATAAAGCAGACACCGCTTATTATTTTTCTTGCCATCAGCTTTCAACCTCTTTTCTGCGTGTAAGATAAAGCTGTAAAAGGGCTATTGCCGCCACGATAATAAAGAATATTACCGCCTTGGCCTGACCTACTCCCTCGTAGCCTGAACGGGAATAAAAGGTATTGTAAATATCAAGCGCCACCATCTGGGTTCGGTTTGCGGGCGCGCCTGCGGTCAGGGCTAAATTCTGGTCAAACAGCTTAAAGGAGTTTGTTATGGTTAAAAACAGGCAAATTGTAATCGACGGCATAACCGAGGGAATTGTAATTTTAAATAGAACGGTAAGAGCGTTCGCACCGTCTACCCGCGCCGCCTCCAATATATCCGTTGGGATATTCTGAATACCCGCTATATAAATTATCATCATATAGCCTATCATCTGCCAGTGCATAAGGATAACCAGTCCCCAAAAGCCGTAGGTCGGGTTAGAGGTTATAGAGTAACCGAACTTATAAAGCACGCCGTTTATTATTACCTGCCAGATATAGCCGAGAACAATGCCGCCGATAAGATTCGGCATAAAAAAGACCGTGCGAAAGAAGTTTGTGCCGGGGAGCCCCCTTGTAAACAGCAGAGCCAAAACAAATGCTATAACGTTAATTCCTATTACCGAGATTACCGCAAACTTTACCGTAAATATAAGCGACTGCAAAAAAAGCTTATCGTCCGTAAAGGCGCGGATATAATTTGAGAAACCTACAAAGGTCGCGTCGGTTACGGTGCGGAATTCGGTAAAGGAAAGAAACACGCCCATTACAAAGGGGATTGCGAAGGCTATTAAAAATGCCGTGAGGGTGGGCAGTAAAAATACAGGGAACCAGCGTTTTACTGTTTTTTCCATTTATGCGCGTTCACTCTTCCATTTATCGCTTATGCTCTTGCGTACATCTTCCCACTTTTTATTGCCCTGAACATAGTCGAGCAGAGAACTGCCGACTTCCTTTTTAAACGCTTCGCTCGGGAAGCCCGTAAATACCCAAGGAATATTCTTGACCGAATCATCCTTCATATATCGGGAAATTTCTTTGGCGAGCGGGTCATTCGGGAGCTCGTTTTCTGAGAAGGTGTTAAAGGGGGTGATAAAGTCGAGCTTGTTTGTCACATAATCCTTGCCGGTGTCGCTTGAAAAAAGCCATTCAAGGAAAGCCAGAGAGTTCTTTTGCTGTTCGTCGGTAGCGTTTTTGTTGATTGCAAGGTAGTTTTCCGTACCTATGCAGATGCCCTGACCTTTTTCTCCTTCTATTCCTGTATACATAGGCATCATTTTAATGTCATCGGCTTTTACGGTGTTGCCCTTAACGCCGGAAATCTGCGACCAGCTCCAGTTGCCGTTCTGCACCATAGCAACCTTTCCGAGCGCAAATTCAGCCATTGAGTCGGCAACCGACTTGGAGCCTAATAGGGTGGGCTTTGTGATTGAATTGTTGACATAAAGGTCGAAAAGCTTTTCAAAGTTTTCGGCGTACTTATATTCGATTTTATCCGCCTTATACATAGCGAGTGACAGGTCTGAGTTGGCATCGTTCTTTTCAAACAGCTCATAGTAAAGCGGAACATTCAAAAGATGTGACTGCCAGCGCCAGTCTTCGCCGCTTGAAAGAGAGGTAGATGCGAAAACGCCCTCGATGCCGAGCTTAGAAAGATTCGCGGTCATATCCTCAACTACTGTTTTAAGCTTGTCGAAGCTGTCGATTTCATCGGCTGATTTAAGGTCGGTTTTTTTGTCGGGGAGCGCGAAATATTTCTTCATAATCGCGTTGTTATAAATAATTCCGTATCCCTCGATAACATAAGGTATCGCGTATACTCCGCCGTCGTCTTTAATGGCGAGGCCTTTGTCAGAAAGCATATTGTAAAGCTTACTGTTCTTAATATCAAGGCAGTAGTCGTCCCATTCGTCATAGCCTACAGGACCGTTGACCTGAAAAATGGTGGGAGCGCCCGACTTTGCAATTTCGGATTTAAGGGTCTGCTCATAGGTGTTGGCAGCTGCGGTCACAACCTTGACCTTTACACCCTTTTCCTCCTCGTATTTTTTAGCCAGCTCCTCGTAAACCGAGGCGGATTCAGGCTTAAAATTGAGGAAATACACCTCGGAGCTTGTTGTTTTCTTTTTGCCGCAGCCCGCAAGCGATATGCAGGACAGCAAACAGATAATTGATAATAATAAAGAAATCGGTTTTTTCATAATTTACCTCCTAAAGATTTCTTTTAATAACATTCCGCAAAAATATAAAAAAATTCCGTAACTTTATAAATATGCGATTAAATTTTATTTTTTAAAATGTTCTACAAGGGACAACCCCGTCATAGTATTTAGTGTGAGGTGACGGATTTTGAATAAAACAGAAAGATTTGAAAGCGTGCTTTACGGCGTCGCACCGAGAATAAGAGAGGCGCTGTGCGGACTGCCGAAAACAGTTAAGGAAAACGTTGAAGAAATACGGCTGAGAGCGGGACTGCCCGTTGCGCTTACGGTCGGAGGAGAAACGGTATTTATCAGGGCAAGCGGACAAACCTCCTTTATAATCACCCGCGACCTTTTAAGGGCGGAAAAGGACGATCTACAAGAAAGCTTCAGGCTTTTGTGTAAAAACTCGGTTTACGCCCATGAAAGCGAGCTTAAAAACGGATTTATTATGATGGAAAACGGTCACCGCGCAGGGGTATGCGGAACTCTTTCGGAGGGCGGGGTTATGCACGATGTAACCTCGATTAATATCAGAATAGCGCGGGAGATAATAGGCGCGGCAAACGATATTGCAAGGGTGTACTGCGGCGGCGGACTGCTTATAGCGGGGCCTCCCGGGAGCGGAAAAACAACGGTGCTACGCGACCTTATAAGACAGATGTCGGACGGTCTTTGCGGCAAGCACTACCGTGTTGCGGTAATTGACAGCCGCGGTGAAATCTCGGGCGGAATAGGCGGAAAAGCAGGTAACGATTTGGGAGCGAACAGCGATGTTCTTCTAACCTCGGACAAGGCGGCGGGAATAGAAATGGCTGTAAGGACAATGTTCCCCGATATAGTCGCTTTTGACGAAATCGGCACAAAGGAGGAGCTTGAAAGGGTAAGCGAAAGCTTTTGTGCGGGGGTGTCGGTTATTACAACCGCGCATATAGGCTGTACGGAGGACTTGACGCGGCGCAAGGTCACCTCGGCTCTTATAGAAAGCGGAGCGGTGTCTTCGGTAGCTTTGCTCCCCGCTATACACGGCGGTACTATAAAGCTTATAGGCGTAAAGGAGCTTTGCTGTGGAGTGGCTGTTTAAGCTTATCGGTCTTGCGGCAGTTTTTTCCGCCTGCGCTCTCAGAGGCTTTTTAAAGTCATCGGAGCTTAAAAAGAGACATAAAAAGCTTTGCGGGATATACCGCTCAATGTCCGATTTAAGGGAGCGCATAAGAATGGGTACGGGAGAGATAGAGCGGCTTGTGTCCCTTTGCTTCGGCGAGGATACCGTAAGACTTTCTGACGGTAAAGCCGTTATTAATACTATGTATTTAGAGCTGTCGGACGCCGCTGTTTTAGAGGAATTTTTCCGCGATCTCGGTATGTCGGACGCGGAGTCGGAATGCGAACGCATAGGACTATATATGTCGCTTACCGAGAAAAAATGCGGCGAGGCGGAGAGAAAATGCGGCGAGCTGTGCAGGCTTTACAGTACGCTCGGTATTCTGTGCGGAATTTTTATATGTATATTCTTTTTGTAGGTGAAATAAATGGACGTCGATTTTATTTTTAAAATAGCGGCGATAGGGATAATAGTAACGGTGCTTAATCTTGTGCTTGTACGTTCGGGTAGGGAGGATCAGGCGATGCTGACCACCTTGGCGGGCCTCGTGGTGGTGCTTTTAATGATTGTAAACGCAATTGCCGACCTTTTTACAACGGTTAAAAGTATTTTCGGGCTGTAAACAATGGAAATTTTTAAAATACTCGCAATCTGCCTTATTTCTGCCGTGTTGGCGATTGTCTTAAAACAGCAAAAGGGCGAATACGCGCTTATGGTGGCGCTGGCGGGCGGCGCGGTTGTAACGCTTTACGTTTTAAAAGGAGTATGGACTCCTATAGAATACATAAAAGCAAGGCTTTTAAGCTGCGGGGTAAAAACCGAATACTTCGCGGTTGCGCTTAAGGCTCTCGGTATCGGCTATGTGACGGGATTTATAGCCGACGCTTGCCGCGACAGCGGTCAGGCGTCTTTAGCCGCAAAGGCGGAGCTTGCGGGGAAATGCGCGATATTTATTCTGTCCGTTCCGCTCATATCGGCGGTTTTGGAGACGGCGCTCGGCTTTTTAAAATAATAGCCTAAGTATTACGGAGAAGATTATGAAAGCAGGAAGAAAATTAAGAATTTTAATTTTATTTTGCCTTTTATCGGCGCTTTTGACCTTAGGCGTGCGGGCTGAGGGAAGCGGCTCGCCCGATGAATTTTACTCTGAGCAGTATAAAAACAGCGGAGCGGAGGAAATAGAGAATAATTTGCCCGAACAAACAAGGGAATATTTTAGAGACAACGGCATAGACCCATCCGACTATAACTGGGTAAACTCCCTCTCTGCCGAAAGCGTGTTTAAGCATATATTTACCTTTATAGCCTCGGGTGCAAAGGCTCCGATTAAGGCGGGAGCGGGAATAATTGCGATAGTTCTGATTTCAGCGGCGCTTGGCTGCGTGGAAATCAAGAGCAGCTCGATGACCGCGGCTGTGTACGCCGCGGCGGCGGCGTCTGCGGCGGTAATAGCAGTTCCCGTTTCCTCCGTAATAAACGCATCGGTAAACGCGCTTCGGGGTACGGGGATATTTATGCTTTCGTTTATTCCGATTTTTGCGGTTATTGTAGCCGCTTCGGGGGCGGCGGTGACCTCTGCCTCAATGAGCGCTTTACTGCTTGCGGCGGCGGAGACAGTAACCTATATTTCAAGCTTTGCCGTATTACCCTTAATGGGCGGTTACCTTGCGGTAAGTTTGAGCGGCGCGGTATCGCCCGCAATTAAGAAATCAGGCATAGCCGAAACGGTTAAAAAGCTCGCCTTTTGGATAATGGCGTTTATTTCCGCCGTATTTATCGGAATTTTAGGTATTCAGACCGCCGTAAACGCCTCGGCGGATACCTTAGCCTCAAAAACCGCAAAGTTTATTATAGGCTCTTCGGTACCTGTCGCGGGCGGAGTGCTTTCCGAGGCGATAAACACCGTAACCGCCTCTATGGGGCTTTTAAAATCCTCTGTCGGAATTTACGGTGCGCTCGCCTGTGCTGTAACCCTTTTACCGCTCGTAATCGAACTGCTTATCTGGCGTGCGGTACTGCTTGTGACCTCGGCGGTGTCGGAGCTTTTCTCTTTAGGCGGAATTGCGGGGCTTTTAAGGGCGGTCGATTCAATGATGTCGGTTTTAATAGGAATTATACTTCTTGTCGGGGCGATGTTTGTAATTTCTCTCGCCGCGGTGGTTACGGGGGTGCGTGGGTCGTGAGCGGATTAACCTCATTTTTAACCTCCCTTTGCACCGCCTGCGTTTTTATAGGGGCTGTACACCTTATCTGCCCAGACGGCAATTTGGGAAAGCCCGTAAAGTATGTGTTAAGTCTTGTTTTTCTTGTAACAGTCATTTCGGCGGCGGGACTTTTAAAGGGCGGCTTTAATACCGATATCAGCTTTGAAGCGTCGGCGGCAGCCTCGGACGAAGAGTTAAAAGCCGCGGCGGCAAGGTATGTTTACGGCGAAGCGCTCAGAAGCTGCGAAATAAATTTTTCCGAAATTACTGTTTGTACGGATAAAAACGAGGACGGCAGCATAGTAATTAGTAAAGTGATAATTTATTCGGACGCTGATAAGGAAAGAATACGCGCGGCGCTCGGCTCCGCGGCGGAAAATATAGAGGTAGAAATTATAAATGAACGATGTGATAAATAAGCTGACCGAAAAGATCAAAAATCCAAAAATACTTGTTGCGGCAGGGCTTGTCGGCATGGCGCTTATTTTCCTTTCTTCCTTTATAGGCGGCGGAGATAAATCGGGAAAAAAAACGCCTTCGGGTGAAAATATAACCGCCGACGAATACCGTGCTCAGCTGGAAGACAGCATTGAGGAAATCGTTAAAAGCATTACGGGCACCGGCAACGTAAAGGTAGTAATAACCCTTGAAAGCGGCATAAAATATTCCTATGCCGACATCAAGGAGGGCGTTTCGGCGGATAAAACAGAGAGCGATTCAAAAAGCACCAGCAGCGAATTAAAGCAGAGCTACATAACAGTAAAGTCTGCCGACGGAGGAGAGCAGGCTCTGCTTGTAACCACCGAAATGCCCGAGGTGCGCGGCGTGGCGATTGTTTGCGAGGGAGGGGACGATGAGCAGATTAACGAGAAAATTCAAAACGCCGTTACCGCGGCGCTTAATATAACATCAAAAAGAGTATATATAGCAGGAGGAAGAATCCAATGAAAAAAGGCAAGGTTTTTGGGAAAAGTCAGATAGCTGTAACGGCGATGGTATTAGCTCTGGCGGCGGCAATATGGCTTAATATGAAATATACGCCGTCTTCGGGCAAGTATTTGGGAGAGGCTTCATATGTAAATAACACAAGCTCCGAAAGCGGGGCGGTACAGACCTCGGCTAAGGCTGAGACGAAGGACGAAGATTATTTTGCTACGGCTAAAAAGGAGCGGGAAAGCGCCCGCAAAAAAGCACAGGAATTAATTGAGGAAACCCTTAAAAGCGATAAGCTTACAGATGAGGATAAAAAATCCGCCGTTGCAAAAACAGAGGAAATAGCGGGACGTATGGAAAGCGAGGGTAATATTGAGGCTCTTCTGAAGGCTAAGGGCTTCCGGCAAGCGCTTGCTGTTATCAGCGATACCGGAATAAGCGTTGTAGTAAAGTCTGACGGACTCACTTCGGCACAAACGCTCCAAATACAGGATATTATCACCTCGGAAACCAATATTCCCCTTTCAAATATTAAAATAGTACCTATTAAATAAAACTGTTGTGTTATTTGAAAAATGTGGTATAATAAATTTAAAGTATGTTAAATAACGGAGGTATATCCATGGAAAATAATAAAACAGAGCTGTCCGTAAATACAGAGGTACTTGAAAAAATGGCGGAAATTGCCGCTAAAGAGGTTGAAGGAGTGGCAGGTCTCTCAAAGAAGGCTATTGATTTAAAGGGGATCATTAAAACTAAAAACGCTTTTAAGGGAGTTAAGGTAGAAAACATCAACGGAGCTATTGAAATAAGCGTTTATATCTGCTTAAAGCAGAACGCCAAGGCAAGAGATGTCGCCGAAAAGGTGCAGAGTAATATAAAGGATAAAATTCAGACTATGACAGGCAACGCGGTAACGCAGGTTAATGTGAACATCGCGGATATTGATATTACGGAAGAAGAGCAGTGAAATTTTTAGTCGGTAATGTTTTCATTACCGACTAAGCTGTATTTTTGAATGTTTTCTTCGGATAATATAACAGAAAGGATAGTGTAATTATGTCAGTTATAAATTTAAATGAAGCAAATTTCGAAGCTGAGGTTTTAAACTCGGACAAGCCGGTTTTGGTGGATTTTTTTGCGATTTGGTGCGGTCCGTGTAAAATGGTGTCTCCCATAATCGACGAGATAGCCGAGGAAAGGCAGGATATTAAGGTGTGCAAGGTCAATGTGGACGAAGCGCCGAGCCTTGCGGAGCGCTTTTCGGTCTCATCAATACCTACGCTCGCCGCATTTAAAAACGGCAAGCTTGAGAAAATCGAAACTGGAGCGCGCCCAAAGCCAGCCATATTGGCGCTTATTGACTGAGAACAAAATTCAGGAGACGTAAAATGAAGCTTTTGATTATTCGCCACGGCGACCCCGATTATACGGTTGATTCTCTAACCGAGAAAGGCCGCCGAGAGGCGGAGCTTTTAAAAAGCAGGCTTTTAAAGCTTGATATTAAGGATTTTTACTGCTCGCCGTTAGGCAGGGCAAGAGCGACAGCCGAGCCGACCTTAGCCGCGTTCGGAAAAAAAGCGAAAATATGTCCGTGGTTAGAGGAGTTTACGGGACATATTATAGATCCAAAAACGGGCGAGAAAAGAATACCGTGGGATTTAATGCCGGAATACTGGACTAAAGAGCCCGATTATTTTGATAAGGACAAATGGCTTAATACTCCTCTGATGTCAAGCGGAAATGTTAAGGATAAATACGCCGCGGCGGTGAGCGGAATAGACGGACTGCTCCAAAAATACGGCTATGTCCGCGAGGGCAATTTGTACAGAGTAGAAAATGAATGCAGAGATACTGTAGCGCTTTTCTGCCATTTTGGGGTTGAGTGCGTACTGCTGTCGCATATTCTTAATATTTCCCCTGTACAGCTGTGGCACGGCTTCGTCGCGCTGACCTCCTCGGTTACGACCCTCATCACCGAGGAGCGCGAGCAGGGGGTTGCTTATTTCCGCTGCTGCGGCTTTGGCGATATTTCACATCTTTACGCGGGGGACGAGCCGCCCTCCTTTCAGGCTCGCTTTTGCGAGACCTATTCAAATTTCGACGAGCGACATTAACATATGAAAAACGACGTAATAATAATCGGCGGCGGCGCGGCGGGACTTTGCGCTGCGGTAGCTGTTAAAAAGGAAAATCCTGCGTTGACGGTAAGACTGCTTGAGGCTTTGCCGAGGGTCGGCAAAAAGCTTGCGGCAACGGGCAACGGACGATGTAACATAACGAATAAAAACATATCAAAAGAGCGTTATCACGGCAGAAATACGGATTTTGCCGCGTACGCTCTTGCGCGTTTCAGCGGGGAAGAAACCGAAAAATTTTTTCATGAAATAGGCGTTGATTTTATATTTGAGGGAGATAAGGGCTATCCCGTTTCTTTACAGGCGGCGTCGGTTGTGGACTGTCTGCGCTTTGCCGCAGAGGAGGCGGGCGTAATTCTCTGCACCGAAACAAGGGTTACCAATATTCAGCTTTCAGGAGGACTTTTTAAGGTTATCGCGGGTAATATGAGTTTTTTGGCTCAAAATGTTATAATTGCCGCGGGACTGCTTTCGGGCGGAGAGCGGCTCGGCAGCGACGGACAGATGCTCGACCTTTTAAAAAAGGCGGGCTTTAAAACCGTAAAGACCTATCCCGCTATTGTTCAGCTAAAAACAGAACCCGAAATTGTACGCCAGCTTAAGGGAATAAAAGTAAACGCCGATGTAAGCCTTAAGTCGGGCGGCAGACTTTTAAGGCGAGAATACGGCGAGGTGCTCTTCTGCGATTACGGGCTGTCAGGGCCGCCGATTCTTCAGGTTTCGGGCGCGGCGGCTACCGCTCAAAGCCCCGTTATATCCCTTGACCTTATGCCTTGCAAAAGTTTGCAAGCATTAACAAATGAACTTTGCGAGCGCATAGATATGCTCGGCGGCAGAAGTACCGATGAATTTTTTACGGGAATTATGAATAAACGGCTCGGTCAGGTTATAATCAAGTCGGCGGGCTATAGACTTAATATGCCTGTTTCCTCGTTTGATAAAAACGCTCCGCAAAAATTGGCGGCGCTTATCAAGGATTTCAGCTTCGCGGTCACGGGTAATACGGGATTTATTAATTCTCAGGTAACCTCCGGCGGGCTTGATACCGAGCAGTTTGACCCAAATACTATGATGAGCCGCGAGTATAAGGGACTTTACGCGATAGGAGAAATATTAGATATCGACGGCGACTGCGGCGGCTTTAATCTCCAATGGGCGTGGTCAAGCGCCCTTTGCGCCGCCGAGGCGATAGCTGGAGGGTGAAATGCTGCTTATTAATAATGTAAATCTTTCACTTGATACGGATTTTTCCGATTTAAAACCTTATGCCGCGAGGGCGCTTAAAATTGATGTCAGCGCGGTTAAATCAGCTGAACTATATAAAAAATCGGTTGATGCAAGAAAGAAAAGCGATCTGCATTTTTGCTGTTCTCTGCTTGCGGAATTAAATATAAACGAAAACGCTGCATTAAAAAAAGCTAAAAACGCTTCTGTCTATACGCCGCGGGAATATGTATGGCGGATTTCGGAAAAACGCCCTGAAACCCGACCTGTTATAGTCGGATTTGGACCTGCGGGAATGTTTGCGGCGCTGGTTCTCGCCCGAGCGGGGCTAAGACCGTTAGTGCTTGAACGCGGGCGGGACGCGGATTCGAGAACCTCAGATGTAAACCGTTTTTTCGCGGGCGGACAGCTTGACACCGAATCAAACGTCCAGTTCGGCGAGGGGGGAGCCGGCACCTTTTCGGACGGCAAATTAAACACGGGAATCAAAGACTTTCGCTGCCGCGCGGTTTTAGAAGAATTTTATAAGCACGGAGCGCCCGGGAGCATTTTGACCGACGCTAAGCCCCATATAGGAACGGATATACTCGTAAATGTTGTAAAAAGCATAAGAGAAGAGATAATATCTTTAGGCGGAGAGGTGCGGTTTGAAACTCGGCTTGATAATTTGCGCTTTAAGGACGGGCGGCTTGTCGCGGCTGTCGCCGCCGATGAGGAAATTCCCTGCGAACGGCTTATTTTAGCTACGGGTCATTCGGCGCGTGACACCTTTTTAATGCTTAAAGAAAACGGCGTTAATATGATAAGAAAGCCTTTTTCTATGGGGGTCAGAATAGAGCATCTCCAAAGTGATATAAATAAGGCGCTTTACGGCGATTTTGCCTTTCATCCTGCTCTTTCCGCCGCCGACTATAAGCTGGCGGCGCACCTTAAAAACGGCAGGGGAGTATACACCTTTTGTATGTGCCCCGGCGGCGAGGTAATTAACGCCTCAAGCGAGTTAGGCGGCATTGCGGTAAACGGTATGAGCAGGAGTAAAAGAGACGGTGCGAATGCAAACAGCGCCCTGCTTGTAAGCGTTGAGCCTGAGGATTTAGAGGGCGGCGATGTTTTGGCGGGCTGTGCTTTGCAGAGGAAAACCGAGCAGACGGCTTACGCCGCGGCGGGCGGTGCGGTACCTGTAAGCACGGTCGGGAGCTTTGTTTTCGGAAAGCCCTTTGAAATAACAAGGGTAAAGCCTACTGTAAAGCCCAATTACGTATACGCCGATTTTGAAAAAATTTTCCCCGCCTTTATCTGCGAGAGCCTAAAAGAGGGGATTTTGCTTTTCGACAAAAAAATAAGGGGCTTTGCAGACGGTTCGGCGGTGCTTACCGCACCCGAAACAAGGAGCTCGTCCCCCGTAAGGATATTAAGAGGCGATGACGGACAAAGCCTTTCTCACAAGGGTATTTACCCCTGCGGTGAGGGCGCGGGCTACGCGGGCGGAATAATGTCCGCCGCGACCGACGGTATGAAAATCGCCGAGGCGCTTATAGCTAAGCTTAAGTTCTGCTAAGGCGGGTCGTTCCTTACATTTAAAAGCCAGATATTAATAGGGGAAAATCGGTCTAAAATATAACACCATTCATTCTCCACCGTTTCTGATCTAAGACAGGTTTTTTCGGTAGGAATAACTATAAGCAGGGTGTTATTTGTCCGTTCAATCAGAAAAAAGCCTTTCATAGCCTTAACAAGCCGTTCCATAGTGTTTGAAAAGCATATGTTTGCGGCTTTAATTATAAGATTACTTTGCTCCGCGCTTATTGCGATTTTACAGCCATCATTGCTAAGCGAAATAAGCTCCGATAAAAGGGCGGTATAAAGGCGGCGGTTTATTAGGAATACCCCGCCGCCCGAAAAAAACGCCGATAGACATATACCCCTTTGCAGAAGAATAATAACCGCCGCGCCGAGCAGCGAATCGGAAAGCTTTATAACATCAACGGGCGAGCGCTCTTTCTTAAAATAAAAGGCTTCCGCAAGACTAATTTTCTTAAGCTGTAAAAGCTGTTTTGTTCCGCCGCCCTTTAAAACCGACATTTGAACATATAGCCGCAAAGCCGAAAGATAGCGTTCAAATGCTTTTGGCAAATATATCATAATGTGACCTCCGCATATGGAGTTATTATGCCAAAATATATAAAAATTAAAAAAATTGTTAAAGATTAAACAAATTACTTGAAAATGGTATCAAAATGGGGTAAAATAATATGCGTAAAAATAAAGGAGGTAATTCCAATGGTTAAAGTTGCTATTAATGGTTTTGGCCGTATCGGCCGTCTCGCTTTCCGTCAGATGTTCGGAGCAGAGGGTTATGAGGTTGTCGCTATAAACGATCTTACCAGCCCAGCTATGCTCGCTCATCTTCTCAAGTACGATTCAGCTCAGGGCAGATATGCTCTTGCAGATACCGTATCTGCGGGCGAGGACAGCATCACCGTAGACGGCAAGACTATTAAGATTTATGCCGAAAAGAACGCCGCGGATCTTCCGTGGGGCGAAATCGGCGTTGACGTTGTTCTTGAGTGCACAGGTTTCTACTGCTCAAAGGACAAGGCTCAGGCTCATATCGACGCAGGCGCCAAGAAGGTTGTTATTTCCGCTCCCGCGGGCAAGGATCTTCCCACCATCGTTTACAGCGTAAACGAGAAGACCCTCACTAAGGATGACAAGATTATTTCTGCTGCTTCCTGCACCACAAACTGCTTAGCTCCGATGGCAGATACTCTTAACAAGTACGCTCCCATCGTAAGCGGTATTATGACTACCGTTCACGCTTTCACAGGCGACCAGATGGTTCTTGACGGTCCCCACAGAAAGGGTGATCTTCGCCGTGCTCGCGCAGCCGCTGTAAACATCGTTCCGAACTCAACAGGCGCTGCAAAGGCTATCGGTCTTGTTATTCCTGAACTCAACGGAAAGCTTATCGGTTCTGCTCAGCGTGTTCCGGTTCCGACCGGTTCCACCACAATCCTCGTTGCCGTTGTTAAGGGCAAGGACATTACTGTAGAGGGTATTAATGCCGCTATGAAGGCTGCTTCTTCCGCTTCCTTCGGCTACACCGAGGAACCCCTTGTTTCCTCTGATATTATCGGAATCACTTATGGCTCACTCTTTGACGCTACCCAGACAATGGTTACAAAGATTGACGACGATACCTATCAGGTACAGGTTGTTTCCTGGTATGACAACGAGAACAGCTATACAAGCCAGATGGTTCGCACCATTAAGTATTTCGCTGAAATCTAATTGTTTTAAATTATGGGCAGTCCCCGCTTTGAGCGGGGACTGCTTTTTTATGCCTTTTGTTAAAACTCTTTTGCAGTACAGTATATGACAAAAGGACAGGGCGTGTTAAAAAAATGTTTACAGAAATAACAGATACATCTCTTGAAAATCGCCGGTTTAAATGGTATATTTAAAATGTATTACGGAGGGTGAGCTGATGTCTGAGAAAAAAACAAACGAAATATTAGAAGAACAGAGAAAAGCCCGTCAGGAGTTTTTGGAGCTAAAAAAAATGCAGCATGGCGAGATGAAAGCTCCGCCTAAGCCGAGTGAGGTTGCTATTGTACCAAAGACGCCTAAGGAAAAATGGGATAATTTCTGGTTTCAGTATAAATGGCATGTAATAGCAATTACCGCTGTAACGGTAGTATTGTCGGTTTTGACAACCCAGTGTGCCACAAGGACAAAATACGATTTTGAGGTTGTTTATTTTACATATACTGCTGTTGTTGACGAACAAACGGAAAAAATAGCTGACTATCTCCAAAAATACGCAGAGGATACAAACGGTGACGGCGAGATAAATATTCAGGTAGTAAATGTAAGCTTTTCAAACAAATCGGGCGACACACAATATCGGTATACTATGATGACAAAGCTTCAGGCAATGATTGCCGGGGACGAAAACGCAATTCTTTATATTACCGACAGCGAGTCATATAAATATTTGGATGAAATTTCTAAGGGCGGAAGTCTTTTTGAAGACGAGCCTTATAAATTCGGGGAGGATTTCTACAATGCCACCCAATCAGAGCAGTTTGGGAAATTGCCCGAGGGACTCCAAATTTCCTGCCGCCGTATTTCCGAAACTACAATGGAAAAAAGAAAAGAGGCCGCCGAAGCTTATGATAGCGCAAAGAAGCTTCTTGAAAATTTTGAAAAGGCTTCTTGACATTAGACCTTAATTAACTAATGCCCGTCCTTAATTAACAGTTAATAAAAATCACAATAACAGTCGTATAAAACTTATATAAAAGTAACAGGTTATTAACGATTTTGTTATTGAATTAACAAAGTTTTTATTGTATAATAAAATGGTAAAATTTAAAAGGAAAGGTGAGTCCTTATGAACAAATTTATGCTAAACGAAACTTCATACCATGGCGCGGGCGCTATTAACGCCATTCCCGACGAGATTAAAAGCCGCGGCTTTAAGAAAGCCTTTGTCGCTTCCGATCCCGATCTTGTGAAATTCGGCGTTGCTAAAAAGGTTACAGATATTCTTGATAACGCGGGGATAGCTTATAAGCTTTATTCCGATATTAAGCCTAACCCGACTATTGAGAATGTTCAGCACGGCGTTGAGGAGTTTAAGGCGTGCGGTGCGGACTGTATTGTTGCAATCGGCGGAGGCTCTTCAATGGACACCGCAAAGGCTATCGGTATTATAATCACCAACCCCGAGTTTGCGGATGTTCGATCTCTTGAGGGAGTAGCCCCCACAAAGAACAAGTGCGTTCCGATTATCGCCGTTCCGACCACCGCAGGCACCGCGGCTGAGGTTACCATCAACTATGTTATTACCGATGTTGAAAAGAAACGTAAATTCGTCTGCGTTGACGTTCATGACATTCCTGTTGTCGCGGTTGTAGACCCTGATATGATGGCTACAATGCCCGCTGCTCTTACCGCCGCTACAGGTATGGACGCTCTTACCCACGCTATTGAGGGCTACATAACAAAGGGCGCTTGGGAGCTTTCCGATATGTTCCACATTAAGGCTATTGAGATTATCGCCCGTTCGCTCCGCGCCGCGGTAAAGAACGAAAAGAACGGCCGTGACGGTATGGCGCTCGGACAGTATGTTGCAGGAATGGGCTTTTCCAATGTTGGACTTGGCGTAGACCATTCTATGGCTCACACCCTTTCGGCTTATTATGACACTCCGCACGGCAAGGCCTGCGCTATTCTTCTCCCGACCGTTATGGCTTACAATGCAGAGTACACAGGCGAGAAGTACAAGGATATTGCAAAGGCAATGGGCGTTGAGGGCGTTGACAATATGACTCAGGAGGAATACCGCAAGGCGGCTGTTGACGCGGTTCGCCAGCTTGCTGAGGATGTAGGAATTCCAACCACCTTAAAGGGCATTGTTAAGGAAGAGGATATTCCTGCGCTTGCAGCTTCGGCTTATGCGGACGCTTGCCGCCCAGGCAACCCGAGGGAGACAAGCGAAGCGGAAATAGCCGAGCTTTACAGAAGTCTGCTCTAATGAATCCTTATTGGATATAACAGCACAGTTTCTGTCTTTAGCGGTTGTTTAATTAGGAAAAGTGTTAATAAATGCGGTGTAACCTTATAAAATGGGGTTACACCCTTTTGTTTTCCAATCCAGTGATATATTAAAATGTTATATATCTCAATTAAATTTACTTAAAATAACTTAAAATAAGCCGAGAAAACTCTTGACTTATGGACCGATTTGTGGTAGTATAATATAAAATGTTTTGCGGGTGTAGTTCAATGGCTAGAATCCCAGCCTTCCAAGCTGGTCGTGTGGGTTCGATTCCCATCACCCGCTCCAATTTGCCGCAACAGCTTTGTTTGCGGCTTTTTTTCGCAAAATAGTATGTTTCCGTAGCTCAGCTGGATAGAGCGACCGCCTCCTAAGCGGTAGGTCGGGTGTTCGAATCACCTCGGGAACGCCAAAAACTCCGCCGGAAACCTGTGTAAAATCAAGGGTTTCCGGCGTTTTTTCATTTTTTCGGTAAAAGAGAAAAATCGTGAAATTCATAGATTTTAATTAGCAAATTCTCCGTCAGCTAACGGAAATTAGGACTAATGTCGTCCGCCTTTCAGGTGTACGGCTTGCTAATAAAAATTAGCAAAAAATCGTAGTTTTGCTAATGAAAATGCCCTCTCTGCTAATGGCAGAAAAAATCGAGCAAAATTTCTGCTAATGGAAAAGGTGGTCGTTACCCTGTTAATTCGTTCATTCAGGGGTGGTCAAGCAGCAATCGCACACCACCTCTATGCCCTTTCTTATTATATAATTGCGGTAACAGGAGGTGGTTGTTTTGAAAGAACGGAAATATCATTTATATCTTTCCAAGGAAGAATACAGCGAAGTGTTGCAATCACTTATCCGTTTGAAGAACAGCCTGATAGCACAAGGCAGATACAC
>URGJ01000016.1 GCA_900547445.1 uncultured Oscillospiraceae bacterium | reverse complement strand
TTCTTATTTTTCTCCGTAGGCTCTACTTGGTTACCCCAACATTTATTATAGAGCCTTTTTCTTTTGCGGCTCGACCGCAAGCGGCATTTTTTTGCCGCCTCTTTACAGTCGAGAGCCTCGACGCGCAGACGCGTAGTTGAGGCTCTTTTTTGCGGGTTTTTTAATTATAAAAGTGCTTTTGGGTTTTATTTGGTGAAGGCGGCCTATATGCTGCAATGCAGTCTGAAGCTTTCTCCCATAGTCTCGCAAAGCTTCTTTACGAGGGTGTGTTCGCCGATTATGTGATCCAGCGACTTATAAAAGCTTTGCGGCATATCGGTGGGCGCTCCTACCGCGAAAACTCCGCGCTCCCCTGTTTTTATGATTTTTAAAAAGCGCAAAAAATCGGAATTGAGCTCGCGAAATATACAAAACACCTTTTCAAGCTCATCCCTTGTCGGCGGCTTTTTAAGACTGCTAAGGCTGAAGCAAACCGAATTAAAGCGGTTTGTAATTTCGGTCAGATAATCCCTTGTGTGAAGCGAGGCAGAGCGGTAAAATTTTTCATTACCCATCATAAGAGAGGGGTGCATGGCGCCTATTACGCTCCAAAAATACATCTGATTGTATATGCAGACAAGCGGATAGCTTCCCATCGGCGAAAAGCGAACCGTTATTAGGCCGCGGGTCTCGTTTTGTACTCCGAAAATCGCGTTTATGTACCTCTGCTCATAAATGTAGTGAAAAATTGTTTGCTGTAAGTAGGGGTACCCGCCAAAGCCCTCAAATTTCATTCTTTCAAGCAGATTTATAAGTCTTCGGTTTTCCGCAAACAAAAGCTGCGGCTTTGAAGGCAGGCGGCGCGTTTCCCCCTCGCTGTAAAGAGA
The DNA here is from genome assembly GCA_900547445.1 of uncultured Oscillospiraceae bacterium. GTDB lineage: Bacteria > Bacillota > Clostridia > Oscillospirales > Acutalibacteraceae > UBA737. The sequence continues at coordinate 35,348 of URGJ01000016.1, read as the reverse complement.
GCTAATTTTTTTAAAGCTTCTAAGCAGCGTTTCAAGCTCCGCTGAAAAGTAGGGCTGCATTACCGCGGAGGTAGTACCTTTGAGGTTTAAAAGCGTTTCGATGTGGCCTACGGTATTTCTTGCCCAAAACTCCACCGCTTTTCTCATATCCGAGGGCAGATTTACATCCTTACAGTTTATATAATTCATATTTTCTCACACTCCCGTTCTCTTTATATATTATTCATTCTGTTATTTAAATATTAATAGGTAATTTTTATCAAAAATATTGAAATGGTTTCCTAAATATGGTTTTATAAAAAAGGAATCTGTTTTTATAATCTTTTTAAGGAAGTGTTTTAATGAAACTATTAAAAAAAATTGCGGCAGCCGCAGTTTCCGTTGTTCTGATTCTCGCGGCTTTACCTGCAATACCGGCGTTTGCAGAAACCGATTTGCAGATAGTTTCGGTGAATTCGGTTGATTTTGATTTCGGCCGACTTCCCGACAACGACGAGCTTTTGGCGGGCTATCTCCAAAAGCAGATGTACGGCTGGATTTCCCTGTACGGTACAACCGCGGGCGACAGGTTAGACGGCATAGGAAAGGCTATTTACGATTATCTGAAATTAAATATTAAAACGGTAGCCGCGGGCGGGCTTGATTCTGCCGTGTTCGGTTTTGATTTAAACGCGTATCCGGTTGACGAAATTAACCGTTTTATGGGAAATGAAGAAGTTTTTAATTTGAATATTAATAAGATATTAAACTGTTTGCTTACCGACTGTCCCTATGAGCTTTACTGGTTCGATAAAACTCAGGGATACAGTGTTGACAATGCAACCGTTAATACCCAGCTTGATTTTAAGTTTGCTGTTGCCGACGCTTATAAGGGAGAGGGCGAATATGCCGTTGATACCGCTAAAACCGGTGCGGGGACTTCTGCCATAGCAAATGCAACAGCGATAGTGGAAGAAAATTACGGCAAATCGGATTTAGAGAAGCTAAACGCTTACCGTGCCGAGATTTGCGGACTTGTTTCATATGATTTTGAGGCGGCAAACGGAGGAATCGCTTACGGCGACCCGTGGCAGTTAATTAATGTTTTTGATAACGACCCTGAAACCAATGTTGTCTGCGAGGGATATGCCAAGGCTTTCCAGTACCTCTGCGACCTTTCCGAATTTGAAGATTATGTTCTCTGCAACACCGTGACCGGCACAATGAACGGCGGCACAGGCGCAGGCCCCATATGTGGAATATTGTCGAATACGGCGGCAATAATTATTTGGTCGATGTCACTAACTGCGACGAGGGTGCAATAGGCGCGGATACAGAGCTGTTTATGGTTGGAGCAAGCCAACATCCTGATAATAGGACATACATTTTCAATGTGAACTCAACCGAAGTCACATATATATATGATGAAAAAATGTATGATTTAATCTGCAACGGTTATCCGATTCTGTCGGACTCTTCACCGATAGTCGATATCCCGATTAAAAGTATTGAAGTGGCAGACATCTCAATTATAGAAAATACTAACGGGTATATTACCAGTGATTATATTCCCGAAACCGACACTCAAAGTCCCGAGTATTTTAGATATTACTATTCTCCTGAATTTACGGTAACCTTAAATGATGATACCGTACTTTACTCGGAATGGGGCTCAATTAATTATAACGGTCAGGATTATTATCTTGTATATTATGACGATCAGAGCTATGAAAATCAGTGGACAGTGGGTACTCACACAGTAAGCGCTGATTTGCTCGGTTTTGAAACGTCATTTGATGTTACAATTACAGCAAGTCCTGTTGAAAGCGTGGAAGTAAGTGATATTTCTATTATTGAGGGTACCCACGGCTATACAAATGAAGACGGAAGCTATATTTACAGTGATATTAACCCGTCATTTACAGTAAAGCTTAAAGACGGCAGAGAATTCACTTCGGAATATGGCGGAGTCACAATAGACGGCGAGCGGTTTGGGCTTAATCTAGATATATCTAAACAATATGAAGAGCCTTGGACAGTCGGCAATACTTATGAAGTTGACTGTGAAATTTTAGGTGCAAGCGCTACCTTTAATGTTACAATCAAGGAAAATATAATTGACAGTCTTGAAATCAGCGATATATCACTAATTAAAGATGTAGATTCTTATAATAACGGTTTTTATGAATACTATCGGATCAATCCGACATATACTTTGAAATTTAAGGACGGCACACAAAAAACCGTTATTAACAATGGCTTCGTTATAATCGACGGCTATTATTGTTATTTAGACATCGATGATAAGCAAGAAGAGAATCCGTTTGAGGTAGGAAACACCTATGAATTAACAGGCAAATTCGGCACTTTAACCGATACATTTAATGTGACGGTTATTGAAAATCCGGTAACGGGCGTTGAAATAGTAAAAGCACCGGACAGAACAGATTATTATGTAGGAGATTATTTGAATCTGAAAGGTGCAGTCTTGCGCGTGCATTTTAATGACGATACATACGAAGATGTCAAAATTAATACGCCTACGGATACTGAGGAGCATAGTTATTACCTGAATAAGTTAAAGGCTTCGTACTATATAGATTATGTTGAACCGTTTACCGAAGCCGGAAAACAACAGACCAAGTCAAAATTCTTAGGCAACATATTCGAATGTGAAGTTGATGTTAAAGAAAACAACTGGGAAAGTATAGAGGTTAAAAGCGGAACAGATAAATCTCTTATAATAACCGCAGTAAAACCGGACGGCACAACCGAAGATATGCGTATTTTAGGCTTTGATTGTCGTGACGGAGGAGAAGAAGAAGGCTTAGAAACCCGAGACGGTTACATTTTTACCGATAAAGGTACTTTCATGGGCAGACTTTACTGCAATAGTTTAAATGACACTTACAAAATAGAAATAAATGAACTTTGCAGTGACATCTTTAAAGACTCGGGACTTATAAAAATCTGGGATTATTTGGCTTACTCGGAAATTAATTATAATTACATAGCACTGACAACCGAAAAGCATTTTAACGGGGAAATAACCGCAGAAAATATTGACCGTTTAATCACAGTTGCTTCATATTTAGATAAAGATTTCGGACTTGACGTATGTACGGAAAAAACGGTTGACGGCGAAAAAATCCGTGAGCTTTTGTTAAAAAACTTTGCAGTAAACGATGTTGACTTATCGCTTTCTGAATATTATGACGGCGAAACCGATACGTATCTTTGGACAGAGAAACATTATTATTTTGCAGAACCGCGAATCAGTGATACTGAAGTAAATTATAAGAACGGAGCCTGGAACGTTAAACTGACTGCTACCGATGAAACAAATATGTATTTGAAACTTGACGATAATCTTAGAATAATCAGTATCAACTATGAGTATATCCCCGGCGATCTTACAGGTGACAACAACATCAACACATTAGACGGTTTGATGTTACTTCGCTATCTCAACGGTTGGGATGTTGATATTGCATCTTCCGATGCTATTGATGTGAATGGCGACGGCAAAATAAACACTCTTGACGGACTAATTTTAATGCGTTATCTCAACGGTTGGGATGTTACGCTCGGAGGAGAAAAGTAATGAAAAAAGTTATATCGTGTTTGGCAACATTAGCATTAATGCTTTGTACCCTATCTTCAATTACGGCATTTGCCGCAGGAAACGGGACAATTTCCATGAGCAACGCTACCGTTGCACAGGGTGGTACGGTAACACTAAATGTGGATTTAAATTCTAATCCCGGACTTGTTACTATGGGAATCAAGGTAAGCTATGACACAAGTACATTACAGCTTACCAAGGTTGAAGATACAGGAGTACTGATAGGAACCCAGCTTAAAACCACATATGGTTCGCCTTACTCTATTGCTTGGGTTGACGGAAGCGCTACTTCAAATAATACAAAAACAGGTACTATTGCTAAGTTTTCTTTTAAGGCGTTAGATTCGGCTACAGTTGGAAATACAACTGTTACACTTAAGTTTCTCGATTAGTATGACACAAAGTACGGTGAAAATGCCTTTACTGCAACATCGGGAATAATTACAATAACCTGTAAAACTCACTCTTACGGCAACTACTCAAAAAAGGATAACTCAAACCACACTCGCACCTGCTCTGTCTGCGGACATGTGGAAACAGCGGCACATACTTGGAACAGCGGAAGTGTAACCAAAGCTGCAACCTGTAAAGAAACGGGTGTTAAAACCTATACATGTACCGCTTGTAAAGCAACCAAAACCGAGACTATTGCCAAAAACAACAGTCATACTTGGGGTAACTGGAATACCACAAAGCAACCCACCTGCACGACTCCCGGAACCGCAACAAAAACCTGTTCTACCTGCGGCAAGACCGAAAATCAAACAATCAATGCGACGGGACACAGTATGGGCGCTTGGTCGCAAAGCAAAGCACCGACCTGCACAGCAAACGGTGAGGAAAAACGCAGTTGCTCAAAGTGCAATCATACAGAAACAAGAACTGTAAAGGCTTTGGGTCACAGCTTCAGCAATCCTACCGTTACAAAACAACCTACCTGTACCGAAACAGGTCTCGAAACCGGTAAATGTACCCGTTGCGGTCAGACAACAACCAACACAATAAAAGCTAAGGGTCATAAGTTCGGCGAGTGGACAGATACAAAAGCCGCCACCTGTACCGAGGGCGGCGTTCAGGAAAGAAAGTGTACCGCCTGCGATACCGCCGAAACCCGCAATACTGAAGCATTAGGTCACGATTTTGAAAATCCTACAGTAGTAAAGGAGCCGAGTATCAGCAACACCGGTCTTAAAGAGGGTAAGTGCAAGCGCTGCGGGGAAACCACAAGCGAGATTATTCCCTGCTCGGTGAAAGATGATACCACAGGCACACTTTTTGAAGCAAACGAAGGCGTATTTACCGCCGGTACCGAGCTTAAGATTGAAGAAATAAAGCAAGATAACCCAACATTCGAATCGGCAAAGAACATTCTTAAAGATGTTTGTAATGAATTTATACTTTACGACATTACCGCTGTTTTAAACGGTGCAAAGGTTCAGCCGAACGGCGAGGTTACAGTAACCTTTAACATTCCCGACGGCTTCGGCAAAGATGTTGAAGTATTCTTTGTTTCCGATGACGGCACATACGAAAAACTTGAGTCTGAGGTTAATGAAGACGGCAAAACAATTACCGCAAAGCTTAACCACTTCAGCAACTATGCGGTATGCAAGGTAAGCGATAATAAGGCTGAAATTTCAACCGACAAGGCCGAGCCCGAAATTTCGACCGACAAAACCGAAAACGCAAAGAACAATAACGTATTATATTTGATTATCGCGGCATTGGCTATTGCAGTTATAGTCGGCGTCACGGTGTTTATAATGAAAAAGAAAAAGCAAATATAATTTAGACTATAAGTTTTATTTAATCATTGCGGTATAAGTAAATTTACAGAGCATATTACGGCTGTCGTCCGAATATGCTCTGTGTTTTTACGGTTTTATGACCGTCATCATCCGCCGATTCCGCAAACACAGTATAATTATTATAATATAAAATATCTTTTATTAAAAATCCTTCTTACTGTTGATATTTTCCTTTACATTAAGTATAATAAAATAGATGTAGTATGTACGATAGGAGGAAATCGTTTTGGACTGCAAGCAGTTTTTCAAACAGATTAACGGCAAAAAGATAGCTATGTGCGGGATAGGTATAAGCAATACCCCGCTTATTATGAATTTTTTAAGCAAGGGGGCGACCGTTTACGCCTGCGACCGCAGGACCCGCGAGCAGATAGGCGCGGCGGCGGACGAAATTGAGGCGGCGGGAGCGGAGCTAAGGCTCGGAGAAGGCTACCTTGACAATTTGGAGGTGGACATCATCTTCCGCACCCCCGGTATGAACTTTAACCTGCCCGAGCTTGAGGCGGCGCGTAAAAAGGGTATCGCCGTGACAAGCGAGATGGAGGTCTTCTTTGACCTCTGCCCCGCCACCATTTTCGCGGTTACGGGCTCTGACGGCAAGACCACCACAACAACGCTTATTGCCAAAATGCTTGAGGCGGAGGGCAAAACCGTCCATTTAGGCGGAAATATCGGAAAGCCCCTGCTTCCCCAAATCGAAAATATAAAGCCTGAGGATTACGTTGTAGCCGAGCTTTCCTCTTTTCAGCTAATATCAATGCGTAAAAGCCCCGATGTTGCGGTTGTGACTAATGTCGCGCCTAATCACCTTGATATTCACAAGGATATGGACGAATATGTTGAGGCAAAAAAGAATATTTTACTCCACCAAAATGCCTTTTCGAGAACAGTTTTAAACCGCGATAACGATATAGCATGTGAGTTTAGGAAGTATGTCCGCGGGCAGTCGCTCTCCTTCAGTATGGAACGCCCGCTTAAAAACGGCGCTTGGCTCGATACCGACGGGGTTATCCATATGGCGTACAGGGGAATTGACGCGCCTATTATGCACAGGAGCGAAATCACGGTATTAGGCGACCACAACGTGGAAAATTACCTTGCCGCTATCGCGGCGGTCTGGGGCTATGTGGGGGTTGATACAATTAAAAAGGTCGCGCATGAGTTTAAGGGCGTTGAACACAGGATTGAGTTTGTAAGGGAGCTTGACGGGGTTAAGTATTATAACGATTCTATAGCCTCAAGCCCGACAAGGACTATCGCGGGTCTTAAGGCGTTTGACCGTAAGGTAATGCTTATAGCGGGCGGCTACGATAAGCACATTCCGTTCGAGCCGATGGTGCCTTATATTATAGATAAGGTTAAAAAGCTATACCTTTGCGGCAATACAGCGGAAAAAATTGAAAATTGCGTCCGAGCAGACAAAAATTACAAGGGCGAGCCCGAAATAATAAGAGTAAAGGATATTGCCGAGGCGGTCGCCGCCGCGCATAAAGACGCGAAGAAAGGTGATATTGTTACACTTAGCCCCGCCTGCGCGAGCTTTGACGCTTTCCCCAATTTTGTGGCGCGCGGAAATTACTTTAAGGAACTGGTAAATAAGCTGTAATGGATATTAAGGATATTTTATTTTCCCTGTCCGAAAGGGACGCGATAGGCACCGTGACCGAGGCGAGAGATACCGCGCAGGAAATTTTAAGCGAATATGCCGAGGTTAAAAACGGAGGGAATTTAAGTGTAATTGGCTTTATTAAGGGCAAAAGCGACTATACTGTACTGCTTGACGCGCATATAGACCAGATAGGTATGATTGTGACCGATGTTGACGGCGAGGGCTTTTTAACCGTCTCAAATTCGGGGGGAATTGATATAAGAGCGCTCCCCGCAAGGGCGGTCACGGTTCACGGAAAAGAAAAAATCCCCGCCGTATTTTGCAGTACGCCGCCCCACCTTGCAAAGGGTGAAACCGAGTATACGGATATTGCCGAAATAAAGCTTGATACAGGTTTAGGCGAAAAGGCAAAAGAGATTGTATCTATAGGGGATTATGTCACCTTTTCCGCCGCTCCGACCTCGCTTTCGGGTGATTTGGTAACCGGTCGCTCCTTTGACGACCGTTCGGGGGTTGCCTGCCTATTGGAGGTGGCAAAACGGATTTCAAATAAGGAACTGCCGGTAAGCGTTGCGATTCTTTTAAGTGACGGGGAGGAGCTTGGTATGCGCGGGGCGGCAACCGCCGCCTTTAACATAAAAGCCGACGAGGCGATAGCCGTTGACGTAAGCTTCGGAAACGGCATAGGAATTTCTGAGACCGAGTGCGGAAAGCTTTCCGAGGGCGCTATGATAGGCGTTTCCCCCGTGCTTTGCCGAGATTTGTCGGACAGGCTTATTGATTTAGCAGAGAAAAACGGCATTAAATATCAGCTTGAGGCTATGGGCGGTAAAACGGGTACTAACGCCGATGTTATCTCGGTTTCGCGCGGAGGGGTTAAGACCTGCACGGTCTCAATTCCGCTTAGAAATATGCACACCGAGACCGAGACTTTAAGCCTTTCGGACTTAAATTCGGTCTGCGACCTGCTCGAAAAATACATTCTGTCGGGAGGTCTTTTAAATGCTTGATATTTTAAGGGAGCTTACCGCGCTTGACGGCGTTTCGGGCGAGGAAGACGCGGTAAGAGATTATATAATTTCTAAAATCGAGGGGCATTGCGAGTACAAAATCGACCCGCTCGGCAGTATTATTGCCTTTAAAAAGGGCAAAAACCGCTCGGCAAAAAAGCTTATGGTTGACGCTCATACCGACGAGGTGGGACTGATTATCACCTCGGTCACCTCGGACGGATTTTTAGGCTTTTCGGCGGTGGGCGGAATAGATACCGCAGTGCTTATGTTCCGCCGAGTGAGAATAGGTAGTATAAACGGCGTTATCACGGGCAAGCCGATTCACCTGATTTCGGCGGCGGAGCGTAAAAAGCTGCCCAAAGAAGACAGCCTTTATATAGACATCGGCGCGTCCTCTAAGGAAGAGGCGTTAAAGCTTGTAAGAATCGGCGACCGCGCCGTTATCTGCGGCGAATATACCGAAATGGGCAATAAAATAAAGGCTAAAGCCATTGATGACCGCGCGGGCTGTGCGATATTAATTTCGCTTATAACAAATGAAAGTGATTATGATTTTTACGCTACCTTTTCGGTACAGGAAGAAGTGGGTCTCCGCGGTGCAAAAGCGGCGGCTTTCACGGTCGCGCCCGATTCGGCAATAGTGCTTGAGGCAACCACCGCCGCGGATATTGCGGGGGTAGAGGATTCAAAAAGGGTATGCGTTTTAGGTGACGGTCCCGCCGTATCCTTTATGGACAGATCTACGGTATACGACCGCGCGTATTATGACGCGGCGTTAAAAAGCGGAATAAAATGTCAGCCCAAGGCGGCGGTTGCGGGCGGAAACAACAGCGGGGCAGTGCATTTAAGCCGAGGAGGGGTTAGAACCCTTGCGATTTCGGTGCCCTGTAGGTATATCCATTCCCCCTCCTGCGTGGCGGACAAAGAGGATGTTGAAAACGCGGCAAGGCTCGCAGAATATATGATAAACGGCATTTGCTCGGGCGAAATCAAATGATTGCTTTAACCGATTTTTTGCCCGAAGCGGGCGAGCCGAACGCGGAATATATAAGAATAAAATGCCTTTACGACTGTTATAAGGACGATAAAGATGTGCTTTTCTGGGAACAGGACGGCGGCAGGGCTTATATTTCCCTTGCAAGCGGGGATATGACCGTATTTTGTGAAAACGGCGACTATGAAGAAATAAAGGAATTTATTTCGGTAATTTCGCCGCGGAGCATTTTCGGAAGTCTTGAAGTATTAGAAAAATTAGGCTTTTCCGATATCCGTTCGGTTGAGGTTATGTCACGTGTCGCGCATATTTCGGGCAATACAGAGGGCGACAGCCTGCAAAGCGGGGAAATATACGATATTTTAAATGTTAAGGAATTTTCTCTGCCCGAATATCCTTACTTTGCGGTGGACTTTTGCAGACGGTTTAACCGCGGACTGGCAAGCTACTTTGCAATTAAGGACAAATGCGCCGCGGTTTCCTTTCACACGGGGAATTACGCCCTGTTAAACGGCATTGTAAGCCGCGAAAAGGGCTTCGGAACAGTTGCTTTAAAGGCAATTTTACAGAAAAATTACGGCAGAAAATTACTTGTCTGCTGTGAAGAAAAGCTAATCGGATTTTACGAAAAAAACGGATTTCAAAAAAGATACAAGGCGGGATACTGGTGCAGACAACAAGCATAAACAGCTTTTTTAATATAGATGAAAGGCTTCTAAAATTAAGCGGAGAAATCACCGAAAAATGCGGAGAACGATTTAAAGAAATCGATGGGGTCACAGAATATAATCAGCTGAAAGTACTGTCGTCATTTATAAAAAACGGCGTCAGCGAGGCGGCGATGGCGGGCTCTACGGGCTACGGCTATGACGACCGCGGGCGGGAAATTTTAGAAAAGGTTATGGCGGATTCTATGGGCGCTGAGGACGCGCTTATGCGCCATAATTTCGTCTCGGGAACCCATACCTTAACGGTGGCGCTGTTCGGAATTTTAAGACCGGGAGACAGGGTGCTAAGCCTAACGGGCAGACCATATGACACGATTACGGGTGTTTTCGGTATTGACCAAAAAACCGACGGCTCGCTTGCCGATTTTGGGGTACAATACGCACAGGTCGAGTTAAAGAAAGACGGCACGCCCGATATTAAGGCTATTAAGGCGGAGCTGTCCGCTAAAAAATACAAAATGGCGTATATTCAGCGCTCCCGCGGCTACAGCACAAGACCGAGCCTTACGATAGACGATATTGAGGCGCTTGTTAAAGCCGTGCGGGAGGTTTCACCGGATTCTGTTATTATGGTTGATAACTGCTACGGCGAATTTACAGAGAAAAAAGAGCCGACCGAAGTCGGCGCGGATATAATTGCAGGCTCGCTTATTAAAAACCCCGGCGGCGGAATTGCGCCGACAGGCGGGTATATCGCGGGAAAGCATAATCTTATTGAACAATGTGCGGCAAGGCTTACCTGCCCGGGAGTAGGGCGCGAGGCGGGCGCCACCTTAGGCCACAGCCGCGAGCTTTATATGGGGCTTTTTTCCGCGCCGCACGTTGTGGGCGAGGCGCTTAAAACCGCCGTTTACTCGTCAGCCTTGTTTCAAAGCTTAGGCTTTGAGGTTACCCCGAAATTTGATGAAAAGCGGGGAGACATTATCCAATGCGTGACCTTGGGCTCAAGAGAGGGGCTTATCGCCTTTTGTCAAGGTATGCAGTCGGGCGCGCCTGTGGATTCCTTTGTAGTGCCTGAGCCGTGGGCAATGCCCGGCTATACAGACGAGGTAATAATGGCGGCGGGCGCGTTTACCCTCGGCGCGTCAATTGAGCTTTCGGCCGACGGACCGCTTAGAGAGCCCTATGCCGCATGGATGCAGGGCGGGCTTAACTTCCACAGCGCCCGCGCGGGGGTGCTTTTAGCGGCGCAGAAAATGCTTGAAGCGGGAAAAATTAAACTTTAACACGGGGTGAAAACAGATGAAAAAGGTCTTTTCGGGTGAGGTATACGAGGTGTTGCCTATTTCAAACGGTGTGATTTTTTCCTACTGCAAGGACGTTATTGAAGAAAATACCGTGGTCGCCTATAAAATGATTACCTTTGATAACGGACGTTTTACCGACATTGCCAAAAATATATATCTTCTCACCAAATTCGGAAACAACTATAAGGCGGTTGCAGCCATATGCGATAACTACATTACCGCAAAATCAATAGTTCTGCCTAATAGCAAGGTGTTTTTGCTCTCGGCAGACGGCGAGGCTCGGCTTTTAGGCGCGGACGCCCTCCCTGTCTGGACGGGGGAGCTCAAATACCGTGGCTGTAACGCTACCGACATCGCTCTTTATAAAAATGCTCTTTGGGCAAGCTTTGCCGACTGCAACGTATTGCTTCGCTACAACCTTACCGCAATGCGGGAGGAATTAAGAATCGGCGGAAATAAATCTCCGTTTGATAAGCCTTCGGGGCTTTTTGTTGATGGCGACACCGTTATGGTAAGTAATGTAGGTTCATCAAAGCTGATTGAGGTTAATCTGAACACCTACAGCGTTTTTGATTACGAGGAATTTTCCGAACCTGTGCGGCAGTATGTAAAGGTTGGCGAAAACCGCTTCGCGGTGCTTGATTCGGGATTATACCTTGTATAATTCGGAATTCGGAATTAGGAATGCGGAATTAAGCGGCAAATAAATCAAGTATAAAAAATCCCTCCTTGCGTACCTTTACACAGGGAGGGATTTGGTTTTTATTCATCAAGCGCGCAGAGGTCTTTTAAGGTCTCGCGCTTTACCGCAACATAGTCGCGCTCGGAATTAAGCATTACAACCGGCGGTCTGCCCACTCGGTTATAATTTGAAGCCATTGAATAGTTGTATGCTCCTGTTGTAAGCACCGCTAAAATCTCGCCGCGGCGAGGTTTCGGCATTTTTACGTTCTCTTGAATAAGATCGCCCGATTCACAGCAGCGGCCTGCGACAGTCGCGGTATAGTCCTTTTCGTCGTTAGCGCGGTCGGCTAAAATCACGGTGTATGGAGATTCATAAAGTGTATAGCGCGGATTGTCGGTCATCCCTCCGTCAATTGAGACATAATTTTTGTACCCCTTAATTTCCTTTACGCTTCCGACTGTATATAGTGTCATACCCGCGTCGGCTACAAGACTGCGCCCGGGCTCCATAAGGATTTTAGGAACGGGAAGACCCAATTTCTCACATTGGCTGTTAAGAATTTCCGCAACCTCTTTTATCTTCTCGCCGTAGTCGATTTCGGGGTCGTCCTCGGTATAGCGCACGCCCAAACCACCGCCCAAATTAAGGGTTTCGGCGGTGTAGCCCAGAGTATCGCGAACATCAGCAATGAATTCAAGCATAATTTCGGACGCGTCGGTAAAGGGCTGGGACTCGAAAATCTGGGAGCCGACATGGCAATGAAAGCCGCAGAGCTTTACATTTTTAAGTTCAAGCACCTTTTTTACAATCTCCATAGCCTGACCGGTTTCAATAGCCGTGCCAAACTTCGATTCGACCGAGCCGGTGGAGATTTTTTTATGGGTGTGCGGGTCGATTCCCGGTGTGACTCTAAGCAAAATATTCTGCATTTTGCCCATTTCGCCAGCGATGCGGTTAAGAGCGAATAACTCATCCTCGTTATCAACTACAAAGCAGCCTACCTTGTTTTCAATCGCAAAGCGAATATCGGAATCGGTCTTGTTGTTGCCATGGAAAAAGCTGTTCTCCATCGGAAATCCCGCCGCGGCGGCGGTGTAAATTTCACCGGGGGAAACAACGTCAATGTCAATTCCCTCCTCCGCCATAATTCGGTATGTCTGCTTGCAGGCAAACGCCTTGCTCGCAAATTCCGGCATAGAGCCCGTGGGGAAATACTTTGCCATAGCGGTCTTGTAGGCTCTTACGTGTTCGCGGATTTTGTCCTCGTCCATTAAGTAGAGGGGCGTGCCGTATTTATCGGCTAAATCAACCGTGTCGTACCCCGCGAAGGTAAGCCTGCCCTTTTCGTTTACTGAAATATTATCACAAATCATCGGTTTCACCTAAAGAATAATCAAAGTAATTTTCTAAGACGGTCTGCCGCCTCAAGTGTGGATTCGCGGCTTCCGAAGGAGGTTAAGCGGAAGTAGCCCTCGCCCGCCTCACCGAAGCCCGCGCCCGGAGTGCCTACAACCTGCGCGTTTTCGAGTAAGAAGTCGAAAAACTCCCACGATTTCATACCGTTCGGGCATTTAAGCCAGAGGTAGGGGGAATTTTCGCCGCCCGTGAACTCTATGCCCTTTTCTTTTAACACTTCGCCTATTATGCGGGCGTTTTCCATATAATAGGCGATAGCCTCGCGGCACTGCGCCTGACCCTCGGCAGAAAGAGCCGCCTCGGCGGCACGCTGAACAACATAGGGTACGCCGTTAAACTTTGTCGCCTGTCTTCTTGACCAAAGATAAGAAAGCTTGTTTTCGCCGACCGTTAATTCATCGGGGAATACCGACCACGCGCAGCGAGTACCCGTAAAGCCGGCGGTTTTTGAAAAGCTGCAAATCTCGACCGCACAGGAGCGAGCCTCCTCAATTTCGTATATGGAGTGGGGATAATCGCCGCTTATAAAGGCTTCATAAGCCGAGTCAAAAATGATAAGCGAGCCCGTCTTATTGGCAAAATCTATCCATTTTTTAAGTCCGTCTCGGCTGTAGACCGCGCCTGTCGGGTTGTTAGGCGAGCAAAGATAGATAACATAGGGCTTTTCCTCTACCCCGTCGGGCAGGGGCAAAAATCCGTTTTCTTGACTTCCCTTTAGGAAGCTAACCTTTCTGCCGCTCATAATGTTGCTGTCAAGGTAAACAGGGTAAACGGGGTCGGGGATTAAAATCTCGTTATCACCGAGAATATCCACGATATTGCCGACATCGCTCTTAGCTCCGTCCGATACAAAAATCTCCTCCGCGCTTAAATCCACAGGGAATTTTTTATAATACTCGGCTATCGCCTCACGCAGAAAATCGTAGCCGTATTCGGGAGCGTAGCCCCTGAAGGTAGCGGCGTTGCCCATTTCGTCCGCCGCCTTTTTCATAGCCTCAACCACAACGGGAGAAAGGGGTAGGGTTACATCGCCTATACCGAGCCTTACGATTTTAGCGTCCTTATGCTCGGCAGAATAGGCGTTCACACGCTTTGCAATCTCGGAAAAAAGGTAGTTCTTTTTTACATTGAAGAAATTTTCGTTGACCTTAATCTGTAAACTCATAGCTCATACACTCCGTCATAAACTTTTTCTGCCGCTCCCCTCATATATATATGAGAATTATCGGCATAGGTTATATTTAAATCGCCGCATTTTAAATGCACCGTGATTTCTTGCGCCTTTTCGCAATATCCGTTAAGCACCGCCGCGACCGCCGCCGCGCAGGCGCCCGTACCGCAGGCAAAGGTCTCGCCGCTTCCCCGCTCCCATACCCGCATTTCAAGGGTTTTGTTGTCTATCACCCTTATAAACTCGGTGTTGACCTGCTCGGGGAAAATCGGGTTAAATTCAAACTTAGGCCCGATTTTTTCAAGGTCGAGGTCTTTAACATTGTCGCAGAAAACCACCGCGTGTGGATTGCCCATAGATACGGCGGTAATTCGGTACTCCCTGCCGTCAACCTCTAAGGGTTCATTTATCATACGCTTGCCGTCAAACAGCACGGGAATGTCGTGGGGCACTAAAATCGGCTCGCCCATATCAACCGTAAGGCTTACCGCCTTGCCGTCTTCTTCGGTGACCTTAAGGGTTTTAATGCCGCTTAAGGTCTCAACCGTAAGGGTTTCCTTATGGGCTATTCCCGTATCGTAAATATATTTGCCCACACAGCGAATACCGTTGCCGCACATTTTCCCCTCGCTTCCGTCAAGGTTGAACATACGCATTTTCGCGTCCGCAATCTCGGAAGGACAGATTAAAATAACGCCGTCGCTCCCGACGCTTGTTCTGCGGGGGGACATAACCCTTGCTAAATATTCGGGGTCGGGTATATCCTGCTTAAAGCAGTCGATATATATGTAATCGTTGCCTATTCCGTGCATTTTTGTAAATTCAATCTTTCTCATAAATCCGCCGCCTTAAATCTTGATTCCAACTTTACGCATTTCGTCAAAGAGTACCGTGCGGTGAGCCTCCTCCATAGGGGTAAGGGGCAGGCGCAGATAATCCTCGCAAAAGCCCATAGCCGCCATAGCCGCCTTAACGGGAATAGGATTAACCTCGCTGAAAAGGGCGTTTATAAGGGGTAGATATTTAAGCTGCATTGCCGCCGCGCCCTTAACGTCGCCCGCCTTAAACTTAGCGCACATATTAGCAGACTCTTTGGGCAAGAGATTTGAAAGCACCGAGATACAGCCCTTGCCGCCGAGCGACATAATCGGAACTGTCTGGTCGTCGTTGCCTGAATAAATGTTAATATTGTCGCCGCACAGCGCCGCGATTTCGGCGACAGCCGAGATACTTCCGCTCGCTTCCTTGATTCCCGAAATATTAGGATGCTCGGACAGCGCCTTTACGGTTTTAGGTTGAATATTAACCCCTGTCCTCGAGGGGACGTTGTAAAGAATTACGGGCGCGGTCGCCTTGTCCGCAATGTCCGAAAACATTTTAACAAGACCGTTCTGGGTTGCCTTATTATAATAAGGGGTTACCACCAGCACGCCGTCGACCCCCGCCTTGCAGGAGAAATCGGTGAGATCAAGGGCGTATGCCGTATCGTTAGAGCCTGTGCCCGCGATAATCGGCACGCGGTGATTTGCGCGCTTTACGGCATATGAGATAGCGGCGCGGTGCTCCTCGTCGGTAAGGGTAGAGGACTCGCCCGTTGTACCGCAGATAACAAGAGCGTTTACGCCCTCGTTAATTTGCCAGTCAATTAGTTTTCCAAATGCCTCATAATCAATTCCGTCGGGTGTAATGGGTGTGATGAGGGCTGTTGCGATACCCTCAAAAATCGGTGATTTCATTCTGACACGTTCCTTTTCTAAAATTTACAATAAAAAATAGCCGATCGCTCGGCTACCAAAATCAGAAAGCACGCATATATACGTGCCGATATTCTGCTTTTGATAGCTCTCCGCCTAAGCGACAGTAAAACGGATGTTGTTCCGCCTTACCAGACCGACAGTCCGCCGACCGCCGTCTTCGGCGACCGCTCCTTTCGCTTATGACATTCTCCTGCCGAATTTAACATTCAAAAGCTACTGATAGCAAATCGCGCCTCTATCCTATTGATTAAAATTTAACACTTATTTGCCTTTTTGTCAAGAGCTTTAATGAAAAATTGGGTTAAATTCTATTGTTTATTTATATATGTGTTATTCAAATCGAAAAAATATTGACATTTCGGCTCGTTTTGCTTAAAATAAAATAGGCGGATAATTTGCCATAAAAAACTCAAGAAAGGAAAACTCCGTCACAGGATAAAATTGAAGCGCCGGGACCGTACATATGGCATAGCGGTTGACGAGGATGGGGAGCATCGAAAGATTCGGCGGATGTCCCACGGCAGGCATGTCGTAAACGGGCGTTTAAAACCCGAAAGCAATTTCGGAACAAAGGCGCCGCGCTATGTCAAATATATTATAGGTATGTACGGCAGGTAAGACGGATTTTTACTCCGCCTTTTTCGGCGTTGCTATTTTGCGCTCTGATTATATTACACCTTCCGACATACCGCGGAAAGGTGTATTTTTATGTGCGGAATAGTTGGATTTACAGGAAAAACACAGGCGGCGGGCTTTTTGCTCGACGGGCTGGAAAGACTTGAATACAGAGGTTACGATTCGGCGGGAATAGCCGTTCTTGACGGCGGGGCTTTAAAAATCGAAAAAACCACCGAGCGGATTAAAAATCTTATGGATAAAACCGATAACGGCAAAAATGTCGGCGGCACGATAGGAATCGGTCACACCCGCTGGGCGACCCATGGCGTGCCCTCCTTCAATAACGCCCACCCCCACACAAGCGCGGACGGGAAATTCGCCGTTGTGCATAACGGAATTATCGAAAACTACATTCAGCTGCGCGAGGAATTAAAGTCGGACGGCGTGGAGTTTGTAAGCGAGACCGACACCAAGGTTGTCCCCCAGCTTTTAAGTAAATATTATGAGGGCGATTTTTTCGCCGCCGTCGCAAAGACCGTTTCAAGGCTTGAGGGCTCTTATGCTTTGGGTATTCTCTGCGCCGACTGCCCCGATACCCTTATCGCGGTAAGAAAGTTCAGCCCCCTTATAATCGGGCTGTCTAAGGAGGCTAATTTTATCGCCTCGGACGTCACCGCTATAGTCTCCCACACAAAGGATATTATGTATATTGAGGATGGCGAGATTGCCGTGCTTACCCCCGACGGAGTTGCGCTTTACGATTCCGACAAAAATGTAATTAACCGCGAGCCGTCGGTTATCGACTGGGATATTTCCGCGGCGGAAAAGGGCGGCTACGACCACTTTATGATGAAGGAGATAATGGAACAGCCGCGCGCCGTCAAGCAGACGGTTGACAGCCGTATAAAGGGCAGGGAAATCGTTTTTGAGGGGCTTAAATTAGACGAAGAAAAGCTTAAAACAATCGAGCGTATTGAAATTATCGCCTGCGGCTCGGCTTATCACGCGGGAATGGTGGGCAAATATGTATTTGAGGAGCTGCTGAGAATCCCCACAAACGTGGATTTAGCGAGCGAATACCGTTACCGCAATCCCATTACAAACGAAAAGACCCTTACTATTATAATAAGTCAGTCGGGTGAGACCGCCGATACGTTAGCGGCGCTTAAGGAGGCGAAAAGGCTCGGCTCTCACACCCTTTCGATAGTAAATGTTGTGGGAAGCTCTATCGCGAACGCCTCTGACGACGTTATTTATACATGGGCGGGACCGGAAATCGCGGTTGCGACCACAAAGGGCTACACAACCCAGCTTTCTGTTCTTTATATGATAGCCGTATGGGCGGCAAGACTGCTTAATACCGCCGACCCCGACAGAATAGAAAGAATTTTCGACGACCTGTGCAGACTGCCCGAGCTTATAGAGAAAGTGCTTCTTGAGGAGCCTAAAATCAAGGAAATGGCGCGCCGCTGCGGCGACCCGAAATCACTCTTCTTTATAGGAAGAAACATAGATTACGCAGTATCGCTTGAAGCGTCCCTTAAATTAAAGGAAATCTCCTATATTCATTCCGAAGCCTACGCCGCGGGCGAGCTTAAACACGGTACAATCTCCCTTATCGAGGAGGGCAGAACGGTAATCGCCCTTGCCTGCTACGAGGAGCTGTTTGAAAAGCTTTTAAGCAATGTAAAAGAGGTTAAGGCGCGCGGAGCGTATGTTATCGCCTGCGCTACCGAGGGGCATACCGAAATCGCCAAGGAGGCAGAGGAGGTTATCTATATTCCAAAGGTTGACCCGCTCCTTCTGGCGTCACTTGAGGTAATTCCTTTCCAGATTTACGCTTATTACGTGGCGCTTTACAAGGGCTGCGATATCGATAAGCCGCGCAATCTCGCAAAGTCGGTTACTGTTGAATAATTATATATGTATATATAGCGTTGAAAGCCTCTCTTGCATGGGAGGCTTTTTCAAACGGCGGGTATTTTTTAATAAACCTTATTATCAGTTAAAAAAATAATAAAAAATGTGAAAAAAAGCTTGATTTTTTTATTCGCTTATGTTATTATACTACGGTACGCTGCCTAATTGCGGCGTGATACATGCGATGATGCGGGAGGTGGCCGACCCCGAGTCGGGAAATTTCCGCGGAGTATGTCCGATTTTAAACCGGGCGAAAAAGATGGAGTACATAAAAGATCTTGCGGCTTTTGTGTACAGCGGCGGAGCGATCCGCTGTCCGGAATTGTCTGTAACCCCAGCAATGCCGGTTTTATAATGTGCCGTGAAGAAAAACACGGCAGGTTGTAAGTTTTGCCCGCCAACTATTTAAGGAGGCGAATTTCACAATGGCAGTGAAAGAAAAAATCCGTATTCGTATCAAAGGTTACGACCACGCGCTTGTAGACCAGTCCGCTGAGAAAATAGTGGAAACCGCTAAACGTACAGGTGCAAGGGTTTCGGGACCCGTACCGCTCCCGACCGAGAAAGAAGTCGTTACCATTCTTCGCGCTGTTCATAAGTATAAGGACAGCCGCGAGCAGTTTGAGACGAGAACGCACAAAAGGCTCATTGACATTATCAGACCTTCCAACAAGACTGTTGAGGCTCTGACAAATCTTGAGCTCCCCGCCGGTGTAGAAATTGAAATCAAACTCTAATTGAGTTCAATTCACGGTGTGGTCAAGTTGGTGAAAGCCAACCAATAACCAAAGGAGGAAAAAACAATGAAAAAGGGTATCATCGGTAAAAAGCTCGGTATGACCCAGCTTTTCGATGCAAACGGAAACGTTGTTCCGGTAACCGTTATTGAAGCGGGTCCCTGCGTTATTTCGCAGAAGAAGACAGCCGAGAACGACGGATACGAGGCAGTTCAGGTAGGCTACGGCGACCTCAAGGCCTCTAAGGTAACCAAGCCCCAGAAGGGTCACTTCCAGAAAGGCGACGTTGCTCCGAAGAAGGTTCTTCGCGAGTTCCGCTTTGAGGACACTTCCGCTATGAATGTGGGCGACATTATTAAGGCTGACGTCTTCGCTGAGGGCGACGCTGTGGATGTTCGCGGCACTTCTAAAGGTAAGGGTTACGCCGGCACTATTAAGCGCTGGAATTTCGGAAGACTTAAAGAGACACACGGTACAGGCCCTGTTCACCGTCACGGCGGTTCGCTCGGCGCCTGCTCCAGCCCCTCAAGAGTCTTCAAGGGCAAGAAAATGGCCGGACACCTGGGTAATGAGCGCGTAACCGTTCAGAACCTCAGTGTCGTTAAGGTAGACGCAGAGAAGAACATAATCGCCGTTAAGGGCGCCGTTCCCGGACCCAAGGGCGGTATCGTAGTTCTTTTCGACAGCGTTAAAGCTTAAGGGAAGGAGTGTTTTAAATTATGCCTAATATAGCAGTAGTCGATATGGCGGGTAAAAGCGTCGGTGAAATCGCGCTTAGCGACGCCGTTTTCGGAATCGTACCCAACGCGGTTGTAATGCATATGGCGGTTGTAAACTACCTCGCAAACCAGCGTCAGGGCACACAATCCACTCTCACCCGTACAGAGGTTTCAGGCGGCGGCAAAAAGCCGTGGAGACAGAAGGGAACAGGTCACGCAAGACAGGGCTCCACAAGAGCTCCCCAGTGGAGACACGGCGGTATCGTTCACGCCCCGAAGCCGAGAGATTATTCCTACTCTCTTAACAAAAAGGTTAAGAAGCTGGCTCTTAAGTCCGCTCTGTCGGATAAGGTAGCTACAGGCGATATGATAGTTCTCGACGAGTTGAAGCTCGACACCTACAAGACCAAGACCGTTGCGGATTGCTTAAAGGCTATCGGCGCGGGCAAGAAGACCCTTGTAGTTCTTGAGGACAACAACGCTTACGCCGTTAAGAGCATTGCTAACATCGCGGGTGCTAAGTCCGCGCAGGTTAACACAATTAACACCTACGACATAATCAACGCCGACACACTCGTTGTTGTAAAGAATGCCGTAGCAAAGCTTGAGGAGGTGTATGCATAATGAAAGCCGCACAGGATATCATTATAGCTCCGGTAATAACCGAAAAAAGTATGTCGGGAATCGCCGATAAAAAGTACACCTTTAAGGTGGCAAAGGACGCTAACAAGATTGAAATTGCCGACGCCGTTGAAAAGCTTTTCAAGGTAAGCGTTGCTAAGGTAAACACCGTCAATGTCAGAGGCAAGGAAAAGCGTATGGGCCGTTACAGCGGTTATACGGCTTCCTGGAAAAAGGCAATCGTTACCTTAAAGTCCGATTCAAAGCCGATTGAGTTCTTTGACGGTCTTATCTAATTCAAGCGTCTTTAAGGAAATCAAGGATTTCCGGTGATGTATGAAGCCGAAGACGGCTTCGCTAAGCCAAAATAGGAGAGTGAAATTAATGGCAATCAAACATTACAAGCCTACTACTCCGGGCCGCCGCAATATGACCACAATGGATTATTCGGGTCTTTCAAAGGTGGCTCCCGAGAGAAGCTTGCTTGAGCCTATCAAGAAAAATGCCGGACGCAACAGCTACGGCAGAATCACCGTTCGCCACAGAGGCGGCGGAAACCGCAGAAAGTACAGGGTTATCGATTTCAAGAGAGAGCGTTTCGGAATCCCCGCAACGGTTATGACTCTTGAGTATGACCCGAACCGTTCCGCCTTTATCGCCCTCGTTCAGTATGAGGACGGCGAGAAGCGTTACATCATCGCTCCGCAGGATTTAAAGGTGGGCGATGTAATAGTCAGCGGCCCCGATGCCGACATTAAGCCCGGCAACGCGCTTCCGCTTACCAATATCCCCGTAGGTACCTTCCTGCACAATATCGAGCTTTACCCCGGAAAGGGCGCTCGGCTTGCCCGTTCCGCCGGAAATATGGCGCAGCTTATGGCTAAGGAAAACGGTATGGCGCTTCTTCGTCTGCCTTCAGGCGAGCTCCGCAATGTACCCGCAGGCTGTATGGCTACCGTAGGTGTTGTATCGAATCCCGAGCACGCAAATGTTAACTACGGTAAAGCCGGCCGCAAGCGTCATATGGGCTGGAGACCTACCGTACGCGGTTCTGTAATGAACCCCTGCGACCACCCCCACGGCGGTGGTGAAGGTAAGTCACCGATCGGCCGTCCGGGACCTGTTACTCCGTGGGGCAAGCCTGCTCTCGGATACAAGACCCGTCAGAAGAATAAGCGCACCGATAAGTATATCGTAAAGCGCCGTAAGTAATTCGACGAAAGGAGATTTCATTATGGGAAGAAGCATTAAAAAGGGCCCTTATGTGCAGCCTGTGCTGCTCAAGAGAGTCAAGGAAATGAACGAAGCCGGTGAAAAGCGCGTGCTTAAGACCTGGAGCCGTTCCTCGACCATTTTCCCCGATTTCGTCGGACATACTTTTGCGGTTCATGACGGTCGCAAGCATGTTCCGGTTTATGTAACCGAGGATATGGTTGGTCACAAGCTCGGTGAATTCGCGCCGACAAGAACCTTTAAGGGTCATGCCGGTTCAAAAACCACCGGTAAGTAAGCGGCTGAAAGGAGAGTTTAACTATGGAAGCAAGGGCTACACTTAAATATGCCCGCATTTCACCCCGCAAGGTGAAGATTGTTATGGATTTAATCCGTAACCAGGATGCTGACAAGGCTATGGCTATACTCAAGTTTACTCCTAAGTCCGCTTGCGAGTATTTAGAGAAGCTTTTAGCGTCAGCTATGGCGAATGCAGAAAACAATCACAATATGGATGTTTCAAAGCTTTATGTTGCAGAGTGCTTTGTATGCCCCGGACCGACTCTTAAGAGAATCCGTCCGAAGGATCACGGCAGAGCTCACAGAATCTTAAAGAGAACAAGCCATATGACAATCGTTCTTAAAGAACGCGAAGACTAAGAAGGAGGTTAAGTTATGGGCCAGAAGGTTAATCCCCACGGCTTCCGTGTGGGCGTAATTAAAAACTGGGACTCACGTTGGTTTGCCAACGATAAAGTGTTCGGCGATACATTGGTTGAGGACTACAACCTCCGTAAATACCTGAAGAAGGCACTCTTCACAGCGGGTATTGCCAAAATCGAAATCGAACGCGACGACAAGCGCGTAAGATTACACATCCACTGCGCAAAGCCGGGTATGGTAATCGGACGCAACGGCAGCGAAATCGAAAAGCTTCGCGCCACCTGCCAGCAGATGCTCGGCAAGCCTGTCGTAATCAACATTGTTGAGATTAAAAATCCCGACGCTAACGCACAGCTCGTTGCCGAGAATATTGCGGCACAGCTTGAAAAGCGTATTTCCTTCCGCCGCGCTATGAAGCTCTCAATAGGCAGAGCTATGAGACTCGGCGTAAAGGGTATCAAAACACAGGTTTCAGGACGCTTAGGCGGCGCTGAAATCGCAAGAAGCGAGCAGTATCACGAGGGAACCATCCCGCTTCAGACCTTAAGAGCAGACATCGACTACGGTTTTGCCGAGGCAAACACCACCTACGGTCGTATCGGCGTAAAGGTTTGGATTTACAAGGGCGAGGTTCTTGCTGATAACCGCAAGGCTAAAAAGGAAGGAGGAGCCCGCTGATGTTAATGCCGAAGCGCGTTAAATACCGCAGAGTACACCGCGGCCGTCTTACGGGTACAGCCTCAAGGGGCACAACAGTAACCCACGGCGATTTCGGTCTTCAGGCTTTAGAGCCCGCGTGGATAACCTCCAATCAGATCGAAGCTGCCCGTATCGCTATGACCCGTTATATCGAGCGTGGCGGTCAGGTATGGATTAAAATTTTCCCGGATAAGCCGATTACAGAGAAGCCGGCTGAGACCCGAATGGGTTCAGGTAAAGGCTCTCCCGAATACTGGGTAGCGGTCGTTAAGCCCGGCCGTGTAATGTTCGAAATCGGCGGAGTAAGCGAGGAGCTCGCCCGTGAGGCAATGCGTCTCGCCGCAAACAAACTTCCTATTAAGTGCAAGTTTGTAACTAAGCAGGAAATGGGTGGTGAGCAGTAATGAATGCAAAGGAAATCAGACAGAGCACTTTGCCCGAGCTTAATGAGCAGTTGACAAAGCTTAAAGAAGAATTATTTAATCTGCGTTTCCAACTCGCCATTAATCAGCTCGAAAACCCCATGCGTATAGTTGCTGTCAAGAAGGATATCGCTCGCATTAAGACCGTTATTCGCGAGAACGAGCTTAAAAACGACAGCGCGAACGCTTAAAAGAGGGAGGAAAAGCTAAATGAGCGAAAGAAACCTTCGTAAAACAAGAGTGGGTATCGTTGCCAGCGACAAGATGGATAAAACCGTTGTAGTAGCTATTCAGGACAATGTAAAGCACCCGCTTTATAAGAAGATTATCAAAAACACAATAAGACTCAAAGCTCATGATGAGAATAATTCCTGTGGCGTTGGCGACAGAGTTCTTATTATGGAGACCAGACCACTCTCCAAGGATAAAAGATGGCGCGTGGTTGAAATAATCGAAAAGGCTAAGTAAGCCTTACAAGGAGGAAAACACTGTGATACAACAACAGAGTTACCTCAAGGTTGCCGACAACACCGGTGCAAAGGAAATTATGTGCATCCGCGTTCTTGGAGGCTCCAGAAGGAGGTATGCCAACATCGGCGACGTCATCGTGGCTTCTGTTAAAAAGGCCGCCCCGGGCGGTACTGTTAAGAAGGGCGACGTTGTAAAGGCTGTTGTGGTTCGTTCCGCAAGAGGTCTTCGCCGCAATGACGGCACATACATCAGATTCGACGAAAATGCGGCTGTTATCATCCGTGATGACAAGAATCCGAGAGGAACCCGTATTTTCGGGCCGGTAGCCAGAGAGCTGCGCGACAAGGATTACACCAAGATCCTGTCCTTGGCTCCCGAAGTACTTTAATGGGAGGTAGAAAAGAATATGAGTAAGCTTCACATTAAAACCGGTGATACCGTAATGCTCCTTACAGGAGACAAAAAGGACCGCAAGAAGACCGGTAAGGTACTTGAGGTCAGCCCCAAAGAGGGTAAGGTAATCGTTGAGGGCATCAACAAGGTTAAAAAGCACGTAAAGCCTAAAAAGGCGGGCGACCCGTCCGGCATTATCGAGACCGAGGGCGCAATTTACGCCTGCAAGGTTCAGGTTGTTTGCCCGAAGTGCAATAAGCCGACAAGAGTAGGAACCAAAATCTACGAGGACGGCAAAAAAGACCGCATGTGCAAAAAATGCGGCGAGACTTTTTAAGAGTAGGAGGAACTGACAATGTCAACATTAGCTAATGAATATAAAGCTTCAATAGCACCCGCATTGATGACTAAATTCGGCTACAAGAGCGTTATGCAGATTCCGAAGCTCGAGAAGGTCGTTATCAATGTAGGCGCCGGCGAGGCTAAGGAAAACTCCAAGGTTATAGACGCTATTGTCCGTGACTTAAGCCTCATCACCGGTCAGAAGGCAGTTCCCTGCCGCGCTAAGAAGTCGGTTGCGAACTTCAAGCTCCGCGAGGGTATGCCGATAGGTGCTAAGGTCACACTCCGCGGCGAGCGTATGTATGAATTTGTCGAGAGACTTTTCAACGCCGCTCTTCCGCGAGTAAGAGACTTCAGAGGAATCAATCCCAACGCTTTCGACGGCCGCGGCAACTATGCTATGGGCGTTAAGGAGCAGTTGATATTCCCCGAGATTGAGTATGACAAAATCGATAAGGTCCGCGGAATGGACATTATCTTTGTCACCACCGCAAAAACAGATGAAGAGGCCCGCGAGCTGCTTACGCTTATGGGCGCTCCGTTTGCGAGATAAGGAGAAGAAATATGGCTAAGACTGCTATGAAAGTTAAGCAGGCAAGACCTGCTAAGTTTTCTACAAGAGAGTACAACAGATGTAAAATCTGCGGTCGCCCGCACGCTTATCTTCGCAAATACGGCATTTGCCGTATATGCTTCAGAGAGCTTGCCTATAAGGGTGAGATTCCCGGAGTGAAGAAGGCAAGCTGGTAAGGCAGAACGCAAAAGGAGGTTGACGACATGCAAATCAGCGATACTATAGCAGATATGCTTACGAGAATCCGTAACGCTTCTGCTGCAAAGCATGATTCGGTAGATGTTCCTGCGTCAAATGTAAAAAAGGCTATCGCCCAGATTTTACTTGACGAGGGATATATAACAGGCTTTCAGGTCGAGGAAGACGGAAAGCAGGGCGTAATTCACATCACTTTGAAGTACGACCGCAATAAATCGCAGGCAATAAGCGGCATCAGGCGTGTGTCCAAGCCGGGACTGCGTATTTATACAAACGTAGAGGATATGCCTAAGGTTATGAAGGGCCTCGGCATAGCTATCCTTTCCACCTCTAAGGGCATAATGACAGATAAGCAGGCGCGCAAGGCCAATGTCGGCGGCGAAGTCCTCGCTTATGTCTGGTAAGGAGGTGCTTAAGGAATGTCAAGAATAGGAAAAAAGCCTATCGCGATTCCTGCAGGCGTAGATGTCAAGATTGACGGACACAAGGTTACGGTTAAGGGCCCCAAGGGCACGCTTGAGAATACCTTTAATCCCGAAATCTCCATCGCGGTAGAGGGCAGCGAGATAGTTGTCACCCGCCCGTCGGACGACAAAAATCACCGCGCGCTTCACGGTCTTACCCGTACCCTCGTAGCAAATATGGTCGAGGGCGTAACCAACGGCTATTCAAAGACGCTCGAGGTTAACGGCGTAGGCTACCGCGCACAGAAGCAGGGAAAAAATCTTGTAATGAATCTCGGCTTTTCTCATCAGGTTATCGTACCCGAGACAGCCGGAATCACAATCGATGTACCGTCTCCTAACCAGATAGTTATCAGCGGTGCAGATAAGCAGCAGGTCGGTCAGTTTGCCGCGGAGGTCCGTGAGAAGCGTCCGCCCGAGCCGTACAAGGGCAAGGGTATTAAGTACGCCGACGAGCATATCCGCCGCAAGGAAGGTAAGGCCGCCAAGGGTGCTAAGAAATAATAAAGGAGTGTACAAACAATGGTTAACAAGCCTGATACCAATAAGGCAAGACTTAAGCGCCATGCCCGCGTTCGTTCTAAGATAAGCGGCACAGCGGCTTGTCCCCGCCTTGACGTATTCCGCTCCAACAGCAATATTTACGCCCAGCTTATCGATGATGTAAACGGTGTTACACTCGCGGCCGCGTCCTCAAACGAAAAGGACTTCGGAATTTCCGGCGGCAATGCAGAGGGTGCACGCAAGGTTGGAAAGTTAATTGCTGAACGCGCCGTTTCTAAGGGCATCACCGAGGTTGTTTTTGACCGCGGCGGATACATTTATCACGGCCGTGTCAAGGAGCTTGCCGAAGGTGCCCGCGAGGGCGGCCTTAAGTTCTAATAAGGAGGAATACTTTTGGCTACAAATATTGACGCATCAACATTAGATTTAAAAGAGCGCGTAGTTTCCATAAACCGCGTTTCCAAGACCGTTAAGGGCGGACGTATTATGAAATTCGCCGCTTTGGTGGTTGTAGGCGACGGAAACGGCATTGTAGGCTACGGACTCGGTAAAGCAGGCGAGGTTCCCGACGCTATCCGCAAGGGAATTGAAGACGCTAAAAAGAATCTTATAAAGGTATCCTTAAAGGGTACCACCATTCCGCACGAGGTTATCGGTGAATTCGGCGCAGGCCGCGTTCTCTTAAAGCCTGCTGCTCCCGGTACCGGCGTTATTGCCGGCGGCGCAGTTCGTGCGGTAGTAGAGACTGTCGGCATTTCCGACATTCGTACCAAGGCTTTACGTTCAAACAATCCTTGCAACGTGGTACGCGCCACTGTAGCGGGTCTCGCTTCGCTTCGCAGCGCCGAAGAGGTTGCTGCCGTAAGAGGCAAGTCCGCCAAGGAAATCATAGGTTAAGGAGGAGCAGCGTTATGGCAACAAAGAAGGCTGCCGGCCTTAAAATAAAGCTGGTAAAGAGCACAATAGGTGCTAAAAAGGATCAGATTGCTACCGCTAACGCTCTCGGTCTCTTCAAAATCGGCGATGAGAAAATTCAGCCTGACAACGCTCAGACCAAGGGTAAGATTAATAAGATTGCTCATCTTATCGAGGTAAGCGAAGCAAAATAATCCTTTTCTCCGCAAAACATTTGCGGAAATGCGGTTTAACCGCGCTAATTAAGCAAGGAGGTGCGAACAATGAAAATGCATGAATTAGCTCCGGCTTTCGGCTCTACCAAAGAGGCGAAGCGCATAGGCAGAGGCCACGGATCGGGAAACGGAAAAACAGCCGGCAAGGGACACAAGGGTCAGAAAGCCCGTGCGGGTCACGGTATGAGACCCGGCTTTGAAGGCGGTCAGATGCCGCTCCAGAGAAGAATTCCGAAGCGCGGCTTCAATAACATTTTTGCCGAGGAATGGTCAGCAATTAACCTTTCCGCTCTTGAAGTGTTCGAGGACGGCGCGACTGTTGACGCTCATGTCTTGGCTGATAAGGGAATCATAAAGAAAGCTAACCTTCCCGTTAAGGTTTTAGGCAACGGCAAGCTCACAAAGAAGCTCACCGTTAAGCTCAACGCTTTCTCCGCGTCTGCCGCTGAGAAAATTAATTCCGTAGGCGGAAAGGCTGAGGTGATCTGATGTTAGAAACATTAAGAAACGCCTGGAAAGTAAAAGAAATTCGCAATAAGATTCTTTTTACCGTTTTCATCATTTTAATTTTCCGTATCGGTTCGGTAATTCCCGTGCCCTACATTGACGTAGCGGCGCTGAAATCCGCCACCGAATCGGGAGCTACAAATGAATTTTTCAGCTACCTGTCAATTTTAACAGGAGGCGGTCTTGAGTACGGTGCTATCTTCGCAATGTCGGTTACCCCGTACATCAACTCCTCTATTATAATTCAGCTTCTATGCGTTGCTATCCCCTATCTTGAGCGTTTGCAGAAAGAGGGAGAAGAGGGACAGAAGAAGTTGGCTCAGATTACCCGATATACAACGGTTCTTTTAGCGCTTATTCAGGGTACGGCATATTTCTTCTATTTAAAGAACAGCAACTATTTAAGCGTGTCGGGCGGCGCTGTTGTTTTCGCAGCGTTTGTTATAGTACTCGCCTTTACGGCAGGCTCGGCGCTTGTAATGTGGCTGGGCGAGCAGATTGACGTTAAGGGTATCGGCAACGGTATTTCCATACTGCTCTTCGCGGGTATTCTTTCCCGCGGTCCGCAGGCGTTCAATATGCTGGTTTCTTACTGGAAGCTAGACCGTAAATTAGCGGTTGTCGGAATAGTACTTCTATTCCTTGCGGTAATCGTATTTATCGTTTGGATGACCGAGGCGGAGCGCCGTATCCCCGTTCAGTACGCTAAGCGCGTCGTTGGCAACAAGATGTACGGCGGTCAGAACACGCATATACCGATTAAGGTAAATATGTCGGGCGTTATGCCGATAATCTTTGCCTCTTCGATTCTTATGCTGCCGACAATGATTCTTTCCTTTATGAAAAATCAGGAAAACTTCTGGTATAAGGCTTTGTCGCTCTTCAGCGTACGCGGAATTTTTTACGCGGTGGTATATTTCCTTCTGATTATCGGATTTGCGTATTTCTACGCAACAATCCAGTTTAATCCGATTGAAATGGCTAACAATCTGCGTAAGCAGGGCGGCGCAATCCCCGGAATACGCCCAGGAAAGCCCACATCGGACTTTATTTCAAAAATCCTGTCAAGAATTACCCTTATGGGCGCGCTTTTCTTAAGCGTAATTGCTATTCTTCCTATCGTTATCGGCTCTGTCGGCGGAATTAATATTTCGCTTGGCGGTACATCGGTACTGATTATGGTCGGAGTTGCGCTTGACACGGTTCGCAATCTTGAATCTCAGATGATGATGCGTCATTACAAGGGATTTCTTGATTGAGAATAAGGAGAAGTAACATGAAGCTTATTCTTTTAGGAGCGCCCGGTGCGGGAAAAGGCACCCAGGCGGAGATAATCTCCGAAAAATACAACATTCCGACCATTTCGACCGGCAACATTATCCGTGCTGCCCTTAAAAACGGTACAGAAATGGGACTTAAAGCAAAATCATACATTGACGCGGGCGAGCTTGTTCCCGATAATGTCGTTATCGGCATTATCAAGGAGCGCTTGAGCGAAGCCGACTGTAAGAAAGGCTACATTTTAGACGGCTTCCCGCGTACGATTCCGCAGGCGGTTGCGCTTGACGATATGGGCTTTGTGATTGACGCCGCCCTCTCCATTGAGGTAGCAGACGAGGAAATCGTAAAGCGTATGTCGGGCAGACGCGTTTGTGAAAAATGCGGCGCGAGCTATCACACCGAGTATAAAAAGCCCGAGGTAGAGGGCGTCTGCAATCTGTGCGGCGGAGATCTTGTAATCCGCAAGGATGACGAGCCGGAGACGGTAAAGAACAGACTTCACGTCTATCACGAGCAGACCGAGCCGCTCAAAGATTTTTACAATAGCTGCGGCAAGCTGATTATTGTGGAGGGTCAGGATAAGGTTGAGGACACCACCCGCCTTGTGCTTGACGCACTGGAGAATCAGGTATGATAGTGCTTAAAACCGGCCGCGAGCTTAACATTATGAAGGAAGCCTGCAGAATATCGGCCGGAGCCTTACAAACAGCCGGCAAAGCGGTGGAGCCCGGGGTTACCACGGCTGAGCTTGACCGTCTGGCGGAGGAATATATCCGAAGTCAGGGGGGAGAGCCCAACTTTAAGAACTACGAGGGCTATCCCGCTACCGCCTGTATATCAATCAACAACGAAGTGATTCACGGCATACCGTCTTCTAAGCGAAAGCTTCGCTCGGGCGATATAGTAAGTATCGACCTCGGAGCTAAGTTTGACGGGTATCACGGCGATAATGCCGCCACTTTCGCCTGTGGGGATATTTCTCCTGAAGCGAAGCGGCTGATGGACGCGACACGCGAAAGCCTTTACGAGGGCATAAAAGCGGCACGTGCGGGCGGCAGAATCGGTGATATAGGTCACGCGGTGCAGGCGTATGTCGAGGCGAGGGGTTACACGGTTGTCCGTCAGTTTGTCGGTCACGGTGTGGGCACTCACCTGCACGAAGCTCCCGAGGTTCCGAATTTCGGCACTCCGGGCAGGGGCGTCCGCTTAATTCCGGGAATGACAATCGCTATTGAGCCGATGGTCAACGCGGGGTGCGCGGGCGTCGAGGTACAGCCCGACGGGTGGACTGTTTTAACCAAGGATGGGTCATTATCCGCACATTTTGAGCATACGGTTGCGATAACCGCCGACGGTCCTAAGATTATGACCTTAATTTGAGGACTTGTTATGGTAGGACGCGTAGTTTGTTCAAAATCCGGGCGGGATAAGGGATATTTCCTTGTGGTTGTAAAGGAGGAGGACGGTTTTCTTTACGTCTGCGACGGAAAGGAGCGTCCGCTCGAAAGACCTAAACGGAAAAATCCAAAGCATTTAGCGCTTACAAATACCGTGCTCGGTAAAAGCAGTTACAGTACAGATAAATCGCTGAGACGCGCTCTCGCGGTTTACAGAGATTCCGTTTTATAAAGGAGGAGCCGAGATGTCCAAAGAGGATATGATAGAGCTTGAGGGCGTAGTTGTTGAAGCAATGCCTAACGCAATGTTCAAGGTAGAAATTCAGGGGGGACATGTAATTCTTGCTCACATTTCAGGCAAGCTGCGTATGAATTTCATTCGCATACTGCCGGGTGACAAGGTGACTGTTGAAATGTCTCCGTACGACCTTTCAAAGGGCCGTATAACCTGGCGAAGCAAATAACAGTCAAAAATTTAAAGGAGGCAAAATCGAATGAAAGTCAGACCTTCTGTAAAAAAGATTTGCGAAAAATGCAAAATTATCAAGCGCAAGGGCAAGGTAATGGTTATCTGCGAAAACCCCAAGCACAAACAGCGTCAGGGTTAATTGCGCGAGAGTAAAAAATATGGAGGTGCTTTGATAAATGGCACGAATTGCTGGTGTTGATCTTCCGAACGAGAAGCGGGTCGAAATAGGACTCACCTACATCTTCGGAATCGGTCTTACAACATCTAAAAAAATCCTTGCAGACACAGGAATCAATCCCGATACCCGCGTCAAGGACTTAACCGAGGACGATATTTCCAAGCTACGTGAATACATCGACCATAACCTTCAGGTTGAGGGCGACCGTCGCCGTACCATCGCGTTTGACATCAAGAGACTTATCGAAATCGGAAGCTATCGCGGTCTGCGCCACAGAAAGGGTCTGCCCGTAAGAGGACAGCGCTCTAAGACCAACGCGCGTACACGCAAGGGTCCTAAGAAGACCATAGCTAACAAGAAGAAATAAGTAGGAGGAAGATAATATGGCTACTGCAAAGGGCAAGACGACAGCTACACGCCGTCGCCGTGAGAAAAAGAATATCGAACGTGGCTCAGCCCATATCCAGTCTACCTTCAACAATACTATCGTTACCATCACCGATACTCAGGGCAACGCTCTTTCCTGGGCGTCCGCCGGTGAATTAGGTTTCAGAGGTTCAAGAAAGTCTACTCCGTTTGCGGCGCAGAGCGCGGCTGAAACCGCGGCTAAGGCTGCAATGGAGCACGGTCTTAAGACTGTTGAAGTGTACGTTAAGGGTCCGGGAGCAGGACGCGAGGCGGCTATCCGCGCGTTGCAGACCGCGGGTCTTGAGGTTAGTCTTATTAAGGACGTAACCCCGATTCCGCACAACGGCTGCCGTCCTCCCAAGAGAAGACGCGTATAATCGGTTAATACTTTATGTTTGCAATTTAATTGCAGTTAAAATTTTGGAGGTGTAATAGATGGCAAGATATACCGGTGCAGTTTGCAGACTTTGCCGCCGCGAGGGTCAAAAGCTGTTCCTCAAGGGCGAGCGCTGCTACTCGGATAAATGCTCTGTGGCTTTAAGGGGCTACGCTCCCGGTCAGCACGGTCAGGGCAGAAAAAAGACGTCTGAATACGGTATGCAGCTTCGAGCTAAGCAGACCGCAAGACGTTTCTACGGTGTTCAGGAAAATCAGTTCCATCATTATTTTGAAATTGCTGAAAGAAAGCAGGGCATTACGGGCGACAACCTTTTAAGAATACTTGAAAGCCGTCTCGATAATGTTGTATACAGGGTTGGTTTCGCTTCTTCAAGAGCGGAAGCACGCCAGCTTGTAGGTCACGGTCATTTTGAGGTAAACGGCAAGCGTGTTGACATTGCTTCATATCTCTTAAAGGCAGGCGACGTTGTTTCCATCTGCGAGAAGAGCCGCGGGAGCGAGAAGATAAAGGCGGTTGTCGATGCTAACAGCGCAAGACCTGTTCCGCAGTGGATCGACATCAACCGCGACCAGCTTACGGCAAAGGTTATCGCTCTTCCGACAAGAGACCAGATTGAGGCTCCTGTTGACGAGCAGCTCATTGTTGAGTTCTATTCTAAGTAATAGACTTAGGCTGGCTTTCGTCAGCCTTCCACCGCGTTCCCCGTACGGACGCGGCGGCATAAAAAATACAGTACGGAGAAACGGAGCTTTTAAATGATAGAAATTGAAAAGCCCAGAATAGATACCGCAGAACTGACACCCGACGGCACATACGGCAAATTCGTAATGGAGCCTCTTGAGAGAGGCTATGCCACAACTCTCGGCAACAGTATGAGACGCGTGCTTTTATCAATATTGCCCGGCGTTGCCGTCACTTCGGTCAAAATTGACGGTGTTGTGCATGAGTTTTCCACCATTCCCGGCGTTAAAGAGGACGTAACCGAAATTATCCTCAACATCAAGGGTTTGATTGCAAAGCTCCATGCCGATACGGCGAAAAAGATTTATATTGAAGCGGAGGGCCCCTGCGTGGTAACTGCAGCTTCAATCAAAGCCGATTCCGAGGTTGAAATATTAAACCCAGATATGTATATTGCCACCCTAGACGCGGGAGCAAAGCTCAATATGGAGATGACTCTCGATAAGGGCAGAGGCTATGTACCTGCCGAGCAAAACAGATCGGCGCAGAACGTAATCGGTGTAATTCCCGTTGATTCCATCTATACGCCCGTGCTTAAGGCTAACTTTACGGTTGACAATACCCGTGTCGGCAATGTCACCGATAAGGGCAAGCTTACGCTTGAGGTTTGGACAGACGGCTCTATCAGAGCAAATGAGGCGGTCTCAATGTCCGCCAAGGTGCTTATTGAGCAT
This sequence comes from uncultured Oscillospiraceae bacterium, assembly GCA_900547445.1. Lineage (GTDB taxonomy): Bacteria > Bacillota > Clostridia > Oscillospirales > Acutalibacteraceae > UBA737. The sequence goes on along the minus strand of URGJ01000016.1, from coordinate 1,574 downwards.
TTTGAACTGTTCCTTGACCTTACTGAGGGAGCCTGCGAGGGACAAAGCATTATGGCGGAAAAGAGTGAAAACGAGAAGGAGAAGGTTCTCGATCTTACCATCGATGAACTGGATTTATCTGTCCGCAGCTTCAACTGCCTGAAGCGTGCAGGTATCAATACGGTTGAAGATCTTATCAACAAGTCCGAAGAGGATATGATGAAGGTAAGGAACTTGGGCCGCAAGTCGCTTGAAGAGGTTATTGCAAAGCTGAATTCCTTTGGCTTTACCCTCAAACACGACGACGAATAAAGCATTAAAGCAAAATCACACTGTTAAGGAGTGAATAGAAATGCCGGGAACCCGTAAACTCGGAAGAACCAGCGATCACAGGACCGCTATGCTTAGAGCTATGGTAACCTATCTGCTTGAAAACGGCAGAATAGAGACTACTGTGACCCGCGCCAAAGAAGTAAGATCAATGGCAGAGAAGTATATTACACTCGCTAAGGATAACACCCTGAACAACAAGCGTCAGGCGATGGCGTTCATTACAAAGGAGAACGTTGTAAGCAAGCTCTTCAACGAAATTGCTCCTAAGTACAAGGATGTAAACGGCGGTTACTGTCGGATTGTTAAAACCGGTCCGCGCCGCGGCGATGCCGCTGAAATGGCGATTATCGAGTTGATATAACTCTCAAATGGCGGCGCAATCCGTCATAAAAAGGTTTAGTACTCACATTGGGCACGGCGCAGCCTAAAGGCATATACGGCAAATTCCGTATTTTGCGCCGATAATGTGTGTACTAAAAAAGAATGAACAGCGCGAGGGTCTTCCCCCTCGCGCTGTTTGCGTTTTTTAGGCTGATTTACAATAGTTAGAGCCTAAAAGAGCCGTAATATAAACTTAATTATTTGCTGTTTCTTCTGTCTCAATGTTTCAAGACACCAAATACGCCAATAAAAGCGGATAAGGTGCAGAACAAAAAATGCCGCTTAAACGCGAGAGATAAAGCCTAATAAAAGAATAAGCCCCGATACGCGTCTGCGTGTCGAGGCACTCGACTGGCGGAGATGGAGAGATTCGAACTCTCGAGCTCGTTTCCGAGCTACACGATTTCCAATCGTGCGCCCTCGACCGGACTAGGCGACATCTCCGTATAGGTCGATATTCTATAGTCATTATAACTTGTATTGCCCGAAAAATCAAGTGTTTTTTATATTTTAAACCTCTGAATTATAAAACCTGTTGCTATTTTTAATAATAATTATAATTTATTTTTTAATATACCTGACTTTTAAGGTATATTACGATATTACGTACCGCTTAAAGGGCTTGAAACCGATACGGTAAGCGGAAATGTTACGGTTATTCTCCCCGAAAGCAACGGCTTTTTGCTCAAGTTTGATACGGTAAGCGGAGACCTTAACTCCGAATTGCCGCTTACTAAGAAAAACGGAAGGCACATCTGCGATGACTGCTCGGCAAAATTTGAAGCTGACAGCACCGGCGGCGATTTTACGGTAAAAAAGTATTGAATTTAGGCTCTTTGTCAATAGTTGGGGTAAAGAGATAAAATGAAAATTTGAGTGCA
>URGJ01000015.1 GCA_900547445.1 uncultured Oscillospiraceae bacterium | reverse complement strand
TATTTGAGATGAATTTTCTTTTTATTTTGTTACCTATCTATTGTACCATAACATATTATTGACAATACATAAATTTTATATTCAACAAAATAACTCCCCGATACTATTAGGCAAAAAGCCTTAGCATAAGGGAGCAAAAGCTGTTTTAATTCCTATTTTATATATATTTATGACTTTTTCCTTTATTTACGCCGATAATACCGCCGATAATCGACGAAAGCATTATAATGATAAAATGAAACAGCGTATTAAGGGTAACCCCTGTGCGGTTAATAAGAAGCGATATTAAGGTAATGATTATAAAGGCAATTCCGCCGATTGCGGCACCGACGAGCCAACCGCGGTTTCCCTGCCTGCGAGCCGTAAAAAGCGCTGAAGCGAAGCTGCCGGCAGCCACTGAAATTGTTGCGAAAACCGGGGCGTATTTTGAAGCCGCGCCCGAAAGATACATTACAAGCGCAAAAACCGCGATAAACGCCGCGGCGATGACAAACCCAATAACGAATCCTATAATATAGTTAAAATAACCTTTTTTACCTGCACCGTAAAGCGCGTCTTTGCTCATAAAAATCCCTCCCGAATAGTAAAGTATATTCAGGAGGGACAAAACTTATTACGATTAGTTTTATTTTGAAGCAGTATCGTCGTGAACCGTCAGATTTGACTGGAGCGCCCAGCGTGCAACCGTAAGCTTACTGTGGTCGCTGTTAGATTCAATTACGATAGTATCCTCCTTAAGAGAGATAACGCGGCCGTAAATACCCCCGATAGTGACTATCTCGTCGCCCACCATAAGGTTTTCGCGCATTTTTTTCTCTTCCTTCTGCTTTTTGCGCTGGGGACGTATAAGCAAAAGATACATAGCGCCGAAAATCACGGCAAGGTATATGACCATAACGATCATACTCTGCATACCTCCGCCCGATGCGCCTGAGGCGGCGGAAGATGTCTCCAAATTGTAGAAATTAAAATTCATTTAAATTGCCCTCCAAATAGCTAATAATGCTATTATATCCTATTTTTTCCGCATTTGCAAGTAAATTATATCCTTGTGGAAAGAATTATTTCTTTTTCTGCCTTAAATCGTGCAAATTCTCCCCTGTCAAGCGCATCCCTTATATCCTCCATAAGCTTGTTATAAAACCAGAGGTTATGCATAACCGCAAGCCTTTGCGAGAGCATTTCCTGACTTTTTAAGAGATGTCTGATATACGCTCTGCTGTATTTTCTGCAGACGGGACAGCCGCAGTTTTCGTCAATAGGCGACATATCGGTTTCATACTTCTTATTGTTAAGATTTATGATGCCCTTTGAAGTAAAAAGGTGTCCGTGACGCGCGTTGCGGCTGGGCATTACACAGTCGAAAAGGTCAACTCCGCGCTCAACAGCGTTCAGAATATTAGCGGGAGTTCCGACACCCATTAAATAACGAATTTTATTTTTCGGCATATGAGGAGTTACGCACTCTATAATATCGTACATAACCTCTGTAGGCTCGCCGACTGCAAGACCGCCTATGGCGTAGCCGTCAAGGTCTAAATCGGCAATCTGTTTCATATGCTCTACTCTAAGGTCTTTATAGGTACAGCCCTGATTAATCCCGAAAAGCAGCTGTTCGGGGTTGACAGTACCCTCCATACGGTTTAACTCCGCCATTTTTTGCTTACAACGGATAAGCCAGCGGGTCGTTCTTTCGCAGGACTGCTTTGAATAGGAATGCTCGGCTGGATTTTCCACACACTCGTCAAATGCCATTGCTATTGTAGAGCCTAAGTTTGACTGAATCGTCATACTTTCCTCGGGTCCCATAAAAATACGCCTGCCGTCAACATGCGAGGCAAAGGTTACACCCTCCTCGGCAATATTGCGAAGGCTTGCCAGCGAAAAGACCTGAAAGCCGCCGCTGTCGGTTAAAATCGGACCGTCCCAGGTTGTGAACCTGTGAAGTCCGCCGCACTTCTTAATAATTTCGTCCCCCGGACGCACATGCAAATGATAGGTATTTGAAAGCATTACCTGACAGCCGAGCGTTTTTAAATCCTCTGCGGAAACAGCCCCCTTTATCGCCGCCGCCGTAGCGACGTTCATAAATGCGGGCGTCTGCACCGTGCCACGATTGGTGATAAACTCGCCGCGGCGAGCGCTTCCCTCTTGTTTTAATAGCTTGTACATTTTTACTCCTTATTCAATAAGCATAGCGTCAACGATGTTTACGGGATAAAAGATTGGTAACAAAGCCTTACCGATTGGTAATGTTTTGCTTGCCGGCAGCACCGTACTCCCGCTTCATTGCTTCCGATGAAACCACCCATTGCTTACCGAATTTACATACATCAACTCCATTGACAAGTTTACCGTAAGCAACCGCTTTGCGGAGCGTACTTTCGTTCAGTCCCCAAAGCTCGGTAGCATCGCCGAAAGCTATAAGCCCGTCAAATGGAGTATCTACCTGAACACCATTTTCCCAAAGTTCATCACAGGAAAGGTCCAAATCATCATTCCAAATGATACCGTAACCGCCCACGTCAACAGTTACGCCGAAAAATTCTTCTTCATTTTTCAAAGTGCTGAAAACAGGTAACTGTTCAAATAATGGCTTCACATCATAAATTTTTGTAACACCCTCGCAAAATTGAACACTCAATCGATAATCCGGAATAGCCGCAACATTTTTGATTTTGTGAAACATAGATAGATACCCCCTTATTCAAGCGGTGAAATGCTCTTGAAATTCTGCGTTTCCCAAATCTCTTTCAATTCGTCTTGATGCAATCCAATCCATTCCTGCACCATTGCAAGCGCCTTGGGAGGTAAATAGCCTTCTAACACTTTTCCGGACATAAAATCGATTGCAGCTACATCATCGTTATATATTGCGTGAATATGTGGCGGATTATGTTCTTTCTGTAAAAAGTACATACGAATGATTATTCCGTAAAATCTTGATAAAACAGGCATATCGACACCTCCGATTTTTTCTTCATCATATTATATCACGATATCGTGATATTGTCAATAGGAATTTCAATTTACTTTTCGCAAAAAGTGTAATTATTTGGCTTAACTGCTACCTAAAATAAATTACCAATCGGCAAAATTGCTTTACCAATTGGCAATTATACACAAATAACATCAGAAAAAAATATATTTATATATCGAATCTAAACAATTAACATTGCATCGCCGAAGCTGAAAAATCTGTATTTTTCTTTAACGGCGGTATTGTAGGCGTTCATTGTATTTTCATAGCCCGCAAAAGCGGAAACAAGCATTATAAGGGTGCTTTCGGGCAGGTGGAAGTTGGTTATCAGCGCGTCCATGCACTTAAAATTAAAGCCCGGATAAATAAAAATATCGGTGTCTCCTGAACAAGCACGTATCTCTCCGTATTTTGCGGCGCAGCTTTCAAGCGTTCTGCAGGAGGTTGTCCCCACACAGATAACTCTGCCGCCGTTTTTCTTAGTACTATTTATGATTTCGGCGGCTTCCTCGGGGATATAATAATGCTCCGAATGCATTTTATGCTCGGTAATATCATCGGTTTTTACCGGACGGAATGTACCAAGCCCCACATGGAGCGTAACATAAGCAATATTTACACCCATATTTTTAATATCATTCAGCATTTCCTTTGTAAAATGCAGTCCGGCAGTCGGAGCGGCGGCGGAGCCTGCCTCCTTTGAATAAACGGTCTGATACCGTTCCTTATCCGTAAGCTTTTCCTTTATATAAGGCGGCAGGGGCATCTGCCCTACTTCATCAAGCACCGAAAAAAAATCCCCGTCGCAGGTAAACTCTATCATTCGGTTGCCATCTTCTAAAGCTTCGGTAACCTCGGCTTTAAGCTTGTCCGAAAATTTGAATTTATAACCGGCTTTCGCCTTTTTGCCGGGACCGGCAAGACACTCCCAAAGCTTATTCCCGTGCTGTCGGAGCATAACAAACTCCACAACCGCGCCCGTATCCTCCCTTACTCCGTAAAGTCTCGCGGGCAGAACGCGGGTGTCGTTAAGGACAAGGCAGTCGCCCTTTTTAAGAAATTTAGGCAAATCATAGAAGTGATTGTGCGATACGGTGCCGTCTTTCTTTGACAAAACCATAAGCCTCGACATATTTCGCGGCTCTATTGGGGTTTGGGCGATAAGCTCCTCGGGTAAATTGTAAAAAAAATCGCTTGTTTTCATAATATTATAAAACTTTCCTCTTTATTTCGCATAAAATAAATTGACAAACATTATTTGCAATGTTATGATTAATTGAAAAGAATACAGCAAATGCATATTAGTTTCAGCAACGGTTTAATTATATTGCAATTTTCAATATATATCAAGCCCGAATTTGCAAATATGTTTGCGAAAGGAATGTATTACAAATGAAAAAGTACAATGTTGGTATCATCGGAGCTACGGGAATGGTAGGTCAGCGCTTTGCGCTTTTACTTCACGATCACCCGTGGTTTAATGTTACGGCTCTTGCGGCAAGCTCGTCTTCCGCGGGTAAAACCTATGAGGAGGCAATTGGCAAGCGCTGGGCTATGAAGGCTCCGATTCCTGAGAATTTAAAGGATATTACCGTCTTTGACGCAGAAGCCGACATTGAAAAAATCACCGCGGCGGTTGATTTTGTTTTCTGCGCCGTCAATATGAAAAAGGACGAGATAAAGGCGCTTGAGGAAAAATATGCAAAGCACGAGTGCCCTGTTATCTCCAACAACAGCGCCCACCGCTTCACGCCCGATGTGCCGATGATTATTCCCGAAATAAACGCCGACCACGCTGAGATTATAACTGCTCAAAGAAAGAGACTGGGCACAAAGCGCGGCTTTATCGCGGTTAAATCCAACTGCTCTCTTCAAAGCTATGTTCCCGCGCTCTATCCCCTTGACGAAAAGTACGGAATCGAAAGGGTGCTTGTATGCACCTATCAGGCGATTTCCGGGGCGGGCAAAACCTTTGAACGCTGGCCCGAAATGGTAGACAATGTAATCCCCTACATCGGCGGTGAGGAAGAAAAGAGCGAAAAAGAGCCTCTTAAAATCTGGGGCAAGATTGAAAACGGTGAAATCGTACCCGCAAGCGACCCGAAATTTACTGCGCAGTGCATACGCGTGCCTGTTTCGGACGGTCATTTAGCCGCGGTATTCGTTGATTTTAAAAAGAAACCCGCAAAGGACGAAATAATCGATATTTGGAACAGCTATTCAGGCGAGCCGCAGGCGCTCTCCCTTCCCCACGCGCCCAAGCAGTTCCTCCACTATTACACCGAGGACGATATGCCCCAGACAAAGCTTTGCCGCGATTTAGAGGGCGGTATGGCGGTTTCTGTCGGCAGACTTCGCGAGGATACGCAGTATGACTATAAGTTTGTCTGTGTTTCTCACAATACTTTAAGAGGAGCCGCGGGTGGCGCTGTGCTGTTGGCAGAGCTGCTTTGCGCTAAGGGCTGGATGGACTGATTCACTTTTTAAAAGGAGTGGTCTTTTATGAAAAAAAGAGTATTCACAGGTGCCGCAACCGCGCTTATCACACCTATGAACGAGGACGGAAGCGTTAATTTCAGCCGCCTTTCCTCCCTTGTTGACGAGCAGATTAAGGGTGGCATTGACGCACTTGTTATCTGCGGTACTACGGGGGAAAAATCCACACTTGGCTATGATGAGCATGTAAAGGTTATCGAGACCGCCGCAAAGGCAAACGCGGGCAGAGTTCCCCTTATTGCGGGTACCGGAAGTAACGATACCGTTTATTCGGTAGGTCTTTGCGCCGATGCTGAAAAAGCGGGAGCGGACGCCTTTTTAATGGTCACGCCCTATTATAACAAAACCTCTCAGCGCGGACTTGTAGCCCACTACAATTATATTGCGGACCGCGTAAACAAGCCGATTATTCTTTACAATGTACCCTCCCGCACGGGGGTTGCTATTAAACCCGAAACATATAAGGAGCTTTCAAAGCACCCGAATATTGTGGCTACAAAGGAAGCTAACGGCGACCTTGCCTCGGTTGCTAAGACCCGTTACTTATGCGGCGACGACCTTGATTTTTATTCGGGAAACGATGATCAGACTGTGCCGATTATGTCGCTTGGCGGTATCGGCGTTATTTCGGTAATGTCAAACTTTCTGCCACAAGTTATGCACGAAATATGCGCGGATTATTTGAACGGAAACACTCGGGAGGCGGCGGAGCTTCAAATTAAGTACACAGGGCTTATGAACGCGCTTTTCAGCGATGTAAACCCAATACCCGTTAAAGCGGCGATGAATCTTTTAGGGCTTGCCGCGGGACCGTGCAGACTGCCCCTTTATCCTATGGAGGAAATGGCTCTCGAAAACCTGAAGGCCAAACTTAGGGAGTGCGGGTGTCTATAAATTATATTTTATAAAGTTCAGGATGTGAAATTAATGATAAAGGCTATTCTTTGCGGTGCTTCGGGAAAGATGGGAGGTTTTGTCTCCGCAGCCGCCGAGGCTGACGGCGAAATACAAATTGTCGCAGGGGTCGATAAAATTAACAACGGAGAGAACTTTCCGATTTTTTCGTCTTTTGCTGATATAAACGTAAATGCGGATGTGATTATCGATTTTTCAAACCCCGCCCTGCTTGACAGTCTTATCGATTACGCGGTCGGTAGCAATACCCCCGCTGTAATCGCTACCACAGGCTACAGCGATACACAGATTGAAAAAATTAAGGCGGCGGCAGAAAAAGTGCCGATTTTCTTTTCCTTTAATATGTCGCTGGGCGTAAATCTTATAGCCAGCCTTGCGAAAAAGGCGGCGCAGATTTTGGGCGACGGCTTTGATATTGAAATTATTGAAAAGCACCACAACCAAAAGCTTGACGCGCCCTCGGGCACAGCAATAATGCTTGCAAACACCGTTAATTCGGTGTTCGGAGATACCCTTAATTACGAGTACGACCGACACTCCGTACGCCGTAAAAGGCCTAAAAACGAAATCGGTATTCATTCTGTCCGCGGCGGCACAATAGTCGGCGAACACGATGTGATTTTTGCGGGTCACGATGAGGTTGTAACCATTTCCCATCAGGCACAGTCAAAGGAAGTCTTCGCCGTTGGGGCGGTTCGCGCCGCAAAATTCCTATGCGGAAAAAAAGCGGGACTTTACGATATGAGCAGTATAATGTCTTTCGAATAAAAGAAACCACCGATCGGTGGTTTCTTTTTTAAATCAAATTCAACTGAAATATAATTAATTATGAAGCAGACGGCTCCTTAATCTTTTTAACCTTAAACTGCTTGATTGCATAATTATTAATATTGCAGTCAAGCTTTGCGGCATAGTCCTTGATATCCTTTTCAAATTCCTCATCGGCGATAAGATGGCGCGTTGTCATATCAAGGGTATCAAGATAATAGGAATCGGCAGTAATATCCTGCTTTACAGCAAGCACGAGACCCGCGTTATCATCAAGCTCAATAAGCTTAACCTCGCCTGTCGCCATAGCCTTTACGGCTTCATACTGATCGGAAGCGTAAGCCGTGTCCTTTGCTCCCAAAACGGTCGCATATTTATCCTTGGGCTGGGGCTCGTCCGACTCGGTTTCTTCCTCGGTTTCCTCTGTCGTGCCGTTATATTCCTTATAAACCTCCTCAAAGGTCTTCTTACCCTTCTGGAGGTCGGTTAAATAGCCGTTAAACTGCTCCTTAAGCGCTGTTATTTCGTCATCGCTTTTACTCGAAAAGCTTGCCTCTATAAGGTCTGCGATAATAAAATTCTCATACATTTTGGTCTTTACGGTATCGGCGGCGATTTCCTTTTCGCCCTCTTTACCGTAGAGATGCTCAAAATAAAGGCTTGAATAATATGAATCCTTCATATACTGTGTATATGTGCTCTGACCTACGCCGTTCGGCTCAAAATAGCTCGAATAGCCGTAGCTTGACCAGTAATAAGAAGCATAGCTTTCTGCGTTAGCGGCATCCTCCTCGGAAATTTCAAGCTTATTTTCCTTGCAAAGGGTCTTATAAGCGGCGATTTCCTTTAGAGAATCCATAGCTGTGTCCTCAACCCAGGTCACAAAATCCTTATCGTCAATCTTCTTTGAATAATAATCGACATCTTCGGAGGATTCGTCCTCGGAGAGTCCTTCCTGCACCTTGGATTTTGCTTCGGAATCGGCGTTAATAAGAGCGCACATATAATACGCGGAGGTGAACTCAACATCACCTATTTTAACCGCGACCTCGTCCTTCGGGTGGCAGGCGGCAACCGCAAGCGCCATAACAAGAACTAACGCCAAAGCGAAAACTCTTTTAATATTCTTCATCTTTATTCCTCCATAAGAGCTTAATGTATTAATTATATATCAATCATTAACAAATGTCTACTAAAAAATTGTAAATTTATAATGCCGCAGAAATCTCCGCCGCAAGGTCGGACATTTTCTGTCCTTTATTCAGCCGTATAGTATAAACGGGCTTATCCGTAGCATTAAGCGAAAAGCGGCTGCCGAAATAATCCGAAAGCTTGTGCATAACCTCGGGTTCAATCGAGGTTATGTGCAGTATCACGGTGTTCGAAGTGCCTGTAATCTCGGTGATTTTAGCCGCCGCCGCTTTGTTTCTAAGGAGCGCTATATCTATAAGCCCTATAACCGCCGCGGGCGGATCGCCGAAGCGGTCGCACAGCTCGTCTATAACGTCGCTTGCGTCGTCGTCGTTCCTTATGGCCGCTATTCGTTTGTAAATTCCGAGCCTTGCGGGGAGCGACTCGATATACCTTTCGGGAATATGCGCAGAAATGTTAAGGTCAACCGTGCAGGGAATATCGTCTTCTATAGGCGCGCCGTTTTCCTCGTTTACCGCCTCGTTTAGGAGCTTCAGGTACATATCGTACCCGACCGACTCCATATTTCCGTGCTGATCGCCGCCTAAAATGCTGCCCGCCCCCCTTATTTCAAGGTCGCGCAGGGCAATTTTATAGCCCGAGCCGAACTCGGTAAATTCTCTTATAGCCTCAAGCCGCTTTGCGGCAACATCCGAAAGCTGTTTACCCATACGGAAGCAGAAATAGGCGTAGGCGCGGCGTGGCGAGCGCCCCACCCTGCCTCTTAGCTGGTGGAGCTGGGCAAGCCCCATTTTGTCCGCCTCCTCGATTATAAGGGTGTTAGCGTTAGGCACGTCAACCCCCGTCTCGATTATAGTGGTGCATACAAGCAAATCGATTTCGTGCTCAATTAGCTTTCGCCAAACCTCGGTAAGCTCGTCCTCGCCCATCTGTCCGTGGGCTATTCCTATATTGATATCGGGAAGTCTCGCCTTAAGAGAAGCCGCACAGCGTTCAATACTCTCAACGCGGTTGTGCAGATAATAAACCTGTCCCCCGCGGCGAACCTCCTTGTTTATCGCGTCGGTAATAACACCCAAATTATACTCAAGAACATAGGTCTGCACGGGGTGGCGGTCGCCCGGGGCTTCGTCAATCGAGGACATATCCCTAAGCCCCGAAAGCGCCATATTAAGGGTGCGGGGAATGGGGGTTGCGCTAAGGGTTAATATATCCACAAAGGGATAAAGCTCCTTTAGCCGCTCCTTTTGTGCGACCCCGAACCGCTGTTCCTCGTCAATTATTACAAGCCCGATGTTTTTAAAGGAAATATCCTTTGAAATAAGCCTGTGAGTGCCGACCACCATATCGAGTCTGCCGCATTTAAGATCGTTAATAATCCTCGTCTGCTCCTTTTGGGGTACAAATCGGTTAAGCAGCCCCACAGTGACGGGCATATCCCCGAAACGGCGGACAATAGTATTGTAATGCTGCATTGCAAGAATGGTTGTGGGAACTAAGAGGGCGCATTGCTTGCCCTCGCTTATGCACTTAAACGCCGCACGGAGCGCCACCTCGGTCTTGCCGAAGCCGACATCTCCGCATAGCAGTCTGTCCATAGGGACTTCCCGCTCCATATCACGTTTTATCTCGTTTATACAGCGAAGCTGGTCGTCGGTCTCGTCATATTCAAAGCGGCGTTCAAAATCGTTCTGTAAATCGGTGTCGGGGCTGAAAGCATAGCCCTTTACCGACATTCGCTTGGCGTAAAGCGCGGTTAACTGCTTTGCCATATCCCGCACCGCCGCCTTGACGCGTTTTCTCGTCTTCTGCCATTCGGTACCGCCTAATCGGTTAAGCTTTATTCCGCCGTCGGTCGCCGCGCCGATATATTTTGAGACCAAATCAAGCTGGGTTACAGGCACATAAAGCACGTCGCCCTTGGCATAATTAATCTTAATATAATCCTTTGTAACCCCGCCGTTAGTAATGCGCTTAATGCCGTCGAAAACCCCTATTCCCTGGGATTCGTGAACAACATAGTCGCCTTGGCTTAACTCGTCAAGCGAGCCTATCTCCTGCCCGTTTTTAGGCCTCGCCTTTTTCCTTTTGCCCTCCGAGGCGATATAGCGGTGGGTTATAAGCATAAAGCGGCAGGACGGGATTTCAAACCCGCCCGAAAGTCCGCCTACGGTCACAGTCACGCCCAACGGCATAAAATCGTGCGATTCACTAAAAGTACTGTTTATCCCCTTTTCGTTAAGCTCGGCATTCAGAACCTGCGCCGCGCGCCGCTCTCCCGCTAAAATAACCACCGCTCCGCCCGTTTCCCTTATAAAGGAAATATCCTCAAGCAAAACCTTTATATCACCGCTCCAGGCGGTGGAGCGCTTGTAGTTAAAGTTAATTATGTCGCGGGGCCTCAGCTCATAGGAATTGCGGGGAAAGTTTTCCATAATAACGGCACCCGGGACACAGCCCCAAAAATCGGTTTTATCAAGCCAGAGCCGTGCGGTCTTTTCGGTAAGATACCCCTCTTCAAGGTAAGCATCTGTATCCGCCGACTGCTGAACCGCCATAGACTTAAACCTATCGTTAATGCCGCCGCTCTCGCTTACCACAATAAGCGCGTCCGAAATATAGTCGAAGACCGTCTCGCCCCCCTCAAAAATAAGAGGGATATAGCGGTCATAGGAAAACTCTATGCCGTTTTTAAGCGCCTCTATATCCTTTAAAATAACCGACCGTTGCTTTTCGGTAAGCCCCTTTGCGGTTTTAAGATAATTGTTAAGCTTAATTATCAGCTCCTGCGGCTCGAAAACCACCTCGCAGGCGGGGGTGATTTCTATTTTTTCGGTGTTTTCCGTTCTTCTCTGGGTTTCGGTATCAAAATACGAAATATTGTCAATCTCGTCACCCCAAAACTCAATACGGCAGGGCTGTTCGGAATTAACGGGGAAAACATCGAAAATTCCTCCCCGCACCGAAAATTGCCCTGCGCCCTCGCATTGTTCGCTCCTTACATATCCCGCGGAAATAAGCCGTCCGGAAAGCTCTGAAATATCCGTGATGTCCCCTGATTTCAGGGTAAAGCGGGCGCGGCTTAAATTCTCGGGCGGCACGGTATACTGCACCGCCGCATCAAGAGATATTGTAACCACGTCAAAATCCCCGTCTAAAAGCTTAGACAGGGTATCGGTTCTTTTATGCTCATATTCCTTTGAATAGCCCGAAAGCGGCCCTATGCAGTAGTCGCGCGAGGGGAAGTTTAAGCAGTTTAGTCCTAGCGACCTTAAATCGTCCTTAAGCTCATTGGCAGACGCTTCATCGTGGGTAATAACCGCAATTTTACGCCCTACAGCTCCGTAAAGCGCCGCCGAGACCGCCGCCTTATGAATCATCGACAGTCCCGTGCAGACAAGGGGCAGTCTTTCCTGCGCAACCGCCTGCAAAAGCCCTCCGTAATCGGGGTCTTTTTTCAGTATTTCGTTTATAAATTTCATATTATCCGTTGTATTTATTCATTGCGGAGTCTATTCCGCGGGTTATTATTTCTTCCGCCGCCAGAGCCGCTCTGTCAAGCGCCTTGTCAAGCTCCGTCATCTGCTCAGCGGGTATTTTGCCCAAAACCCAATCCTTCAAATCGTAATCGCGGTTTTCCCGCTCGCCTACTCCGATTTTTATCCGCATAATCCCGTCGGTTCCCGTAAGCTCAATAATGTCCTTTATTCCGTTATGCCCGCCGTGACTGCCCTTTCTTCTAAGCCTTAATTTTCCTATATCAAGGGTAATATCGTCGAACACGACAATCAATCGGTCGGTTGGTATTTTATAAAAATTCAAAAGCGCCGTCACCGCACTGCCCGAATTGTTCATATAGGTTTGCGGTTTTGCAAGCAAAATACGGTTATCCCCTATTTTAAAATCGGCGTAAACAGCGTCAAATTTATGCTTATTAAACTGCGCGCCGTGCTTTTGGGCCAGCCTGTCCGCCGCCATAAAGCCCGCGTTGTGCCGCGTTTTCTCATACTGAAGTCCCGGGTTTCCGAGTCCTGCGATAAGCCACATATCAGTTTTATTTTTTCCGAATATCATTTTTCTCACCGCATATTATACTATCACACAAACAGTTTTTATTCAAGCAATATGTGTTGCAAATCACAAGAAAAAATGTTATATTCTTTTTAAAGGAGCTGACTTTATGAACGGATTTGAACTAAGAATACTCGATTTTATAAGGGAACATCTCGCCTGCCCGTTTCTTGACGCGGTAATGCCCGTGATAACAAGCCTTGCGAACGGCGGTATTATTTGGATTTTAACGGCGGTCGTGCTTCTCATATTCAAAAAAACGCGCAAGACTGGCTTTTCGGTTGCTCTTGCGCTGATATGCGGACTTATTATAGGCAATCTGCTTTTAAAAAACCTTGTAGGGCGCATAAGACCTTATGACCTAAACGAGGGCATAGAAATTCTGATTGCTCAGCTTTCCGACTATTCCTTTCCCTCGGGTCACACCCTCGCCTCCTTTGAGGCGGCAACCGTACTTATTATGCGCGACAAACGGCTCGGAATACCCGCGCTCATTCTTGCGGTAATTATCGCCTTTTCAAGGCTTTACCTATACGTTCACTATCCCACCGACGTTCTGGCGGGAATAATTCTCGGCGTATTCATCGGGATTTTTGCCTGCAAAGCTGTTGATAGGATATATAAACGCTTTGGCAAGCAATAAAGTGCGGTTCCGATATTTATTTTAAAATATTAAATTTCGATATAAACGGAAGCTCCTTCGCTTTACCCTGCGCGGCGTTTATAATTCCGATAATCGCAAAGATAAGGAAAGCCAGAGAAAGTAATCCCGTTACGATATTTACAATCCAGTAAACGGGGCCGAATAACACACCTCCGAAGATTGTTATTCGTCTTAAAAGCTTTAAAACGCCGAGCAGTACTCCTCGTACTGTTCCGTATGCAACCTCGCCGATTAAAAGCACAAGTCCCTGATTGGCGTGAAAACGCGCGAATTTTGATTTAGGCGCGGCAATCAGCGGCACGAGCACTAAAATTCCAATATAGGACAGTAGCGCAAAAACCTTATTATCCGAAATGTCCGTACTTTCAAATTCGCAGGTTTTATCCTCAGCGCTCGCGTATTCGTTAAATTTATCGCTGAAATTGTTTCCTTCAGGCGCGGAATATGTATTATTCTGCGCTCCAACCTCCTTGCCGCAGAACGGGCAAAACCTGTCGTTTTCCTTTAGCTCTTTTCCGCAGTTATTGCAAAAAGCCATTTTAAGTTCCTCCCCTATTTTCTTTTCCTTATTTTATCATTATTTGTTTTTTAATTCAAGGGGGAGTTTATAATATGCCGAAATACCTAACCGAAATTAAAAGCGTCGCCTGAATTATGATAATCAGCGGAATACCTATCATAAACCTCTTGTGCAGAGTTTTGTGATGTATTACCCGCATTGTAATATACATAGCCGCGCTGCCTCCCAAGGCCGAAAGCAAAAACAGGGTGCTTTCCTTTATGCGCCATTTTCCTTTTTTAGCACGAGATTTATCCGCAACGCAAACAATCACCGAAATAAGGCTTATTACGGTTAGATAAAGAAAAATGAATTTATATTTATTTTGCAAAACCATCACCGTAATTATTTTAACATCCTCAAATCGCCTTTTCAATCTGTTTTTTAAGCTTTTCGATGATTCTTTTTTCAAGCCTTGAGATGTAGGACTGGGAAATGCCCAGGGTGTCAGCCACTTCCTTTTGCGTGTATTCCTGATAACCGTTCATACCGAAGCGCATTTCCATTATCTGCTTTTCACGGGGCGGGAGCCCCTCCACAAGGCGCAAAAGCAAAAATCTCTCGTCCTCCTGTTCTATTTCGCGTCCGACGTCGTTTGCGTCGCTTCCCAAAACATCTGAAAGCAGGAGCTCGTTTCCGTCCCAGTCGATATTAAGCGGCTCATCTATCGAAATTTCAATTTTGCGCGAGGAATTTTTCCGCAGATACATTAGAATTTCATTTTCGATACACCTTGAGGCATAGGTTGCAAGCTTGATGTTTCGCTCCGCGCAAAAAGTGTTTACAGCCTTAATTAGGCCTATCGTTCCTATCGAAATCAAGTCCTCGATATTAACCGCCGCCGAGTCAAATTTTCTCGCTATGTATACCACAAGCCGCAGATTATGCACTATTAAGGTATTGCGGCTTTTTTCGTCCCCATCGCTTAAAAGTTTTTGCTCCTCCTCGTAGGAGAGCGGCGGCGGCAGGGTTTCGGGGCCTTTTATGTAAAATGTTGGCTTTACTATTCCGATTTTAATTAAAAAAGCAAATATTATTGATTTAATTTTCATTATTACCCACCTGTTTCAAAAAAATATTTGGGGATTTACTATCGCCTGATAATCGTCTCTAAGCGGCGTTTTAGACACTGCCAGTATCGGTTTTTCAAGCTTAACCGTGCGTTCGCCGTCGGTTATAATCGCGCTGTCGCATCTGAAGCCGTCAAGCGTTCCGCCCCCCGAGACCGTATTTAACGGCATTATTCGGTAACGGCTTTTAAGTCTTACATCGGTATCAGGGCAGTCAGAGCCTAACAGGGCTTTTACAAATTCGCTGTCGGCTATTATTACCTCTGAACCGCTCAGGTAATCCTTTACCGAATTTCCCGTATCAACTATTCCCTCCATAGTTATGCTTTTTCCCTCTGCTGTAACGGTAATATCGCACCTTTCCGCAAGCTCGGAGGTTTTTGAAAAAACGGCTTGCAAAAGCATGAAGAGCATATATGTTATAACCGAAACGCCGATAAGCACCGCGGGGGAAATGTTAAAGTAAACCACCGAGTTTACAACCGTCATTCCGGTGGGCTTAAATAATGTCCAAACCGCCGTCATAATTCCGCCGAAGCCGCAGGCTGCAATAAACAGCACGCCTATCGCCCTGAAAAAACGCTTTGCGCTTCTGAAGCCGAAGGCACAAAGCACCATAACAGCACATACCGCGGCTCTGAAGATAATCTCTATAAAAGCGCCAAAATCAGGGGCAAATATGTAAAGCGAGGAAAGTGCGCCGACCGACGCACCCGCCAACTGACGCCAAAAAGGAAGCTTTATACGCAAAATCGCAGCAGAGGCAGACAGGAGAAAATAGTCCACAATTAAATTAAGTATTACAAGTATATCCGCGTATACTACCAACCGCACCGCCTCCCGAACAATTTAATTATACGCTTTTAAGAGCGCGGATTATGTCGGGTTATATGCGTAAATAATGTACTTTTTTGAAATAAAACGCAAAAAAACAGCCGGTCCGCATATTTATACTGCAAACCGACTGTTTTGAATTTTGTTAGTTAAAGCACCGCGGAAATACCTATTCCGAGCGCGCCCTCGCCGACGTGACAGGAAATGCTTATAGGAAGCGCGTCGAGCCCGATTTCAAGGTCCGGGAAACGCTTTGCAACCTGCTCCTGCCACTCTTTTCCTGTTTCAAGGTTACCCGAATATGCCGCGCGGATTTCTATATTTTTGCCCGCAAAACGGGTGCTGCGGTCGTTCTCAATACCGTCAAGCATAGCGTTCATCGCCGCATTCATTCCGCGCACCTTTTTATAAGCGTCAAGCCTGCCTCCCTGAATCTGCAAAACAGGCTTTATGCCAAGGAGTGTGCCTATCGCCGCTCCCGCCGCCGTAACACGGCCGCTTTTTTTAAGGTGTTCGAGAGTATTCACCGAAACATAAATGCTCTGCTCGCTTGCCTCCTCTTCGGCGATTTCGGCTATTTCCTTAGCGGAAAGCCCTTTATCGGCAAGCTTTGCAGCATTAAAAACGGAGGAATATAGGGTTACGGAAATTCTCTTATTATCAACCACAAATACCCTGCCGTCATAGTCAGAAGCAAACGCTTTTGCGGTTTCACAGGTACCGCTTAAGCCGCTTGACATCGGGAAATAAACAACCGACTCATAATTTTCCAAAATCCTGTCCCACATTTCCGTAAGCGAGGCAGGCGACGGCTGTGAGGTAGAAACCTCCGCTCCCGAGGAAAGCGCTTCAAAAAAGTCGCCGTATGACATTTCGCCGTATTCGGTATATTCCCTGCCGTTTACAATAAACGGCATTTTTAAAATATATATTCCGTTTTCCTTTGCGGTTTCAGGGGTAATTCCACTGTTAGTATCGGTCATAATGGCTGTTTTGCTCATCTGAATCTCAGTTCCTCCGTCATGGCTATTAAAAAATATAAATTTATTTTATTTATTTTTACGATGTTTGTCAAGTATTAAGACCGATAGGAACAAATAGGTTACGACAAATAATTATTTATTTGCCGCTAATCTTTAAAATAAAACATTTAAAAATCGATATTGACTAATCAAGGAAAAGTATGTACAATAGTTAAGCTGCTAAATATAAGCTTATAACATTTTATGTAAATATTATTATGGGAACGGCGATTCTGATGTCAATAAATAAGGATTGGTATAAAAAGGGGCTTCGCGACGGAATACCGATTGCGCTCGGTTATTTTGCCGTGGCATTCACCCTCGGAATAGTGGCGAAAAAGGCGGGGCTTACCGCCTTCCAGGCAGGGCTCGCCTCGGCACTTACTAACGCTTCTGCGGGAGGGTACGCGGGTTTTACACTTATTGCGGCGGGCGCGGGTTATCTTGAGGTCGCGCTTACAGAGCTTATTGTAAACGCGCGGTATCTTTTAATGTCCTGCGCGTTAAGCCAAAAGCTTTCGCCCGATACTCCGCTTATTCATAGAATACTTGTTGCGTTTGATGTAACCGACGAAATTTTCGCAATTTCAGTTTCGGTAACAGGCACGCTTAATCCCTTTTACAATTACGGCGCTATGACCGTTGCGATACCGGGCTGGGCATTAGGTACTGTTTTCGGGGTAATTACGGGAAACATACTACCCGCAAGCCTCGTAAGCGCCTTAGGCGTAGGGCTTTACGGAATGTTCCTTGCTATTATTGTTCCTCCCGCTAAGAAAAACAAGGTTATAGCATCGCTTGTAATTATTTCAATGGCGGCAAGCCTTGCGTTTTCAAAGCTTCCCGTAATTTCAACCGTATCATCGGGTATGCGGGTTATAATTCTGACCGTTGTAATATCGCTTACGGCGGCACTGCTTTTCCCCGTAAAGGAGGATGAAGATGCGGCATAGTGTTTATATCTACATATTTATTATGGCGGCGGTAACATTTCTGATACGCGTTCTGCCGCTTACGCTTATACGCAAAAAAATCACCAATGTTACCCTGCGTTCTTTTCTCTATTACGTACCATATGTCACGCTTGCGGTTATGACCTTCCCCGCGATAATTGAGGCTACAAACAGCGTATGGTCGGGGCTTGCCGCCCTTATCGTAGGAATACTCCTTAGCATTTTCGGAGTAAGCCTTTTCGGAGTAGCCGTCTGCTCCTGCGTGGCGGTCTTTATAATAGAGCTTATTATACTTTAAAGCCTTAAACTAAATCTCTTATTTCTGCTATTCTGTCGGCAAGACCGGCAAATATTTCGCCGCATGAGGCGGATTGTTTTGCCGTGTTTTCGGAAAATACTATAACGGTATACTGCGGCTCCTCGGCAGGGAAAAAGCCGCAGAACCAGCCCGCACATATTTCCGCGCCGTTTTCATATTTTCCTGTCTGAGCGGTAGCGGTCTTTCCCGCCGCCGAAACAGTTTTGGGCTTTGCGGTTTTTCCTGTTCCCTCCTCTATAACGGAGGACAAATATTCACGCACAAGCGCGGCAGTTTCCTTTTTCATAACCCTTGTACGCTCGCCCGACTCATATGGCTTAAAAGCGCCTCCCGAAAGCGTACCCTCAACAACCGATGGGATATTATATGACCCGTCCGTCGCTATCGCGCAATAGAGATTAAGCAGAGCTACAGGCGAAAGCAGCAATTCGCCCTGCCCTATACTGAAATTTGCAAGATAGGCAATATTAGAAAGACTTTCCTGTTTGGGAAGATTACCTTTAGCGGCGGAAAGTCCGCTGCATATATCTATGCTTTTCCCAAATCCCAATGCGGAGGCGGTGTTATATATCCTCTCACCGCCAACCGAAAAAGCCAAGTTATAAAAATAAGTGTTGCAGGAATTTGCAAGTCCACTTCTTAAATTCATATCCCCGTGACCCGACCGCTTATGACATTTAAAGTAGCGGTCTATTATTTTTGTGCTTCCCGTGCAGGTGTAGCAAAAGTCCCCATTTCCCGACTCAATTCCCGCCGCGGCGACGCAGGGCTTAAATACCGAGCCGACATTATACGCCGCAAGCGCACGGTTTAAAAGCGGGGAATTTTCTTTGTTCAGGTAATCGCTTAAATTTGTAACGTCAAAATTCGGAACGCTTGCCATTGCCCTTATTTTTGAGGTTTGAGCGTCTGCAATCACAATAGCGCCACATTCGATTTGTTTAGTCGCCTCCTCCGCCGCCGACTGAATATTCACATCAACGGTGGATACAACTCCTGCAGCAGTTACGGAGGTATCGTTTTCTATTTCGGGATTTATGCCCTTTAAAATATCTCCGCTGCCGTCCATAGTATAGACAAACTCTGCTTTTTTGTCAGAATACAGATATTCTTCGTATGCCTTTTCAAGACCCGACACACCGTGCGAATCCGCGTCTGTATAGCCAACGAGGTGAATAGCCTTGGTATCTGCGGAGTTATGCTCGTAAACCGCCGTGCAGGCAATTCCGTCACATTTAATAAATCGTGGCACCTCGCAAAGCACAGGCTTACCCGATTTTAGCCTTTCAAGGACATTATCGAGCGACTCCCCCGAAAGCACCGAGCTTATCGCGGTAACGGCGCGAGGGGTAGGCGACACCGCCGCGATAATTTTTGATTTGCTGTTTGTAATCGGCACCATATTGCAGTCGTATATTGTTCCGCGAAGACCGCCCACGGTAAGCCGCAGACCGCTTTGCTGTTCTTGAACCTCCCGATAGTCTGCGGTCGCTATGACCGCTATACGCATTATACAGCTAAAAAACAGAGTCATTATAAGAAAAAAGCTAATTGCAGAGCGCCTTGAAAAAATTGACGAAAAGCTTTCGGAAAACACAAAAACACCTCACGTTTTAAGTATTAACATAAGGTGTTTTTTTAATCTTATTAAATAAAATTTTTCATTTATCCTCTACAGCGCTACCCGATTTAAAAAGCTTTTTGTAATCCGAAGGGTCATATTCCTTCAAAAACTCCTCCCACTGGTCATCGCTTATGTCGCCGCCCGTGCTCTGATAGAGTTTATATAGATTCTCAGTAACCTTTTTATACTGCTTTTCTGTTTTAATTCTTGCTCTTACCGCTATTACAGTCGTCGCAGTCATAAGTATGACAAGCAAGGCCAGAGGAGCAAAATGCCGCCAGAAAAAGGAAGCGGTAAAGCCCATGAAGCCGAGGTCGTCTTTCATAACCGCGCCGAAAACGGGAATTAAAAATATTTCAGGAGCAATACTCATAACGCCCGCCGCAAATTTAAATCTGAAAAAGCTTAAAACAAATCCTGCAATAATAACAGCCGTGCATACGCAGACCGAAATCAGGCTGTTAACCACATTCTTAAAATTATCCGTTCCTCCGTATACAAGCAGCATACCGGCGATATAAAGAAGATTTATCGCCATCGTGTACGCAAAGGTGATAATATAAAGCACTCTCAGGGTTTTATAAAGCTTTCCGTCAGTTTTAGCATATTTAATTCCGTTTTTTTCCTCAATCATTCGTACGCGCCTCAAGACGCTTTCCTGCATTTTCATAAAAGGCTCCTTATTTATTAAAATGTTCCTTATAGCTTTCAATAGCAGAGCGAATTATTTCCACGGCGTATTCCCTGCCCTTAACATCGTCCACCGCCGTCTTTTTGTTTTCAAGGCTCTTATAAACCTCGAAGAAATGGCGCATTTCATCAAAAATATGCCTCGGCAGGTCGTCGATATCCTTATATTCGTTATAGGAGGGGTCGTTAAAGGGAATGGCTATTATCTTTTCGTCGTTGCTGTCGCCGTCTATCATAGTGATAACCCCGATAGGATAGGCGCGCACAAGGCTTAACGGCTCCAGATTTTCGGTGCAAAGTAGCAGTACGTCAAGCGGGTCGTTATCGTCGCCGTAGGTACGCGGGATAAAGCCGTAATTCGCGGGGTAATGGGTAGAGGTGTAAAGAATACGGTCAAGGATTATAAGTCCTGTTTCCTTGTCAAGCTCGTATTTCTTTTTGCTTCCCTTTGGGATTTCGATTACGCAGATAAAATCCTCGGGAGTTATCCTAGAGGGTGAAATATCATGCCAAATGTTGTTCATTTCAAAACTCGCTTTCTATATATAATAAATATATTATAATACAAATTTCTCTGCTTGACAACCGTATTTTAACAACTGTATAATGAAAATAAAAAACAAAATAAAAAACGGTGGTAAAAATGCCTAAAATTAATATTGTAATGGTTGAACCCGAAATCCCCCAAAACACGGGCAACGTCGCCCGCACCTGTGCCGCAACGGGAGCGAGACTGCATATTGTAAAGCCCATGGGATTTAATATTGACGACAAAAAGCTTAAGCGCGCGGGACTTGACTACTGGCACTATCTCGACATAACCTATTATGACGGCTTAGAGGATTTCTTTTCAAAAAACAACGGTGCGTTTTTCTATTTCACAACCAAGGGCAGAAAAACCCACTCCGATGTTTCCTATCCCGACAACTGCTATCTGCTTTTCGGCAAGGAAACAAAGGGTCTTCCCGAGAAGCTCTTAATTAAAAACCCAGAACGGTGCGTTAGAATACCTATGCAGGGAGAAATAAGAAGTCTCAATCTCTCAAACTCTGTGGCGATAGCGGTTTACGAGGCTTTAAGGCAATGGAATTACCCCGAGCTTTCCAATTTCGGTCAGCTGCACAATTATAAATGGGAGGATATTTGCTAATTTTTACATTGTAAATCAAAATAAATATTGAAAAAATAAGAATTTGTGGTAAAATAGTATTGTAAATTTTTTAACAATGTTGAAAGGATGTATCTCAATGAACGCTCTTAACAAAAAGACCGTTGACGACATTAACGTAAAAGGTCAAAAGGTTCTCGTTCGCTGCGACTTTAACGTACCGCTTAAAAACGGCGTTATCACCGACGAAAACCGCATCATCGCCGCACTCCCCACCATCAAAAAGCTTATTGCCGACGGCGGTAAGGTTATCCTCTGCTCTCACCTCGGCAAGCCGAAGGGCGAACCCAAGCCCGAGCTTTCCTTAGCTCCCGTTGCAAAGCGCCTTTCCGAGCTTTTAGGTAAAGAGGTTGTTTTTGCCGCCGACGCTAATGTAGTAGGCGAAAACGCTAAAAAGGCTGTTGCCGCTATGCAGGACGGCGATGTTGTACTTCTTGAAAACACACGTTACCGCGCCGAAGAGACCAAGAACGGCGAAGAGTTTTCAAAGGAACTCGGCTCTCTTGCGGATATTTTCGTAAACGACGCATTCGGCACTGCTCACAGAGCGCACTGCTCCACCGTAGGCGTTGTCTCCTATGTTAAAGAGGCTGTTGCAGGCTACCTTATCGGTAAAGAGCTTAAATACCTCGGAAACGCGGTTGACACTCCGGTTCGTCCTTTCGTTACCATTCTCGGCGGCGCAAAGGTTGCGGACAAGCTCACCGTTATCGAAAATCTGCTTAACAAGGCCGATACCCTTATAATCGGCGGCGGTATGGCTTATACCTTCCTTGCCGCTAAGGGATACAGCGTAGGTAAGTCACTCCTTGATACCGAGAAGATTGACTACTGCAAGGATATGCTTAAAAAAGCCGAGGAAAAGGGCGTTAAGATTCTTCTCCCAATCGACTGCACAATAGCTAAGAGCTTCCCCGACCCGATTGACGGACCGATTGAGGTTGAGGTTGTAGACGCTAACAAGATTCCCGACGATTATCAGGGACTTGACATCGGAACTAAGACCGCGGAGCTTTTTGCAAACGAGGTTAAATCAGCTAAGACGGTTGTTTGGAACGGACCTATGGGCGTATTTGAAAATCCGACCCTTGCAAAGGGCACAATTGCTGTTGCGAAGAGCCTTGCCGAGACCGACGCCGTTACGGTTATCGGCGGCGGTGATTCCGCGGCGGCTGTTAACACCTTAGGCTACGGCGACAAGATGACCCACATTTCCACAGGCGGCGGCGCATCCCTCGAATTCTTAGAGGGCAAGGAGCTTCCCGGCATTGCCGCGCTTAACGATAAATAATATTTTAATCGGGGTTGCCCTACGGCAACCCTTAATTGCGTATTATTAATAAAAGGAGTTTTTACAATGAATAAAGCTAAAAGAGCCGCCGTAATCGCGGGCAACTGGAAAATGAACAAAACCCCGTCCGAGACAACCGCGTTTATTAACGAGATGAAGCCGCTTGTAGCGGGCGCTGACTGCAAGGTAGTGCTTTGCGTTCCCTTTATCGACATTCCCGCGGCTGTAGCCGCCGCCGAGGGCTCAAACATTGAAATCGGAGCTGAAAACGTACATTTTAAGGAGAGCGGCGCTTACACCGGCGAAATTTCCGCACAGATGCTCGTTGAATCGGGCGTAAAATACGTTGTTATCGGTCACAGCGAGAGAAGACAGTACTTCGGCGAGACCGACCAGACCGTTAATCTTCGCACGCTTGCGGCTTTGAACGCGGGTCTTACCGCTATTGTATGCGTGGGCGAAACCCTTGAGCAGAGAGAGCTCGGCTACACCGAAACCCTGCTTAAGTACCAGACCAAGATGGCGCTCACTAATGTTCCGGCAGAGAAGCTTTCAAATGTTATTATAGCTTACGAGCCTGTATGGGCAATCGGCACAGGCGTTACCGCCACCGCCGAGCAGGCTGACGAGGGCAACGGCTATGTCCGTGCCGCTATTGCTGAAGCCTACGGCGCTGATGTTGCAGAGACCGTTACAATCCAGTACGGCGGCTCTATGAACGCTAAGAACGCAGACGAACTGGTTGCAAAGGTTAATGTTGACGGCGGACTTATCGGCGGTGCTTCCCTTAAGGCTGAGGACTTCTCGGTTATTGTAAAAGCCGCAAGCAAATAATTAAAAATTCGGGCGGGCAATGCCCGCCTAATTTCTATTTTCAGGAGAGCATTATGAAAAAACCTATTGTTTTAACAATTATGGACGGCTTCGGAATTAACCCGACCACAAGCGGAAATGCTATCTATTCGGCAAAAACTCCCCGTCTTGATAAGATTTTCGCCGAGTGCCCGAATACTCAGATAGGCGCTTCGGGAATGGATGTAGGTCTGCCGGACGGTCAGATGGGTAACAGCGAGGTCGGACACACCAATATCGGCGCGGGCAGAATCGTATATCAGGAGCTTACCCGCATTACAAAGTCGATTGCCGACGGCGATTTCTTCGAGAATGAAGCCTTTTTAAAAGCTATCGACAACTGCAAGAAGAACGACAGCGCCCTCCATTTAATGGGACTTTTGTCGGACGGCGGCGTTCACAGCCACATTGAGCATCTTTACGGACTTGTAGAGCTTGCAAAGCGCAACGGATTGACTAAAGTATACATTCACGCCCTGCTTGACGGACGTGATGTTCCACCCTCAAGCGCTGCGGATTATATTGATACTCTTAATAAAAAATTAGAGGAAATCGGCTGCGGCAAGCTTGCCACGGTTATGGGCAGATTTTACGGAATGGACCGCGACAACCGTTGGGAACGCGTAGGCAAGGCTTACGCCGCATTAGTTTACGGTGAGGGTATTAAGACCGACAACGCTGCGGCGGCTGTAAGAAAATCCTACACCGAGATTGACGAAGAGGGCAAGCACATCACAGACGAGTTTGTTCTCCCCACCGTTGTAAAGGGCACAGAGCGCATCAAGACGGGTGACAGCGTTATATTCTTTAACTTCCGCCCCGACCGCGCAAGAGAGATTACCCGCACCTTTGTTGACGATGATTTCACAGGCTTTGAGCGCAAGGGCGGCAGACAAAAGGTATTTTATGTATGTATGACCCAGTATGATGCTTCAATGCCCAATGTTGAGGTAGCCTTCAAGCCCCAGACCCTTAACAATACTTTAGGCGAGTTTCTCGCAAAGCAGAATATGACCCAGCTAAGAATTGCCGAGACCGAGAAGTACGCTCACGTAACCTTCTTCTTCAACGGCGGCAGAGAGGTTATGTTCGAGGGTGAGGACCGAATCCTTGTCAACTCCCCCAAGGTTGCTACCTATGATTTACAGCCCGAGATGAGCGCAAACGAGGTCTGCGACAAGGTATGCGAGGCGATTGAAAGCGGTAAGTACGATGTTGTAATCTTAAACTTCGCAAACTGCGATATGGTAGGTCACACAGGAATATTTGAAGCGGCTGTCAAGGCGGTTGAAACGGTTGATACCTGCGTAGGCAGAGTAGCGGACAGCACCATTAAAATGGGCGGCGTAATGCTCCTTACCGCCGACCACGGCAACGCCGACAGAATGGTTGACACCGACGGCTCACCCTTTACCGCCCACACCACAAACCCCGTTCCCTTTGCGGTTATTGGTAAGGAATGTGAACTTAGAAAAGGTGGCAGACTTTGCGACATCTCCCCCACTATCATTAAGCTTTTAGGACTGACCCAGCCCCAAGAAATGACGGGAGAATCGCTTATTAAATAGTTCCAACATTTTAAAATAATACAACCGAGTGATCAAAATGCGGTCACTCGGTTTTTTAGCATTAAAAGTTAAGGACTGCCGCTAATCGACAGCCCTTTTTAATTATATTATTTTGAATATTTCTTGCGCGGAACGTAGGAGGTGTGCAGGTCGTGATGCGCCTTGTGACCGCCGAAACCGTCATACCACTCGCTGTAAAGTGTTTTAATAACAGGTGATTCATGCGACTTTCTAATCGGCATTGAAGCGTCCTGATCATAGAGAGCCTTTGCACGGACAGCCTTCAAATCAACGGTATCCCTTACATACTGGGGCTGAATAGGCTGACCGCCGCCATTTACGCATCCGCCGGGGCATCCCATTATTTCAACAAAGGTCCAGCCGTTCGGATTGCCGTTCTTCATCATATCCATTACGCACTTAGCCGCCGCCGCGCCCGAGGCAACAGCAACCTTAATATCGCTGCCGTTAATATTTACGGTAGCCTCTTTAAGACCCTGAGTGCCGCGGACAGCGGTGAAGTCAACCTCGGTGTTGTCCTTACCCGTGAGCCAATCGTTAGCGGTTCTGAGCGCCGCCTCCATAACGCCGCCCGTAGCACCGAAGATTACGGCAGCACCCGTATCCTCGCCCAGCGGATTGTCAAATTCCTCATCGGGCAGCCAGTCAAAGTGCATACCCGCGCGCATAATCATGCGCGAAAGCTCACGCGTAGTAATAGCAATATCAACATCGGGCACGCCCGCCGCGCTCTGGTCGGCTCTGCCGATCTCAAACTTCTTAGCGGTACAGGGCATAACCGAAACAGAAACAATGTCTTTCGGGTCAATTCCCATCTTTTCGGCATAATATGTCTTAATTACCGCGCCTGCCATCTGCTGGGGTGACTTGCATGAGGAAAGATGATTGAGCATATCGGGATAATAGAACTCGCAGAACTTAACCCAACCAGGTGAGCAGGAGGTAATCATGGGCAGAGTTCCGCCGTTCTTAATGCGTTCAACAAGCTCGTTTGCCTCCTCAACTATTGTAAGGTCGGCGCCGAAGTTTGTATCAAATACTTTATCAAAACCGAGTCTGTGAAGAGCGGCAACCATTTTGCCCTCTACGTTTGTGCCGATCGGCATACCGAAGCACTCGCCCAATGTAGCTCTTACAGACGGAGCGGTCTGAACCACAACATGCTTTGTCGGGTCGGCAAGAGCCTCCCAAATCTTATCGGTATCGTCCTTTTCGGTAAGTGCGCCTGTCGGACATACGACAGTACACTGACCGCAGGAAATACAGGGAACGTTGGAAAGACCAACCTCGAACGGAGTGCCGATAGCGGTATCGATACCGCGGTTGTTAGCGCCTATTACGCTTACATACTGCTCCTTGCAGGCGGCAACACAGCGTCGGCAAAGCACGCACTTATTATTATCCCTTACAAGGTGAGGAGTAGACTCATCAAGCTCGTAAACAGGCTTAAAGCCCTCGAAAGCGGTGGAGTCAACGCCGAAGTCACGGCAGAGCTTCTGAAGCTCGCAGTTGGTAGAACGAACGCAGGAAAGACACTTCTTGTCGTGGGTTGAAAGAATGAGCTCCAAGGTAGTCCTTCTTGCTTTTTGAATTTTCTCGGTATTTGTTAATACCTCCATACCCTCGCTTACGGGGTAAACGCAGGCGGTAACAACCCTAAATCCTCTGCCCTCGTTAGCCTCTACAACACAGATACGGCAGGCGCCGATCTCATTCTTTTCCTTCATAAAGCAAAGTGTGGGGACTTCGATCCCTGCAAAACGCGCGGCGTCTAAAATAGTAGAGCCTTTAGGCACGCTTACAGAAATACCGTTTATTTTAACATTTAACATTTCCATTAATATCAGGCTCCTTTCTTACTTTTTAACAATCGCGCCGAACGGACAGTTGGAAATACAAGCGCCGCACTTGATACAGGCGTTCTGATTGATTTCGTGCGGATTCTTGATAGTTCCGCTGATAGCGCCGACAGGACAGTTACGGGCGCACTTTGTACAGCCCTTGCACTTATCGGCGTCGATTGAGTAAGAAACGAGATCCTTACATACTCCCGCGGGACAAACCTTATCCTTAACGTGAGCGACATATTCCTCGCGGAAGAACTTAAGGGTTGCAAGCACGGGGTTTGGAGCGGTCTGACCGAGACCGCAGAGAGAGTTCTGCTTAATGTAATGGCAAAGCTCCTCCATCTTGTCGAGGTCTTCCATAGTGCCGTTGCCCTTTGTAATCTTGTCAAGCATTTCAAGCAGACGCTTTGTACCTACGCGGCAGGGTGTGCACTTACCGCAGGACTCGTCAACCGTAAATTCAAGGAAGAACTTAGCCATATCGACCATACAGGTGTCCTCGTCCATTACGATAAGTCCGCCCGAGCCCATCATACAGCCGATAGCGGTTAAGTTATCGTAATCAACCTCGGTATCGATAAGGCTTGCGGGGATACAGCCGCCCGAAGGTCCGCCGGTCTGCGCCGCCTTAAACTTCTTACCGTTCGGAATACCGCCGCCGATGTCCTCAATAATATGACGGAGCGTTGTACCCATCGGAATTTCAACAAGGCCTGTGTGCTTAATCTTACCGCCTAATGCGAATACCTTTGTACCCTTAGACTTTTCGGTACCCATTGAAGCAAACCAATCAGCGCCTCTAAGGATAATCTGCGGGATATTCGCAAAGGTCTCAACATTGTTTTCAACTGTCGGAGAATTGTAAAGTCCCTTAACAGCCGGATAAGGCGGACGGGGTCTCGGCTCGCCGCGGTTACCCTCAATAGAGGTCATAAGCGCGGTTTCCTCGCCGCAGACAAACGCGCCCGCGCCTAAGCGGATATGTAAATCAAAATCAAAGCCCGAATCAAAGATATTTTTGCCTAAGAGCCCGTATTCGCGCGCCTGATCGATAGCTATCTGCAAGCGCTTAACCGCAATCGGGTACTCCGCACGGACATAAACATAGCCCTGTGTAGCGCCGATAGCGTAGCCCGCAATAGCCATAGCCTCAATTACAGAGTGGGGGTCGCCCTCAAGCACAGAACGGTCCATAAACGCGCCGGGATCGCCCTCGTCGGCGTTGCAGACAACATACTTCTGCGGAGCCTTATTAGGAGCGCAAAGCGCCCACTTTCTGCCCGTCGGGAAGCCGCCGCCGCCTCTGCCGCGGAGGCCTGAATCGGTAACACACTTAATAACATCATCAGGTGTCATTTCGGTAAGTACTTTACCGAGAGCAGCATAGCCGTCCATAGCGATATACTCGTCGATATTTTCGGGGTTGATAACGCCGCAGTTACGGAGCACTACACGGTTCTGTGATTTATAGAACGCGGTGTCGCCGAGTGCTACGTTTCCGACCTCAGCTTCTTCCTTGCCTGTATCGTTATAAACCAGACGCTCAACAATTCTTCCCTTTAAAAGATGCTCCTCAACGATGTCCTTAACATCCTCGGGAGTAACTCTGCTGTAAAACGTACCGTCGGGATAAACGATAACAACGGGACCGAGCGCGCAGAGACCGAAACAACCGGTCTGTACCAGCTTTACCTCGTCCGAAAGTCCGCAAGCTTCAATATTCTCGGCGAATGCCTTTTGAATTGCCTGACTTCCCGAAGAGGTACAACCCGTACCGCCGCAAATCAATACATGTGCACGAATCATATTTTTACCTCCAATTATTCCTTATGACCGGCAAGAGTGTATTCATTTACAACCTTGCCGCCCTTAAGATGCTCTTCAACAACGCGTTTTGCTTTTTCAGAGGTCATTTTAACGTAAGTGACCTTGTCCTTGCCCGCCTCGAAAACCTCAACAATAGGCTCTAACTGGCAGATACCTATACAGCCTGTCTGAGAAACGGTAACCTTATCGGTAAGACCCTCTTTGTTGACCTCCTCAACGAGGGTGTTAAGCACGGGACGCGCGCCCGCCGCGATACCGCAGGTTGCCATTCCGACAACTACGCGTATACTGTTTACGCCCTCGCGAAGGATAACCTTATCCTTCATTCTGTCCTTTATTGCCTGTAATTCAGCCAATGACTTCATATTTTTCTTCCTTTCATACGGTTATATTAAAGAATATTGTTCTAGAAGATATTCTTCTATCCATTTAATTACCTCATAGCTGTTAAGCGGAACATCGCCCAAAACGGTTCTTAGCTCCCTCGTATCAAGAGAAACCGTTTTATCGGGTAATATATGCTTAAACAAAAAATCGGTATCAGGGTGACCCTGTATAAGTGTTAAAACACTTGATATAACATCACCGAGCGGCGTCATATCAATATGATTTTTATTAAATTCCGCCCTGAGTGAGGTGCCGTGACTGTCGGGATAGTCCCTTTCACAGCGCGACTCTATTTGAAGACTTCCCCCCGTCTGCTCGGCGGCAAGCTTTAAAAGCGGAATACCCATTCCTACCTTGCGGGTAGTCCGTGTGGTGTAAAACGGGTCGGTGACCGATTTTAAAACATCCTCGGTCATTCCGCAGCCGTTGTCCTTTACCGTAATAGTCAGCAGGTCGGCGGTTTCCTCAACAGTAATTTCGGTCAGTGTCGCCCCCGCCTTAACGGAATTTTCGGCAATATCAAGAATATTAAGCGATAATTCCTTCATACTTCACCCCGCAAGTAGTCAATAACCGCGCGAGCGGCGTTTTCCCTTTCGCAGTCAAGCTCAAGAAATGCGCTTTTTTCCCTTATATCCCAAAGGTAGTGGGCGTCTGAGCTTGATACTATTCGTTTCTGATACCTTTCGGCATACTCGGCGGCTTTTTCACCGTCATGAACCTCAGCAATAGGAAAATACGGCTTTTCTGGGAAATCCCCCAAAACAGCCAAAATTGCGTTTGCCTGACGGTCAATATGCGCGGGATAACAGACTCCGCCAAAGCTTTTAACAAGCTCAGGCGCCTCGTCAAACGAAACCGTAGTCGCGTTTGTAAGCAGATATTCTTCCGTTCCTGTTATATTATCTTCATGGTCGCAAATAAACTGATTTCCGAAAATATCGGTACGGTTTTTAATATGTATCCTTCTGCTTTCGATATATTCGCCAAACGACATAGCGTTATCAAGCTTATCGAAAAGGCAGACCATATGAATATCCTCCGCCGTGGTAAGCTCCATACCGCCAAGCGGTATTATTCCGTGCCTTTGCGCCGCCTTAAAAAACGCGGGACAGTTTTTCGCGGTATTATGGTCGGTAAGCGCCATAATATCAAGACCGTTTAACTCCCCCATTCCCGCAATGCTGTCCGGCGTTGCTTCGTCGTCCCCGCAGGGGGAAAGGCAGGAATGAAGATGTAAATCGTAATAGTACCTCATAGCAATCCGTTCAGCAGTACCGCCGCGTCATAGGCGCTGCCCGAAAAGGAAAGAATGTTAATTCCCTTTTCAACTGCCGCTTTTGCTATATCCTCGGTTATCTCTACGTCCTCAGCCGCTATTATGCAGGCGGTGTCCGCCAAAGCCGCGACAGCCAAAACATTTATGTTTGACATTATGGTAATCCACGCGTCGCCGCTTTTCGCCCTGCCCATTACCCAGCTTAACAGGTCGCCGATGTAAACTCCCGTTATTTCACGCCCGGGCTCGGGGAGCGCAACGGCTGAAAAGCCGTGTTCCTTTAAACCCTCAACCGTCACTTTGCTCACCGCCGTCCTTTTTTTCTGCGTTTTTAAGTCTTATAAGACAATCCTCAAGGCAGGCGCTGCGTTTTACAATGTCCTCTGCAAACGCCCTGCAATTAGGAGCGCCGCAGGAGCCGCAGTCAATACCCGGCAACTCGTCGCGAAGCTTTTGAATATCTGCCATCATACGCATCGATTCCGCCATACTGTCGCTAAGCCTTGATATGGGATGATAGGTAGGTATTTCGTTAAAGATATACCCGTCGGGAATATATCCGCTTTCCTCCTTTGAGAGGAAATTCTGCGAAACCGGAAGATAACGGCGCAAGCTTTGAAGCCTCGCTTTTGCGATAAAGGGGTTTTGCATTGTCATAACCCCGCCGACGCAGCCTCCCGTGCAGGCGTTAAGCTCGATAAATTCAAGCGGCGGTATGTTGCCGTTTTCAACCTGATCAAGCACGCGTATTATATTGTCTATACCGTCTGCCGCGAGGTAGCTTTCGTTAAAAATCGCCGTCGCCTCGCCGCCGCTGGTCGCCCAGCCTATTCCGATAACACCCGAGCTTGAAAGGGATTCTACCTCGTTGTCGTGCTTCATTTTAGCTATAAGCTGAAAATAAACATCGTTTATCGAAACAACAACATCCACCTTGCTTTTATATCCCGCAAATCCGTTTTTAACATAGCTTGACTTAGCGGGACAGGGCGAAATAAAGCAAACACCTATTTCATCGGGGCGAAGCTCAGGGTGTTCCCGCTGAGCCCTTTCACGTGCCAGAGCCGCTGCTACCTCCATTGGTGGAAGCATATGGATTATATTATCCGTAAGCGACGGAAATCGCAAACCTATAAGCCTTATTACGACGGGGCAAGCCGAACTGATAGCGGGCTTTTTTACCCCTTCGGTCTTTAAATAGAGGCGTGTATATGCACTTACCAGCTCCGCCGCGGCGGATACCTCATATACATCGTCAAACCCTATTTTAAGCAGTCCGTCCAGCACATAATCAACATCGTCAAGATTATCAAACTGACCGTAAAGCGTAGGCGCGGGAAGCGCAATCTTCCACTTAAAGCCGTCCATATCGGAAAGCTTGCCGTAAAGCGCTTTTTTAGCGTTATGAGGGCAGACGCGTATACACTCGCCGCAGTCAATGCAACGTTCCTGATTAATTACCGCTCGGCCGTCCTTTATCCTTATCGCTTCTGTTGGGCAATGCTTTAAACAGGTTGTACAGCCGCAGCATTTTCCCTCGTCGAGATAAACCGAATGTTCGTATGTATTCATTTTTAAAACCTGCCGAAATAATATTATTTAAATATTAACTCTCATGGTTATGTCGGTCCCAACGCCGACGGTGGATTTAATATCCATATAATCTGTATACCGCTTCATATTAGGCAGCCCCATTCCCGCACCGAAGCCCAAGGAACGTATATTGTCCGAAGCTGTGGAGAAACCCTCCTGCATTGCCTGATCAATATCCTTAATTCCCGGTCCTGTGTCGTGAAGGAAAATTTCAATACAGTCCTCTGTTACGGTGACATCGGCCTCGCCGCCGCCCGCGTGAATGACCATATTTATCTCCCCTTCGTACATCGCAATCGAAACGCGGCGAATCGTTTCGGGAGATAACCCCAACTGCCTTAAATTCTTTTTTACCTGAACCGACGCTTTCCCTGCCGAAGTGAAATCGTCGCCGTCAACATCAAAATGAAATTTGAGCGCCTCAGACATGCTTGACCCGATTTCCCACAAGGCCGTTGCTGTAAAGCAGACCGCAAGCCTCGTACATTCTCTTTTCGGTCGCAAGAATAACTATACCGCTTTCCTTTGCAAGCTCTGTCATTTCGGCAGTGGGCATTTTAGAGCGAACGAAAACAATACAGTTCATATCCATCATTTCCGCAGTTCTTATGACCTGCGAGTTGACAAGACCCGTGAGCAATACAGCCTGATCCTTGACATATGCCAGCACATCGCTCATCATATCACTGCCGCAGGCAGAGTAAACATGACGGCTCAGCCCCTCCTCGCAGCAGATAACCTTAGCGTCAAGCAAATCCTTTATGGTACTGATCTTCATACAGATTTATCCTTTCGGACAGATTTAACTTATTTCCCGTATTTTTCAAGTATGCCGTCAACGTCATCTACGGTAAGTCTTCCGTAAACCTCGTCATTGACTGTGAGCACGGGTGCGAGCCCGCATGCGCCTATACAGCGGCAGGCGGTAAGCGAAAATCTGCCGTCGGGCGTACATTCGTCCGCGCCGATACCCAGTTTCTCGCTGAGCTTATTGAAAATGTCACCGGAGCCCTTAACATAGCAGGCGGTACCTAAGCATACGGAAATGTTATACTCTCCCTTAGGTGAAAGCGAGAACTGCGCGTAAAAGGTCGAAACTCCGTAAACCTTTTCGAGCGGTACGTCCATACCCTCGGCTATCATTTCCTGTACCTCCATCGGAAGATAACCGTAAATATCCTGTGCCTGCTGCATAACGGACATCAATAAGCTTTTATCGTGCTTATTGGCTTCGATTACTTCCCTCAGCTTCTGCTCCTGTTCAGCGGTTCCCTTAAAGGGAAGCTTACTGATCTTTTTTTGCATGAACCGAATCCTCCTCAGTTTAATTGTATGTAGGTTATTGTATATAGGTTTGCACCCACTTAGGCGAAGTCATATACAAATCTACATATACCTATGTAGTATAACATATAATTTCAACTTTGAAAAGACTTTTTCGACAATTTTTTAACAAAAATTCAAGAAAATTTTTCTTGCACTTTTTATACTCTTTATTTATTAAAAACTTAATAAACTGAAATCTATATTTTAAGGTCAAAATGATTGCAAACAGCTGAAAAATATAGTATAATAAATGTAATTATATCCCAAGAGGTAAGCTTATGAATAACTTTTTTAAGGCGCTCGCCCTGATATTATCGGTGCTTGCGGTATTTTCACTAACCGCCTGCAACGACAGTTATCAGGACGCAATAATATATTTTGAAATTCCCGAAAAACCTTATACTCTGGACCCGCAGACCGCCTCAACCGACTCCGAGCTTGTTATCGTAAACAATATTTTCGAGGGATTACTTCGCAAAAACGCAAGCGGAGCTATTGTCTGCGGCGCATGTGAAGACTTTAAACTTGATGATCTAACCTATACCTTTAAGCTCAGAAAGGATATTGTCTGGAGCAACGGAGAGCTGCTGACTGCCGACGATTTCATCTTTGCCTTTCGGCGGGCGATATCCCCGAAAACAGGGGCTCCGTTTGCTTCGCGCCTTTTCTGCATTAAAAACGCAAAGGATATATCGGAAGGTAAAAAGAGCCCTGACACACTTGGCATATCCGCACCCGACAGTTACACGCTTGTGATAACCCTTGCGTACCGAGACGAAGATTTTGAGGAAGCTCTCACCACTTCGGTCGCCATGCCCTGCAATGAAGAATTTTTTAATGAGTCTGCGGGAAAGTACGGTCTTTCATCAGACAGCATTATCTCCTGCGGGAGCTATAAGCTTACAAAATGGAATAAAGAAACTTTTGGAATACGGCTTTATTCAAACAACCTCTACACAGGCACCTTTTCCGCTAAGAATTCTGCGATTTACATTACTAAGGACGAGGACGAAACAGCGATAGAACGGCTTATCGGAAATAATGTTGATATTGCGTTTATAGATTCCTCCCTTTCGGATACCGCTCACGAAAGCGGGCTGAAAACAATCGACTACCAAAATATTTGCTGGTTTTTGACAATCGGTTCAGGATTTTCCGAAGATATGAGAAAATCGCTTGTGATGCTTGTAGGTAGCGCGGTCTACGGGAATGACCTCAAAACGGGTTATTCACCGGCAAATTCCATTTTCCCTGCCGCAGTCAGCAAAGACGCCGACTCTACGGGTTTGACCTCTTATAACGCCGACGCTGCAAAAACGCTTTTTGCAAAAGAAACGGCAAAGCTTGCGGAAAAAAAATTCCCATCCGGAACAAAGCTTTATTTTTACGATAACGGAGTTATTAAGCCTGTTGTCACAGACATTGTCGGACACTGGCAGAACCGTCTCGGAGCGTTTGTCAATATTGAGGCTGTCAACAGCGCCGAAAAGCTTAAGTCGCAGCTGAAAAATCAGGACCTTGATATGGCGGTATTCCCTATCAGAGCGAACAGCGCGAATATTGAGGAGTATATTTCCAATTTCGGAATTGACGCCGAAAGCAAAAGCGTTTCGGAGCTTCAGAGAGCGGTTCTTAAATCATACAGCATATTACCTATTGCTTTTCAAAACACTACAATAGCTTATTCGATTTCACTCAACGACGTTTTTACCTCCTTCGGCAACGGATATATTGATTTTTCATTCATAGTTAAAACCGAATAAAGCTAAGTATGCAAACCGTAACTTGATGTGATACCAAAACCCGATAGGGAGATTCCTCCCTATCGGGTTTAGCACTATTTAAAAGCAGCGGATAAAAGCCGAAAAAAATCGGAGAGTAGCGATTCTCTCCGATTTTTTTGCCGACTTTGGTACTAATCAAAACCATAAGCAGTTGATTATACATAAAAACTCTACTGTTGTTTTGAACTTCTGCTGGCAGTAATTTGTCCTTCCTTTATACCCTCTGTACTATCAGGAACAAAAATAATCTTAAAAGTCAAAAGCATCAGCTTAATATCCTCAACAATAGATTGATTTGCAATATAGGTCAAATCCATTTGAACCTTATCATAAGGAGGAGTATTGTATTTGCCGTAAACCTGTGCGTAACCCGTAAGTCCCGCCTTTACCTGAAGTCTGAGAGCAAATTCCGGCATAGTTTTTTCATATTCCTCAAAAATCTCGGGACGTTCAGGGCGCGGTCCCACCACCGACATAGCCCCGCTTAAAATATTAAATACCTGCGGCAACTCGTCAATACGCAGCTTTCTTATGATTTTTCCGACCGGAGTTATTCTGTCATCATTTTCGCTGGCAAGTCTTGCTATTCCGTCCTTTTCAGCATCAACGCGCATGCTTCTAAACTTAATAACTTTAAATACCTTTTTATCCTTTGTGTACCGCTCCTGTTTGTAAAAAACGGGACCTCCGTCGTAGAACTTGATCGCAACAGCGGTAAACAACATAATAGGGCTTGTAATTATAATGCAGAACAGCGCAAACATAATATCTATAACTCTCTTTACAGCCAAGTATAAAAAGGAGTTTCCCGCCCTTGCGCATCTATATATAGGAATGTTAAGAATTTGAACGGTGCGGCTTCCGCGTATTATAGTATCGGAAATTTTCGGTTTTACATACGCTACCTTTTTATTCGCTATGCAGAATTTCACTACTTCGTTTCGGTATTCGGACGGAACTCCGCAAAGAAACACGGCGTCAACCTGCATAATTTTACCGTATAGCTCTTCAAGAGAAATCTTAGAGGCGTTAAGCGTTTTAACGATATTAAAACGCCTTTCCATACTGCGGATTCCTTTAAGAGAGATATATGAATCAATATTATCATAAACAACAATCGTATTTTTCGGCTTATGAAGTGTGAAATAAATACTGTCCGCTATAACCGACCAAAGCGCCGCAAAAGCAGAAAACAGTACAAACATAATCAAAAAATACTTGATTCCCACCAATTTAAAGCTGACAAGAGAAAAAATCAAATAACAGACTATTTGCCATATAAATATTGTGATAATCTGCGAAAAAGCCAAATTAGTAACAGAGCTTGTACCGATATTAAAAGCTCCGTAAATTTTTGCTATGAAGACATAAGAAGCCAATACAAGCGCAAACATAAAATAATGACCCAACCGATAGTAAGGCATAGGTACATCTTCATTAAAATATGCAATCCAGCACCAACTGACCGACGCCGAAAAAATTAACGATATAAAAGCCTTTAGACCACTTAAAGTAACCTTTTCAAAAATATAACTGTTTTTATTCATTATAATCTCCACCCTGATGCCGCATAAGAAAAAACGCTATGCAGCAAGCATATTAAAGATTTATACGCTTATTAAAAAAAGCATTTAAAATATTTTACCCAAAAACATAATAATAAAAGCATCTGCTTTTGCGGTTATATCACATAAGTATTTATGAGACTTGTCATTTTCGCGTATATTATACACTAATTTGTCGTAAATTTCAAGTATAATAATATGAACTATCCGTCATTTTGCCATTAACAGTATTTAAAATATAAAAATTGACTATTTTCTTTTTTTGATTTATAATCATTTTATGAGAATAAAAAACATTATAATAACGGGGTTTGCCGCGCTTTCGCCTATGGCGGGGGTTGCCGACCGCGCAATGCGGGAAATATGCCGTGAATACGGCGCGGCGTTCACGGTGGGCGAACTTACAAGCTCAAGAGGCATAACCCTTAACGACAAAAAATCTGCAAAACTGCTTAGCTGTTCGGACAAAGAAAGACCGTTTGCTTCTCAGCTTTTCGGGAACGACCCGGAAATTATGGCGGCGGCTGCAATAAGGGCGTTGGAATTTAATCCCGACTTTATCGATATTAATATGGGCTGTCCCGCTCCTAAGGTTGCAGGAAACGGCGGCGGAAGCGCGCTTATGCGCGATCCGCGACTCGCTGAAAAAATAGTCCGCGCGGTTGTGACCGCGGTAAACGTTCCCGTTACGGTAAAAATGCGTACGGGCTTTGACAAGGACAGCATAAACGCCCCCGAGCTTGCAAAGCGCTGCGAGAACGCAGGCGCGGCGGTAATAACCGTTCACGGCAGAACAAGGGCGCAAATGTACGCGCCGCCTGTTGATTTAAATTCGATAGCCGCAGTAAAAAAATCCGTTAAAATTCCCGTTATAGGAAACGGAGACGTCACGGACGGCAAAAGCGCGAAGTATATGTATGAGGCAACAGGTTGCGATTTTGTGTCGGTTGGGCGCGCGGCGCAGGGCAATCCATTTGTTTTTGCGGAAATAAACGCTTATATGACGGGCAAGGCTTATTCCCCGCCCCGTCTTGAAGAACGGTTTGCGGTTATGATGCGGCAGATAAGATTGATGTGCGAGTACAAGGACCCGCATATTGCTATCTTAGAGTCGCGAAAGCATACGGCGTGGTATATGCACGGGCTTGAGGGGGCGGCGGCGCTTCGGCGTATGTGCGGCGAAATAAATAAAATTTCGGATATTGAAGCGATTTGTCAAAAAGCACTTGAACAGAATCCGTATTTGTGATAAAATATTTTAGTTATGAAAGGTTACGGTGATTAATATGTCAGGACATTCAAAATGGAACAATATTAAACGTAAAAAGGAAAAAACCGACGCGGCTAAGGCTAAAGTTTTCACTAAAATCGGCAGAGAAATATCTGTTATAGTTAAAACAGGCGGCGCAAACCCCAATGAAAACAGCAAATTAAAGGATGCCATCGCCAAGGCAAAGGCGGCAAACGTTCCTAATGAAAATATCGAAAGAATCATTAAAAAAGCGGCGGGCGACGGCGAGGCCAATAATTACGAGGAGCTTATCTATGAGGGCTACGGTCCTTCGGGCGTGGCGGTAGTTGTCGAAACTCTGACCGATAACCGCAACCGCACCGCGGGAGAAATGCGCCACTATTTTGATAAATGCGGAGGTAATTTGGGTCAAACCGGTTCGGTTATGTTTATGTTTGACCGCAAGGGTATAATTCAAATTGAAGCAGAGGGTCTTGATGAGGACGCCGTTATGGAGGCGGCGCTTGACGCCGGTGCGGACGATTTTAATTACGACGGCGATATTTTTGAAATTTCAACCGATCCTAATTCCTTAGGTTCCGTGCGCGATTCACTTGAGGGCAAAGGCTATAATTTCCTCTCCGCAGAGGTCGAGTATGTACCTCAGACAATGGCGACGATTGATGACGAGGAAACCGCCGCAAAAATGGAAAAGCTTATTGATATGCTTGAAGAAAATGACGACGTTCAGGCGGTATGGCATAACTGGGATATGCCCGAGGAAGAGTAAATTCAATATAATAAAATCCGCGTACATAAAATCGGTGAATTTACAACTTAACAGTAAATAATTTGGAGGTTAGAGCGTCTTGATCTTAGGCTTTGACATAGGCGGTACTAAATGCGCCGTAATAACCGCCGAAACAGACGGCGAAAATATAAAACTGCTTGATAAGCAGAAAATACCTACACAGCTTGACATAACCCCCGAGGAAATGATTGAAAAGCTGATAGCACTTGCAGACGGTATGCTGAACGGAAAAAAGGCGGAAAAAATAGGTATATCCTGCGGAGGACCGCTTAATTCCGCTACGGGTACTATTGAGGGACCGCCTAATTTACCGGGTTGGAATAACGTTAAGATTAAAGATATTCTTGAAAAGCATTATGCTGTTCCCGTAAGACTGCAAAATGACGCAAACGCCTGCGCCGTTGCCGAGTGGAAATTCGGTGCGGGCAGAGGAACTAAAAATATGGTTTTCCTTACTTTCGGCACAGGTCTTGGAGCAGGCCTTATTTTAAACGGAAATCTTTACAGCGGAACTAACGACAATGCAGGTGAATTGGGTCATATTCGTCTTGAAAAATTCGGACCCGTTGGTTACGGCAAAGCAGGTTCTTTTGAAGGCTTTTGCAGCGGCGGAGGGCTCGCGCAGTTAGGCTATATGAAGGCGCTTGAAAAAGCTCAAAGCGGCAAATATCCTATGTATTTTAAAAAAGGTATGACCGCGGCGGACGTTACGGCTAAAACGGTAGCCGATGCCGCCGGCGCTGGGGGCGAAAACGCGATTGGGGGCATAATTAA
>URGJ01000014.1 GCA_900547445.1 uncultured Oscillospiraceae bacterium | reverse complement strand
TCTTATTAACGGCGAAGTTTTCTAATTTTGTAACACATCATTGACAAACCAACAATTTATTAGAAAAATAAGGTAAAAAACCGCCTTTTCGCAAAATTTACGAAGAGGCGGAATTCTTATGCCTTTTATTCAAGAACGGTAAACGGAACGGTATCGCTTGTAGCGTTGTAGTCCGAGAAAAAGTATGCGTCAAGAATATCTCGGACGATAGAACCTGCGGAATAGCCCGAGCTTCCGTGTTCCAATACCACAGAAATTGCGATTTCGGGATTATCAAAGGGCGCGAAGGCGATAAACACGCTGTGGTCTGCCTTGCCCTCCACCTGTGCCGTACCGGTTTTGCCGCCAACCTTTATCGGGTAATTACCAAGTGCGGCGCGTCCCGTACCGTCTTCGGTAACCGAAAGCATACCCTCCTTAACAGCGGCAAGGGTTGAATCCGAAATCTTAATCTTGTTTTTAACCTCGGGCGGGGTCTCGTCATAAACGGTCGAAATATCGTAGGAAACTATCTTATCTATAAGGCTAGCCCTGTAATGGGTGCCGCCGTTTGCGAGGGTTGCGGTGTAGTTTGCAAGCTGAAGAGGAGTAAAAGCGTTAAGCTGACCTATCGCTATCTGCAGGGTGTCTCCTCCGCCGTCGCTTTTAGGCTCTAAAAGTATACCTTTAGCGTCGTTTACCTCAACGCCCGTAGCTACGCCTAATCCGAACTGTTTGTAATAGTCGGTCAATTTGGTAGCCCCAAGCCGTCTTCCGAGCTCAAAAAAGAAATAGTTACAGCTTTTAGCAAGCGCGTTATTAAGATTGATATTGCCGTGCCAGCCCATACAGCTCGGCTGGTAATCGCCGAACAGCTTGTACTGATGCACACATTTAATTGTCTCGCCCTTGGTATAAAGCCCGTTTTCAAGTGCGGCGACCGAAACAATCGGCTTTATTGTAGAGCCTATCGGATAAACGCCCTGAAAAGCGCGGTCGGTAAGCGGCTTAGCGGGATCTTTTACAAGTATATCGTAATTCTTACCTATCGTTGCGGAATCGTAGGTCGGATAATTCGCGGCGCATATCACCTTGCCCGAATTTATATGAACAGCGACAGCGGCGCCCGCGGTTGCTGTTCCGCCCTTCTCCTTAAGTTCTTTAACAGTTCTCGCAATTGAGTCCTGCGCGCTGCGCTGAATTTTTTTATCAAGGGTAAGCATTATCGTCTTTCCCGCAACAGGCTCTTTTGTTACCTCGCTTGAGATTATGTTGCCTTCCTTATCTATGCGGTAGGTAATCTCGCCGTCAGTACCGCGCAGATAGTCCTCTCCCCACTTTTCAATTCCGCTTTTCCCTACCTTATCGTTATATGAATAGCCCTTTGCCTTGTACTCCTCCCAGTCCTCGGCAAAAATCGGACCGACAGAGCCGATAAGATTTACGGCAAGCGAGGTGTCGGTGTATTCCCTGAAGGGCACTACCTCAACCGACACGCCCGAGAGCAGAAACCCCGATTCCGAAATTTTACGCATAAGCTCGGTCGTTATATCCTCAGCAAAGGTGTAGGGGTAGGAAATCGAAAAATCGGCTATATCCATACTGTAACGGACGCCCATTATTTTGCGCTGTTCATCAGCGGAATAATTTTGAAGCTTGTATTTTTCTACCATAGCGTCAAAGCAGTTGCCCGCGGTGGCGTAGTGCGCCAGCTCAAACTTACTTATCAGCTTATCGGTTGATTCCCCCTCCTTAAAGCCGTACGGCTCGGACTTTGACATAGGTAGCTCGTCCTTCCACTCAGCGCCTGCACTTTCAAAAAGCTTAACAAGGGTTAATATTACATCGTTGAGGTTGTCTTTTACATAAGCCTTATTGAAGACAACATTATATCCGTCGCGGTTTATCGCAATCTGCCGTCCGTAGCAATCAAGAATTTCGCCGCGCGGCGCTTTTAAGACCGCTGTGCGGACAGACGCCGCCCCGTCGTTTTTATCGGTATATTCTTCCGCGTGAATTATTTGAAGCGAATATATACGCGCGGCATAAAACAGAATTGCAATTATCAAAAGCACGGCAAGCGCCGTAAGCTGATACTGACTTTTTTTCTTGAACGGCAATCTGATTACTCCTTTTATAAAAATATCAAGTATCTATAATCTTATGAAAGTATTTGTAAAGAAAATAAAACGGAAAAATGAATATGTCGGTGTACAATACGCTCGGGAAAGCATAGCTTAAAAGATAGGTAAGATTATCCTGCGCTCCCGACCTGAAAGCGTAAAAAACTGCCCAGCGAAGCAGAAAATAAAAAAGACTTGTAAGCATGCAAAGAAGAACCGCCGAGCGTATATTGCGGTTAAAAAGTCTTTCGGCAAAAACAGATACCATCGCCGCCGAAAGCATAAGCACCGCGGCGTTAAAGCAAACCGCGCCCGAAGCGCTCGAATCCATAAAAATTCCCGTTAATAATCCGACAGCCGCCGATGCTCCCGTGCCGCTGAACATTGAAAAAGCGGTTAAAAGCGGGATGATAATAAGCGGCTCGGCATTTTTTATACTAATATTGATAATATCCGTGTAATGAAAAATAAACGCCAGAAAAAACAGCATAAAATTTATAACAGCTATCCACGGATGTCGTTTTTTTGACTGCATATAACCCTCCGCTTTTTACTTTTCCTTGCTCGGATCAAGTCCGCCCTGGCCCTCAAACTCGGTTATAACCATAACCCCTTTAATAGACTCAAAATCAACGAACGGCCTAATCTCGGCATAAATCGAGGTGTTATATTTATCGCTGCCTATTGTCTGTATCGTTCCTATAAGCAGTCCCGAGGGGAAAATCCCCTCTCCCGAGGTCACAACATAGTCGCCAACCGCAATATTACAGGAGCGGGAAAGATTGTAAAATCGCGTTTTTCCCTTAGACGCCAACTCAACCGAGCCTGAAAGCACACCTGAATCGTTGGTTCTGTTGTCCAGTGCACCCGCGGATAGCTCAGGACTTAAAAGAGTAACGACCTTTGAAGTGGTAAGTCCCGCCTGCGAAACAAATCCTATAAGCCCCGCTTCGGTTATAACGGGATCGTTTGCGGAAATTCCGTTTACTGTGCCTTTATTTATCACAAAACCCTTATACGGATCCTCCTTGTCCCGAGAGATAAGGGTTGCCGCCTCAAATTTAAAGCTCGGATTTTTGTCTTTTATTTCAAGATAATCCTTATAAAATTTGTTTTCACTGCTTATTTTCTCGTAATCGGCTAATTTTTCGCGAAGCTCGGCGATTTCGCTTTCAAGCTCGGCGTTTTCAAGCGAGAGACTTTCCCCTTCGGTATACGTTCCCACAAAGTTCGAAATTCCGTCCGATATCCTTGTAGCAAGCGCTCTAAACGGAGCAGAAATAGTACCCGCAATGTCCGCCTGCGGCGACATCTTACCGCCGATTGCCGCAAAGACAACCGAAACCGCGATAAGCACAGCTAATACGGCTAATATTATTTTAAATTTGCGGCTTCGAAAGAAAAATCGCATTTTTGCCCTCCTAAAGCTTTTTGATTTCTTCTACCGTAGTTTTCATATCCATTGCGGAAAAAATATAACTTCCGGCGACAAGAACGTCAGCCCCCGCCTTTACTGCCTGAGGAGCGGTTTCTGCGTTAATCCCGCCGTCA
Source organism: uncultured Oscillospiraceae bacterium (assembly GCA_900547445.1). Taxonomy (GTDB): domain Bacteria; phylum Bacillota; class Clostridia; order Oscillospirales; family Acutalibacteraceae; genus UBA737. The sequence continues at coordinate 37,634 of URGJ01000014.1, read as the reverse complement.
ACCTCAAGCATAATGTCAAGCCCGCGTTTTGTAATTACTTCACGCAACGCGGAAAGCTTTGAAAGCGCGGCGGGCATAAATTTCTGCCCGCCGAAGCCCGGCTCTACCGACATTACGAGCACCATATCGCAAAGCGGCAGATATTCAAAAATCTCCTGCGGAGCAGTGCAGGGCTTTATTGTGAGACAGGATTTACAACCCAACGCCCTTATTTCTTTTAAAGTTTCCGCAACATCGCTTCCCGCCTCATAATGAAATCCCAAGAGGTCTGCTGCCTCGGCAAACTGTTTAATATACCTGTGCGGGCGGTCAATCATAAGATGTACATCAAGCAGCAAATCGGTATGTTTTTTTATAGATTTTATAATAGGAACGCCAAATGAAATATTCGGCACAAAAATGCCGTCCATGACGTCAAGGTGAAGCATATCCGCTCCCGCGTCCTCTAATTTTTTTATATCGTCTTTAAGGGTCAGGAAACCCGCCGATAAAACAGACGGTGAAACTTTAACCGACAATTTTTATTCCCCCAGAAATAAGTTCTGCATATATACTATTCTATCCCCAAGTGCTTTAATTGTCAATAAATATATATTTAAAAAAAATAAGGCAAAAAGTTGTAAATCTTTGCTTCAAATCCTTTAGAGGCGTTTTTAAGAAGCTTTTAATTTCAAGATCAAAATTTTCACCTATTTTACAGATAATCATATTATGGTAGTGAAGTTAATTTCTTCAATAATTTTTATATGGGAGGCTTTTTATATGGCAGATTTAAAAAACGGCTGCCCGCCCGAAAACGGCGCGTTCAAGGAAGCCGTATGCGTTGACGCCGGAAGAGTCTATGACTCTTGCTGTGACCGAGATTGCCTTGAGGATCTTCGGTGCTTCTTTTTGCCCGAGGATCAGGCGCTGATTTGCAACGCAATAAGCGTCCGTCTGCGCTCGGCTGAGGTACTTAACGTTTTCATCGACGTAGAGCCGGTGAATTTCAACAAGGGGTTCTTTTCATGCGACCTTACCTTCTTCTTCCTCTTGGAATTTGACGTGTTTACCGCGCCCCATTCCTGCCCGCAGTGCATAAGAGGAATATCCTCTTATTCGAAAAAGGTGATCCTTTTCGGAAGCGACGGCAATGTTAAGATATTTACAAACAAAATGAGCGATGACGAATGCTGCGACACAAAGACCCGCAGAAGCACCAATATGCCTAAATGCGTTGTTCAGGCAGTTGACCCGATTCCGCTTTCCGCGCGTATAGGCGAAATTCACGACTGCTACGAAAATGTACGCTGTATACCGAAGAGCATATGCGACTGCATAGGCGGAAATGTGGTAACCGACCTTAAGGGCGGCGACCCGACGGTTTATGTAACGCTGGGACTGTTTACAATAGTACAGCTTATCAGAAACGTGCAGATGTTAATACCCGTTTACGATTTCTGTATCCCGGAAAAGCAGTGCGACGACTCAACCGACCGCCCCTGCGACACCTTTAAGAAAATCAAGTTCCCGACCGACGACTTTTTCCCGCCGCGCCCGTGCGACGAAGATTCTCACGGCTGCGGATGCGGGATGCGTGCCGAGGAACTGGAAGACAGTGAAGATTAAACGTCAGAGACGAAAATATCGGGGCGGATCACACCGTCCCGATTTAGACATCTGATATTAGTTAAAGGGTGGCAGCACGCCCCGCCCTGATAATATATGATCAATATTCCAGCACGCTTATATCAAGCTTATTAAATTTAGTTAAAAATTCCTTTATATCCTCAATATCGCGCTTTATGCCGCCCTTTACGTTGCTTTCAAAATTCATAGGCATAACCGGGTCATGAACGCTGAGTCTTAAGAGGAAAAAGCCGTTTTCGGTAGATATTCTTATTCCCTCACGGTTATCGTCGGCGATTTTGTAATTGGGGCGGGTCTTGGCATATTCTTCAAGCTCGTCTATGACCCTCTGCCCGTAGGTCTTAAAGTCGGGGTCTAAAATATTAAAGCGCACCTCAAGCTCCTCGGCGGGCATTTTAAGCGGTTCAAGAATTTTTTCAATATCCTTTCCCCGCGCCAATTCAATTACTATTTTGGTAACAAGGTACGCGCCGTCGTCAAGGAAGTAGTTTTCACGGAGCGCCGCATGACCCGAGGTTTCAATGGCAAGCGGACAGTCTATTCCCTTTTTGCACAGCTCTTCCGCCTTGTTAATCACGTTTTTATATCCCCTGCGGTAGCGGTAGTGAACACCTCCCAAGGTGTTTTCAATATATTCTTTAAGCCCGTCGCTCGTGACCGAGTCGGTGACGACGGTGATTCCCTTTTTGCCGTCCGCCGCCATATACGCCGCCAGGGCGATAAGGCGGTTGCGGTTGATTTCCTTTCCGTCCGAGCCCACACAGCCCGCGCGGTCAACATCGGTGTCGAATATTATTCCGAGGTCGGCTTTATTCGCCTTGACCGCGTTACATATGCTTTCCATAGCCTGCTCGTTTTCGGGATTGGGTATATGATTCGGGAACATACCGTCCGGCTCTAAAAACTGACTGCCGCTTGTGTCCGCTCCGAGCCTCTCTAAAACATCGCTTGCGTAAAATCCGCCCGCGCCGTTGCCCGCGTCCACTATTATTTTATATCCCGCAAGAGGCTTTTCTTCCTCCGTTTTCCCTACGGCATCGCATATCATTTTGCGAAGTCTTGCGGCATACTGAGTCATATAATCGTAAGGCTTAACCGTTTCCGACTTATCACAGATAATCTCCTCGCCGTTATCTGCAAGCTTTACAATTTCCTCAATATCGGACGAATCAAGCCCGCCCGCGGGTGTAAAGAATTTAAGCCCGTTGCGGTCGAAGGGGTGGTGGCTTGCGGTTATCTGAACTGCGGCATCGGTCTTAAGGTCAACCGTTGTCATAAACATAGCGGGGGTGGAGGCGAGAGAGCAATCAAGAACGGTGACACCCGCGTTTATAAGCGCCTCTTTTACCTTAGCCGCAATCGCCTCTCCCGTTATTCTTGAATCGTGACCGACCGCCACAAGCATTTCGGTCGGGTTTTTATCATATTTATTTATGTACCACACTAAAAAGGCGGCGGTAATATCATAAACCGCCTCCGGGGTCAAGTTTACCTCCTTACCGCCCAAATTGCTTGCGATACCTCTTATGTCAGTGCCGCTTTTAAGTACTGAATAGCTCATAATTTAATCTCCTTAACCAAAAAAATATCCTGCTGAAAAATAACCTATTACTAAAAGCGCGATTGCCGAAGCGGTGTAAAGCATCGCGCGGAAAAAGGCGGTTTTACCGCTCATTTTATTATCTCGCATAATTGCCACCTCAAGGCTATTATGCCCAAAAGTCGGCAAAATTATTATATCGGAGGGAAGCCTATGACTGTGTATAAAATAGGGCGTAAAAAACTAAAAATTACCCTTACCGACAGCGAAGTAATTTCCTTTTTCGAGACATATGAAAGACTTAACTCCGTAAGCGGCGAAGCGAGGATTACCGTTGGTTTGCTTTTAAAGAAAAGCCTCTTGGAATATGATACCGAGCTTGACGGTAATCTTCTTGTTGAAATAAGGGCAAGGAAAAACGCAGGCTGCATTATTACCGTTTCGCACGCCGACTCCTTGCGTCGAAGTCCCAAAAAATCTCCCTTTATGTTTGAGTTTGCCGATTCCAACGCGATGATATGCGGAGCGGTCCGCCTTTACAAAAGCCGCGGACGCATTGAAAGCAATCTTTATAAAATGCCTAAAACGTACCGCCTTATTGTCACTACGCGTACCGAGTGCGACTTTTTCTTTATGAAAGAATTTTGCACGCGGCAAAGCGACTCTGAAATTGAAGCGGAGTACACAGCCGAATACGGAAAGCTGATTTCCGAAAAAAACGCGGTGGAAAAAATCGGCAGAGCTTTTTTAAATCTTATCTGAACCGTTTTCCGCGGCGGAAAACGTAATTTTCAAAGCCGCTGTCAGCCTCCAGGCGCTTTGCCGTGCCTAAAACCACGCAGTCAAGCGGATTTGCGGCAACCGTAACGGGCATACCCGTCTCCTCCGCGATGAGCTCTGCAAAACCGCGCAAAAGCGCGCCGCCGCCCGTAAGGGTAATGCCGCGGTCGATTATATCAGCCGCAAGCTCGGGCGGAGTTTTTTCGAGGGTGAGCCTTATTGTGTCAATTATCTGGGAAATCGGGTCTGTCATAGCGTTACGCACCTCTTCGGAGGTGATGATTACGTTTTTAGGCAGACCGTCAACCTGATTCCGTCCCTTAATTTCAATCGAGGTTTCATTTTCGTAGGGCTTTGCAGAGCCTATTTCTATCTTGATCTGCTCCGCTGTGCGCTCGCCGATAAGCAGGTTGTGCTTTTTGCGGATGTAGTTTATAATCGCCTCGTCAAGGTCGTCGCCCGCAATACGGACCGACTGTGCGGTGACAATATCACCGAGTGAAATCACCGCAACCTCGCTTGTGCCGCCGCCTACGTCTACTACCATACTGCCCGCCGCGTCCCACACGGGAAGTCCCGCGCCGACCGCCGCCGCCATAGGCTCTTCCACTAAATCAACATCGGTAGCACCCGCCTGCTTTGCCGCATCGTAAACCGCGCGGCTTTCAACCTCGGTAACCCCCGCGGGAATACATACAACCATTCTAACTCTGGAGAAAACAGAGCCCTTAAGCGCCTGTCTTATAAACCTTTTAAGCATTGCCGCGGTGACATCGAAATCGGCTATAACCCCGTCCTTAAGCGGTCTTACCGCGACTATCGAGCCGGGGGTTCTGCCTATCATTTCCTTAGCCTCTGTGCCTACCGCGCGCACCGCGTCGTTTCTTATATCGTACGCCACAACCGACGGCTCGCGCATTATTATTCCCTTGCCTTTGACGCAGACGAGGGTGTTAGCCGTACCCAAATCCACACCAATATCTCTCGTAAACATATAAAAACTCCCTTTTTAAAATCCGATTACTTTATTATTTCCTGTAAATGCGCTTTTATTGCGGAACTACAAGTTCAATTGCGTTGTGCATATTTGAAATAACAATTTCGTCCCCGCCCTCGGCGTATTCGCCGTCAAGCGTCCAGGAAAGCCCCTCGCCGCCCGTGACCGTGACCGAATCGGCGGTGAAGAACTCAATTCCCTCCTTGTCAAAATCGCGCTTTAAAATGCCGTCAATTATAGGCTGAAGCTTTAAAATATTATCGGGGTTTCTTATAAGCAGTATTTCAAACCGTCCGTCGTTAAGCTTTACAACCGATTCGTCAAACTTGACTATTCCCCCGACCGACATTGAGTTGGATACCGCGCCGAAAAGGAAATCACCCTCGGTCTCGCGCTCGGCGGTCTTGAATTTTAAATGGACGGGCTTTATATTTCCGAGACTTTTTATTCCCTCAAAGAAGTACGCCGCCTGACCGAGTACATTTTTAACGTCCTGCGGTGCGGAATAAGAAGCATCTGTAAACGCGCCGAAGGAGGCGGTGTAGGAAAAATACCTCTCCCCGAATTTACCTATATCAAGCTGAATTTTTTTACCCGTGGTAATATCCGCGGCGGCTTTCGGTATACTCCTTGCAATGCCGAGCCCCGACGACCACTCGTTAAGCGTGCCCGACGGTATATAGCCGAGTGTTAGGCGAAGCCCCGCTTTCATAAGCCCTGTTATAACCTCATTTAATGTGCCGTCCCCGCCGCAGACAACTATTCTTTCATACTCGTTTTCATTCAAGTCGGCAACATAATCGGTCGCGTCGCCGCGCGCCTTTGTCGGGTAGACCGTGACGGCGTAACCGTCGGCGGAGAGAATCTCAACCACCCTTAAAAGCTCTGTACGCATTTTCGCCCTGCCCGAACAGGGATTTACAATAAGCAAAAGTTTTTTGTTCATAGCTTCTGTCCTCTTTATCTGTAATCAATCGGCATTGTAGCCGCCGCGTTAAGTGATGAATCTCCGATGTTACCGTCCTTATATTCATAAAATGCCTGAACGCCGACCATTGCCGCATTGTCGCCGCAGTACTTAAGCTCAGGAAAATAAAGGGTAATTCCCCTGTCTTTACACTCCTTAGTCATACGTGCGCGAAGCTCGCTGTTTGCCGAAACACCGCCCGCGACCGCAAGTGTTTTATAGCCGTATTTCCCCGCGGCTGAAAGCGTTTTTTCTATCAGCATATCGCAGACCCTTTGCCGTACCGTCGCGCAGACAACGGGCACATCAATTTCCTCTCCCTTTTGCGCGGAATTATTAACAAGATTCATAACCGCCGTTTTAAGCCCCGAAAAGCTGAAATCAAACTCGCCTGAGCTTACCTTCGGGAAGGGAAGCGGATATTTTTTTAGGTCTGCGGCTGTCGCTATCTTATCAAGGGTTACGCCGCCGGGGTACTGAAGTCCCAAAGCGCGTGCCGTTTTGTCAAAGCATTCGCCCGCCGCGTCGTCCCTTGTGCCGCCTAAAATTTTAAATTTTGTGTAATCGGTAACCTCGGCTATAACCGTGTTTCCGCCCGATACCAAAAGGCAGAGAAAGGGCGGCTTTAATTCGGGGTTGGTGATGTAATTCGCCGCTATGTGTGAGCGCAGATGGTGAACGGGGATAAGCGGCTTATCAAGCGCCATAGACAGCCCCTTTGAAAAATTTACCCCCACAAGCAAAGTCCCGATAAGCCCGGGTGCAAAGGTGACCGCTACCGCGTCAATATCCGAATAGGTAATACCCGCTACCTTAAGCGCGTCTGAGCAGACCGCGGAAATCGCCTCGGTATGCCGACGGGATGCTATTTCGGGAACAACCCCGCCGTAAATTCTATGCTCTGTAATTTGGGTTGAAACAATACTTGAAAGCACCTGCCGCTCTTCGGTTACCGCCGCGGCGGTCTCGTCACAGGAGCTTTCAATCGCCAGAATCTTCATAGGAAAACCTCTTTGTCATAATAAGCGCGTCCTCGTGCGGAAGTCTGTAAAAATCTTTTCTTCTGCCCTCTTCTTTAAAGCCCGCTTTTTCGTAAAGGGAAACCGCCGCGGTATTAGAAGGGCGCACCTCGAGCGAAACAAAGCTTAACCGTTTTTCCTTAGCAAATGCGAAAACCTTATTAAGTAAAGCCGATGCTACTCCCTTTCGCCTGTATTGCGGGAAAACCGCAATATTTGTAATATAACCCTCATCTATAACCGCCTTAACGCCTATGTAACCGATAAGACTGCCCGCTTCTTCGGCAACGAAAAACCTTGTGCCTAATCGATAGGCTTCGAGTATGCCCTCCTCGCTCCAGGGCTCCGAAAAACATAGGTCTTCAAGCCTTGCGATTTCTTTTATGTGTCTCGGTTCAAGCGGTACTATACGCATATTCCCGAAAAAGCCGTCTTCAATCAGTTTATCAACCGACGCGAAAATTTCGTCCCGACAGCGGCGGTAAACCGAAATATCTCCCCCGAACGGGTCGGAAATACCGTTTCCTAAAACAAACAGTTTTTCTGAGGGTACTCCCGCCGATAAAAGCACCGCCCTGTGTGAGGGTGAGAGACAGATTATTTTATCCGCCTCATTTATATCGCTGTCGGTTATCTGCCGTGAGATATGACTGCTTATGTTAATTCCAACCTCTGCCATAGCCGTTTTTGAGTTAAGGCTTACGGGCGAGCCGTCAGACGCCAGTCCGCGGCTTAAAACGGTTACGCCGTCTATTAACTTTGAACGCAGATACCCCTCTGCCATAGGGCTTCTGCAGGTATTGCCCGTGCATACAAATAAAATATTCATTATTCCTTCGCCTCAAGCCAGGTTTTTCCCGAATGGGCGTCGGCGGTGAGCCTTACAGCAAGGTCTGCCGCGTTTTCCATTTCGGTTTCCAAAAGGCGGCACACCCTTTCCGAATCCCTTTCGTCACATTCTACTATCAATTCATCGTGCACCTGAAGAATAAGCTTAGCGTCAGGCACATCTGTTTTAAGCCTTTCAAACACCCTTATCATAGCAAGCTTAATGATGTCGGCGGCAGTACCCTGAATGGGGGCGTTCCTCGCCGCGCGTTCCCCGAAAGCACGCAAATTGCCGTTAGAGCTTGAAAGCTCGGGCAGTCTTCTGCGTCTGCCGTAAAGGGTAGTGACGAAGCCGTCCTTCTTCGCGTCCTCAATCGTCTTTTCCATATATTTTGCTACCGACGGATAGGTTGCAAGGTAATTTTTTATATAGCTGTCCGCCTCGGCACGGGTTACGCCGATATCCTTTGAAAGAGAAAAGGCGCCTATGCCGTAAACAATGCCGAAATTTACCGCCTTTGCGCGGCTTCTGAGCTCGGGTGTTACCATATCGACAGGCAGACCGAAAACCTGGGCGGCGGTGACGGTATGAATATCCGTACCGCTCCTAAAGGCGTCTATCATATTTTTATCCTTTGCAATGCTCGCAAGTACTCTTAGCTCAATCTGGGAATAGTCCGCGTCGCAAAGCACCCTGCCCGCGGGGGCGGTAAAGTAGCCGCGGAGTCTGCGCCCCTCGGCGGTGCGGACGGGTATATTCTGTAAATTTGGCTCAAGCGAGCTTATTCTGCCCGTTCTTGCTTCGGTTTGATTAAAGGTCGAATGAATCCTGCCGTCCGCGGCGACACACTCCTGCAAGCCGTCTGTATAGGTTGATTTAAGCTTTGAAAGCTGGCGGTACTCGAGCAGAAGACCGACCGCGGGGTGAGCATAACGCAAGCTTTCCAAAACCTCGGCGTTGGTGCTGTAGCCGCTCTTGGTTTTCTTCTTTGCGGGAAGTCCCAATTTTTCAAAAAGCGCAACGCCTAACTGCTTTGGAGAATTAAGGTTAAATTCATACCCTACAAGTGAATAAATTTCCTTTTCTATTACCTCAATTCGTCCTCCAAGCTCTTCGGAGAGGGCTTTAAGCCCATTAGTATCAACCAAAAAGCCGCAAAGCTCCATATCACCGAGCACCCTTGCAAGGGGTAGTTCTATTTCGTCAAGCAGCTTTCGCTGGTTTGTCTCCCTAAGCTCCTTTTCGAGCCTGTCACAGCAGACCGAGAAAAGGCAGGCGTTTTTTAAACCGTCCTCACATTCCCCGTTAATTTCGGGAGCGGGCGTGCCGTACTCGCTTATAAGTCTGTCGGCAGAATATGACGAAGCCGAGGGGTTTATAAGGTAAGCCGCCAGCATTGCGTCAAAGACTACTCCGTCAATCTTAGAATGTTCCTTATATAAATTCTTATAATCGTAAACCCTTTTTTTGACCGCGCCGTTATTAAGGACTGTTTCAAGGGTTTTTTCGCCTATTAAGGCGGCTTTTCCGTCAAAAACAATATAATATTTTCCGTCTTCGGAATATATATCCACCGTATCGGTTAGGGTTATCTCATCCGTTTTTATTACGTTAAATTTCTTCGCGTCCGAAAAATCGAGCGCCGTCTGTGTTTCCGAGCTGTCGGGCGTAAGCCCCATTTTTTCCATCAGCTTAAAAAACTCAAGCCCCGTCATAAGCCGTGACAGACCTTTGGAGTCCCGCGGCTTTGTTTTATAGGAAGAAATATCGCCGTTTATGGGCGCTGTTTTGCAGATTGTGCCCAGTTCTCGGCTAAGATATGCGCTCTGCTTGCCGTCCGCAAGCTTTTTGCGAACCCCGTCCTTAATGTCAAGGGTATCGAGGTTCTCATATATATAATCAATGCTGTGAAAGCGTGAAATAAGGTCGGTGGCGGTCTTTTCGCCCACGCCCGCTACACCCGGTATATTGTCGGACGAGTCGCCCATAAGGCTTTTAAGCTCTATCATTTCGGGAGGCGTAAGACCGTACTTTTCGTAAAGTGCCGCCTTGTCATAGTTTATGATTTCGGGCTTGCCCATTTTGGTCGCGGCGAGCAGTACCCTTGTAGAATCGGAAATCAGCTGTAAGGAATCACGGTCGCCCGTTGCTATTACGCACTCGTCGCCGCTCTTTTCGCAGAGCGCGGCAAGGGTGCCCAAAATATCGTCCGCCTCGTAGGTCTCGCACTCGACGCAGGTATACCCCGCAAGCGTCAGCCACTCCTTCATAACGGGCAGCTGTCCCGCCAGCTCCTCGGGCATACCCTTGCGCCCTGCCTTGTACTCGCCGTACATTTTATGGCGGAAGGTAGGCTTTTTAAGGTCAAACGCCACGGCAATACCGTCGGGCTTTTCGGTCTCTGTAAGCTTATTTAAAATATTAATAAATCCGTAAATCGCGTTGGTATATCTGCCGTCCTTGGTAGTAAGCAGCTTTATGCCGTAAAACGCGCGGTTAATTATACTGTTGCCGTCGAGTGCTAACAGCTTCAATCAAAACGCCCCCAAAAAGCAATATATAATTAAGTATACCATTTTTTTCTTAGTATGTCATTAATTTTTTTTTAATTTTAAAATATATTCAAATTTTTACTCGCGTTTTTTAAAACTGCTTACATAAACAAACAGCCGCCTGACGGCGGCTGTTTGATATGTTTTACCTTTAAAATTTTTAACCGAATAAAGTCTTTATTCGATTTTTCCAAGCTGGCTTAAAGCGTCGGTAATGGTTTTCTCATAGGCTTCCTTGCCATATTTATCAACCTCAGCCTTGTTCTTTTCGCCATGGGTTAGACATCCCGCGCCGCCGATACAGCCGCCGACGCACGCCATACCCTCAATAAAGTTGGCGTCAAGCACATTCTTGCTCTTTTTAAGCAGCGCCATACGGCATTCCTCAATACCGTCGCAGGATACCGCTTTTAAATCGAAGTCGGTTATACCGCGCTCCTTAAGACCCTCGGCAACCGCGTCGGCAAGTCCGCCGCAGCGGGCGAAAATTCTGCCGTAATAAGAAGCGTTGTCAAGCACGCCCTCCTCCATCTCGGTAATTTCAAGGTCGCGGCTGTCAAACAGCGCCTGTAATTCCTCGAAGGTGATAACGCAGTCAATATAGGGGCGAACCTCCTCCTTCTGATACTCCATTTTCTTTGCGGTGCAGGGCCCGATAAAGACAATTTTGGAGTCGGGATCGGTTTCCTTTATGTACTTGGAAATGGTCGCGGCGGGAGAAAGATTATGAGAAATATTGTCCGCAAGCTCAGGGAACTGACCCTTTACATAGCTTACAAAAGCAGGGCAGCAGGAGCTGGTTAAAAAGCCTTTTTCGGCAAGCTCGCCCGATTCGGCATAGGCTACCATATCCGCACCCAGCGCCGCCTCGACTACCGAGTGAAAGCCGAGCGCCTTGATACCCGATATTACCTGACCGAGCTTTGCATATCTGAACTGACTGGAAATGGAGGGTGCAATAACGGCGTAAACCTTTTCCTTGTTTTTAAGCATCTCAATAGCGTCCAAAATAAAGGATTTATCGGTAATCGCGCCGAACGGGCACTGGTAAACGCAGGCGCCGCAGGAAATGCACTTACCGTTATCAATACACGCCGCCTTAGTCTCGGTCATGGAAATCGCGCCGACCTTGCAGGATTTAACGCAGGGACGCTTGAAGTCCATAATCGCGCTGTAGGGGCAGACCTTCGCACACTGACCGCACTCAACGCACTTTGATTTATCAATATGCGCCTTTTGCTGGCTGTCAAAGGTGATAGCGCCCCTGCGGCAGACGTCCTCACAGCGGTGAGCCAAACAGCCGCGGCACGCCTCGGTCACTTCGTAACCTCCCATAGGGCACTCGTCGCAGGCTATCTCAATAACCTCGATAACATTGGGATTTTCCCTATCCCCGCCCATTGCGATTTTGACGCGCTCGCCTAAAATAGCGCGTTCCTTGTAAACACAGCAGCGCATTGTCGGCTCGTTACCGGGAACTATGGTTTTCGGAATATCAAGCATATTCTGCATTAAAGTTCCGTTCCACGCCTCGCGGGCAACCTCGCGCAGGACTTTATATTTAAGATGTTGTACCTTAGTATCAAACTTTCTCACGGTTGTTTCTCCTAAAAATAGCTTACTTTTATTCTCTTGCCCATTTTTTTAAGGCAGTCGGACAGCTCGGTTACAAGCTGCATTTTTATGTTGAAATTTATCGGCAAATCGGGGTTTTGATGAGCGGGGTTAACCGCCCTGCCGACAAAAAAGTTAATATCGGTTGCTTCCTCAAAAAGCATACGGCATATTAAAGAAGCACCGTCCCGTTTTACTCCCCAATGGGAATAGGATTCATTATCTTTAAGATAATCTTTCGCGTATTCAAGCACACGGCTTACGGTAATAACGCCCTCGGTCACCAAATCGACCCCCTCAAGCTCGGCAATCGGCGGAATATCCTTATCGATAAACTCAAGCTTAGGCTTAAGCGGCTTTCCTAAATAATTCGACGCTATTGTCGAGGTTGTACCGCCGCAGACGATATGCTTGCCCTCCTTTGAGAAGAAGAGGGACATCATCTTATCACAGTCGTCACGATTAGAGGGCGGACCGAACAGCAGATTCATAGGCTCGCGCCGCCTTATTCTTATAACGCAGGAGGTCGCGTCATCACCGGGCTTGCCGCCGTACAGACGGTTGCACTCGTCGATTAAAATGGTTGAAAGGGTTTTCGCGGTATAGCCGACCGAATAAAAGGTCTTCATAAACTCGACTATGTCCTTGCGCTCCCAGCCGAAGTTGTATTCGGTGCCTATTCCCGCGTGGGGACAGCCGTCGCTCATCATTACGAAAACATCGTCCTCGCGAAGCCGTATTCTCGACTGAAAGATTTTTTTGCCGTCGATGTTTACCTCGGTTTTCGGATAGTCATACTCCTCGCCCTCACGCAACATAATTACAAGCGGGTTATCGTACTGGATAAGCTCCGCCTCGCCCGTTCCTATAAGACGCATTATTGTAAAGGTGGAATACGCCACACCGCGCTCAGAGCATACGGGCAAAGTCGCCGCGATGGTATGCACGCAGTCGGCAAGAGAGAGTCCCGCGGCTATCATTGTGGAAATTATTTTAGAGGTAAGGGTCGAGAGTATGCTCGCCTTAACCCCGCTTCCGAGGCCGTCCGCTAATACAATGACGGTTGAGCCGTCCTCCTGCTCGATAACATCGACATGGTCGCCGCAAAGCTCCTCGCCCTCGTGAAAAATACTGCGGTAGCCTATGTCCGCGCAGAGGTTATTCATCGGTCATCGACTCCTTAAGCTTTGTAAGCGCGATTTTGGTCTCCGCCGCAGTTTCACCTAAAAGTGAAGCGATTTCCTGAACAATTCGCATCTGCTTTTCAACAACTTTGTCGGCGGTTTCCACCGTCTGACGGCTCAAGTCCTCTTTCTTCTGCTTTTGCTCCTCTTCATCGGTGACGTCGCGCATTATACAGATAAGCGCCTTGTATTCCTTATCGGCGACAATCGTCTGCTCGACGTATTTATCGTACTCCGCAAGGTAAACCTTATTGTCCCTTATTGTCTTGCCGGTGCGCTGTACATCCATAAAGGGTTTGGGGTCTAAAATTCTGACAATCGGCTCGCCCATAACGTCGGAGGCGCGCGGTATGTTCATTAATTTAAGCGCCGCTTTGTTTATCTGCTGAACCTCGTAATCCTCGTTCAGTACAACAATACCGTTGGGCGTGTTGTTAATTATGTTATCCGAGAAGTTCTCCGCGCGCTCTTTTAAGAAGGGCAGACACATTGAAACCTCCGCCTTGCCCTGAATAATAGCAATCGCCTTTTCACGGCAGGTGTTATATCCGCAGGAGCCGCAGTTAAGCTCGTCCTCCGGCTTTAGCTTGCCCATTTTTCGGAGCGCGTCCTTAATTTCGGATTCCGAAGGCATTGGCAGCTCGCGGTCGATATATTCAAGATTTTTACGAAGTGACGAAAAATCGGGTTGGGCAACATCGAAATCCTTTTTGCCCGCATAGTTCGACACCGCCATATAATCCCTTACGGGCATACGGTGGTATTTTTCCATTACAGGGCCGCCGATACAGCTCCCCGAGCAGGCAGACATTTCAATAAAGGCGTGACTAATCCTGCCCTCCTCAATATCGTGGAGCGCCGCCTTGCAGTTTTCCACCCCATCGATTGCAAGATAGGTGTAGTCGGCAAGCCTGTTTGCCTCCATAGTTTTTAAAATACCGCCCGTGGTCGGGAAAAATCGGGCTAAGCTTTCGTCGTTTTTATCAAGCTTTTGCTCTAAGGTAATTCCCTCTTCGCCTAACCAGCGGGTAAGCTCTTCATATGTAAGCACCGCGTCGGTAATTCCCGCGTAGTAGTCTGCCTCGTCCTTCTTTGCAACGCAGGGACCTATAAATACGGTTTTAGCCTCAGGGTTGCGGCGCTTAATATCCTCGCAATGCGCCTGCATAGGGGATAAAACATCCGCTAAATACGGCAAACACGAGGGATAGTATTTCTGAATAAGCAGATTGACCGAATGACAGCAGGAGGATATTACAATATCCCTATGCTCATTTTCGAGCAGTCTTTCATATTCGCGCTTTACTATCGTCGCACCTATCGCGGTTTCCTCCGCGTCTGCAAAGCCGAGCTTTTTAAGAGCGACTTTGAGTTCCTCAAAGCCCACTCCGTCATAATTTGCGATGAAGGATGGCGCAACGCTTGCGATAACCGGCGCGCCCGAATTTATAAGCACCTTTACCCTCTCGGTCTCGTCCGCAATTTCCTTTGCGTTCTGCGGACACACAACGAAGCACTGACCGCAGAGTATACATTCGTTTCCGACTATATGCGCCTGATTGCCCGAGAATTTAATCGATTTCACAGGGCAATGGCGTATGCATTTATAACAGTTTTTACAGTTAGACTTTTTAAGCTTTAAAAACTCCGCCATACACAGTCAGTCCTTTTTATTGTATTTAGGAGGAGCAAAGCCCCTCCTGAATTAAATTATTTTATTTTTGCGAGAATATTCTCCTCAAAAAAGCTTTTTGCGGTTTCGGGGGATACGGAATAAAGCTCGCCGTCAACGGTCACGCAAACGCCCTTTTGACAGTTGCCCATGCAGAAAGTACCGCCGAGCTCAACCTCGTCCTTTAAATTGTTTTCGGAAATAAGATACTGAAATTCCTCAACAACCTGTCTTGAGCCCTTAAGGTGGCAGGAGCTGCCTATACATACTGTAACTTTCATTTTCTTTCCTCCCAAATGTTTTTTATTCGTAATCTACAACGTCAACCCAGGAAAGCAGGAATTCTCTTTCCTTTGCGTTGCCTTTAACAGACTGGGAAGCGGCAACGATGGGAAGCCATT
Organism: uncultured Oscillospiraceae bacterium; assembly: GCA_900547445.1. Taxonomy (GTDB): domain Bacteria; phylum Bacillota; class Clostridia; order Oscillospirales; family Acutalibacteraceae; genus UBA737. Next base: position 22,450 of record URGJ01000014.1, on the reverse strand, counting down.
TTTCAATGTACTGCTTAGCAGTATCGCTCTTCTTGCAGAAAAGCTCCATATACTTTTTCGCACCCTCAATATTTCCGTCAAGCCAGAAAAGCAGATAGGTTCTTGCAACATCTGCGGAGGCGTTGCCCTGTGTAGCGTGCGACCAGTCGAGGATATAGGGAACGCCATCGTCTGTAATGATGATGTTGGAGGGGTTAAAGTCGCCGTGGCAAACCTTGTTGTGCTTAGGCATACCCTCAAGGCGGGTGTGAAGCTCATAGCGGGTTGTCGCGTCAATGTCCGCCTGACTGATCTTGCGGTTCATCTTATCCTTAAGCTTTGTAAGCAAGGGAGCCTTCATTTCGTGAATGCTCATCTGAATATCGACAAACTGCTCTAAATACTCGTCAAACTTATCGGGGTTTTCCGCCATAAGCTGAGCCATTGTCTTGCCCTTAATGAACTCGCTGACGATTGCCCACTTGCCGTCTATCATATTAACGCCCAAAATCTTAGGAATGTTAAGACCGGTTTCCTCGATACGCGCCTGATTGAGAGCCTCGTTCAAAATATCTGCCTTGGAATAGTCGCTGTCAAAAACCTTGACCGCGCGATCCTCATCCTTGTATATTGTTTTACCGGTTCTGACTGCGATAATTTTATCAAGTTTCATTTTATTTACCTCCCGATAGCTTTTTATTAAACGTTTTCGTGCTTGCCGTAATAAGCGTTGAGATACATCTGCTTGATTTCGCTCATCAGCGGATAACGCGGGTTAGCGCCTGTGCACTGGTCGTCGAACGCCTGCTCGGTCATCTCGTCAAGGCGAGCTAAGAAGTCAGCCTCATCCGGAACATAGTCGCGAATTGTCTTCTTGATTCCGACCTTAGCCTTTAACTCGTCAAGAGCGGCGATAAGACCCTCAACCTTTTCTTCATCATTCTTGCCCTTAATTCCAAGCACCTCTGCAACCTCGGCATAGCGAGCGCGGGTGTGCGGGTGGTCGTACTGCGGGAAGGTACCCATCTTAGTCGGAACCTCGGCGCAGTTGAATCGGATAACCTCATCGATCATAAGCGCGTTTGCAACGCCGTGCGGAATGTGGTGGAAGGCGCCCAATTTATGAGCCATAGAGTGGCAAACGCCGAGGAACGCGTTGGCGAAAGCCATACCCGCCATAGTAGCGGCGTTAGCCATCTTCTCCCGAGCAACGGGATCGTTCGGACCGTTATCGTAAGCCGCGGGGAGATATTTGAATATCATCTGGAGACTGCGCAGAGCCAGACCGTCGGTATAGTCGGTGGCGAGCATAGAAGCGTAAGCCTCTAGGTTGTGGGTAACCGCATCGATACCCGAAGCGGCGGTAAGTCCCTTGGGAGCGGTCATATGCATATCCGCGTCAACGATAGCCATATTAGGCATAAGCTCGTAATCGGCAAGCGGATATTTAATGCCTGTGTCGGCGTCGGTAATAACAGCAAACGGAGTAACCTCAGAGCCTGTGCCCGCAGAGGTCGGAACAGCGATAAAGTAAGCCTTTTCGCCCATCTTCGGGAAGGTGTAAATTCTCTTTCTTATATCAGAGAAGCGCATAGCCATATCCATAAAGTCGGCCTCGGGATGCTCATAAAGTACCCACATAATCTTAGCCGCGTCCATAGCAGAGCCGCCGCCTATTGCGATAATTACGTCGGGAGCGAATGCGCGCATCTGCTCTGTGCCCTTCTGTGCACACTGGAGCGTCGGGTCGGGAGCAACATCGGCAAAGGTGGCGTGCTCAATTCCCATTTCGTCAAGCTTGTTTGTAATCGGCTTTGTATATCCGTTGTTGAATAGGAAGCTGTCGGTAACAATGAATGCCTTTTTCTTGCCTAAAACACTCTTAAGCTCGTCAAGGGCAACGGGCAGACAGCCCTTCTTAATATAAACCTTTTCAGGCGCTCTGAACCAAAGCATATTTTCTCTCCTCTCGGCAACCGTTTTAATATTGATTAAGTGCTTAACTCCTACGTTCTCGGATACCGAGTTTCCGCCCCAAGAGCCGCAGCCCAAGGTAAGCGAGGGAGCTAACTTAAAGTTGTAAAGGTCGCCGATACCGCCCTGTGACGAGGGGGTGTTTACGAGGATACGGCAGGTCTTCATACGAGCGGCGAATTTGTTGATCTTCTCCTGTTCGGTAACAGCGTTAAGATAGATTGAAGAGGTGTGACCGTAGCCGCCGTCGGCGATAAGCTGTTCAGCCTTGTCGAACGCCTCGTCAATGTCCTTAGCCTTATACATAGCAAGTACGGGTGAGAGCTTTTCGTGAGCGAACTCTTCGGAAATATCAACACTCTCAACTTCGCCGATAAGTATCTTGGTCTTCTCAGGAACCTCAACGCCCGCGAGAGCGGCAATGGTAACAGGCTTCTGACCTACTATCTTAGCGTTAAGCGCGCCGTTGATGATAATGGTCTTGCGAACCTTCTCGGTCTCCTCGGGATTTAAGAAGTAACAGCCTCTGTCGGCAAATTCCTTCTTAACCTTCTTGTAAACCTTGTCAAGAACGATTACCGACTGCTCGGAAGCACAGATCATACCGTTATCAAAGGTTTTTGAATGAATAATAGAGTTAACAGCAAGCAGAATGTCGGCTGTGTCGTCGATAATAGCGGGGGTGTTGCCCGCGCCTACGCCCAAAGCAGGCTTACCGCTTGAATAAGCGGCTTTTACCATTCCGGGGCCGCCTGTAGCGAGAATTATGTCCGCCTCTTTCATAACGAGGTTTGTCATTTCGAGGGAGGGAACATCGATCCAGCTGATAATATCCTCGGGAGCGCCTGCCTTAACAGCGGCTTCAAGAACTATCTTAGCGGCGGCGATTGTGGAGCCCTTAGCTCTCGGGTGGGGGCTTATGATAATACCGTTGCGGGTCTTAAGAGCAACGAGGGTTTTGAAAATAGCGGTGGAGGTGGGGTTGGTGGTAGGAATAACCGCCGCAATTACACCGATAGGCTCCGCTACCTTCTTTATACCGAATTCCTTGTCCTCTTCGATTACGCCGCAGGTCTTGGTGTTCTTGTAGGCATTGTAGATGTATTCCGCAGCATAGTGGTTTTTAATAACCTTATCCTCGACAATACCCATACCTGTTTCCTCAACCGCCGATTTAGCAAGAGGAATACGCGCTTGGTTTGCGGCTGTAGCGGCAGCCTTGAAGATCGCGTCAACCTGTTCCTGAGTATAGGTCGCAAACTTCTTTTGCGCGGCCCTTACCCTCTCGATTGCCGCTTCGAGGGTCTCGACGCTGTCTACTATCGAATAATTCTTTTCCATCATTCTTTCTCCTTCTATAATAATATTTGATTAATTTTTTGAAATCAACTAAAGACCTGCCGCAGTGCCGATATTTTAGGCTTACGCGGAATCTCCTTTAAGTTTGTTAATATTTTAACATACTTTTATATGCGGGTGAAATGCAATATTTATATACTGGATATGTAATAACTGATATATGTTTATTATATTATAATTTTTCGGTATAATCAACACTTTTTTACACTAAAATACATTCAAACATACTTACGGCTTTTGGCTTGTTTTTTTTTTGACCTTATGCTATTATTTAACTGTAACTCAGAAAGAAGATAAGAGGAAATTAAAAATATGAATAAAAATATCTACGACATTATTATAATAGGCGGCGGCTGTGCGGGACTTACGGCTGCCGTATACGCACGCAGGGCGGGCAAAACCGTGCTTTTGCTTGAAAACAACAGTTTCGGCGGGCAGATTTCGCTTTCCGACGGTGTGGAAAATTTCCCGGGGTTTATGAACATAAGCGGCGCTGAGCTTTCGGATAAGCTTCACGCTCAGGCTGCGGCTTTAGGCACCCAAACCGTCTTTGATACCGCAGTGGGAATTAAGGAAAACGGAGCTTATAAAACGGTTGCCGCCGAATACGGCGAATACACGGGCAGGGCAGTAATAATCGCGGGCGGACTCCGCCACAGAAAGACAGAGCTTGCCGAAGAAGATAAATTTGTCGGAAAGGGCGTATCCTACTGTGCGGTCTGCGACGGCGCGTTTTACAAGAATAAAAGGGTCGCGGTTTTGGGGGGAGGCAACACAGCTTTAGGCGACGCGGCTTTTCTTGCGGACATTTGCGAAAGCGTGACCGTAATCCACAGAAGAGACGGGTTTCGCGCCGATAAAAGCACGGTTTCGCGCCTTCGAGAAAAAAGCAATGTTAATTATGTGCTTAACTCCGTGCTGACGGCTATAAACGGCGAAAGCGCAGTCACCTCTGTAACGGTCGAAAATACGAAAACCGGTGAGAAAAAAGAAATCCCCGTTTCAGGGCTTTTCGTAGCGATAGGACAGCTTCCGCAAAACGGAGCTTATAAAAATATTGTAGAGCTGGACGAATACGGATATATAAAGGCGGGAGAGGACTGCCGCACTTCAAGAGCGGGTATATTCGCCGCGGGCGACTGCCGCACAAAGGAGCTTCGGCAGCTTGTGACCGCCGCGGCGGACGGCGCGGTTGCCGCCACAAACGCCTGCAGCTATGCGGACGGAATAGAATAATATATAAAATATAAGTGAGACAGTGCGCCGTCCCACTTATATTATTACACATAACAGTTTTAAAGCCCTATATACTCTATTTTGCCGTTTTTTATTACGGCGGAGCGGGTGAAGCCTGTATTACGCGCTAAATCAGCCGCCTTATCAAACGCGAAATCGAGGTAGTTTTTATCGTGGCAGTCGCTTGAAAGGATAATTTCCCCGCCGAGCTTTTTAATCATTTTAAGAATTTCGGGCGAAGGATAGGGCACGCTTCTTACCCCCCTTGCCATAGCGCCTGTGTTGATTTCAAAGGGCAAGCCGTAAGGTACAAGCGCCTTTACAGCCTTTTCCGCCGCCGCTAAAAATCGGGGACTTTCTCCGTAGCCGTTTTTTTCGCTGAACTTTGACACCAAATCGAAATGCCCTATTATATCGGCGTTTGTTTTATCCGGAATCTTTGCGACAAGTGCGAAATAATCCTCGGCAAGGGCGTCAAAATCTCCTCCGTAAAGCCTATTTACCGCCTCTTTTACAATCTCGGCGGTATTATCGACGCAGACATATTCCCCGTTTTTTAAAACGTAATGCACCGAGCCTATGACATAATCGTAGCATCCGGTCGGCTCGTCCGAAAAATAATCCTGCTCAATTCCGCAGTAAAGCTCTATTTTGCCTTTATACTTTTCTTTAAGGTCGGCAATCTCAGCACGGTATTTTTCGGCTTCACTTGCACTCATTGCAAAGCTTTTGTCCATTTCGGTATAGCTGTGGGAAGAAAAGCCCAGGGCGAAAAATCCCTTTTGAATAGCCGCTTTTACCAACTCCTCGGGCGAATCCTTGCCGTCGCAGTAATTCGTATGAGTATGAAAATTACATTTCATCGCTCGCCATTTTCTCCTGCTTTACCTTGTGATCTATAATGTGTCGTGAAGCAAGCTCTTTTCGTACATCGTCCACCGAGATACCCATTTCCACCATCATAACCATAATATGATAAGCAAGGTCCGCAATCTCGTAAACGGTTTCCTTTTTGTCGTTCGCCTTGCCCGCAATTATAACCTCGGTAGATTCCTCGCCGACCTTTTTAAGTATTTTATCCATTCCCTTTTGGAAAAGATAGGTTGTATATGAACCCTCAGGCATATCCTTTTTTCTGCCCTCTAAAAGCTCATACAGTCCGTCCATAGAAAATTCAGCGCGGTTTTCGCTCCTAAAAACAGGGTTTGTAAAGCAGGAATCTGTACCCGTATGACAGGCGGGACCCTCCTTTTCGACAAGAACCGTCAGCGCGTCCTTATCGCAGTCGGCGGTAATAGAAACTATGTGCTGGTAGTTGCCGCTTGTCTCCCCTTTGAGCCACAGCTCATCTCTTGAACGGCTGTAAAAGCAGGTAAGCTCCTTTTCCATAGAGATTTTAAGGCTTTCCTTATTCATATAGGCTACCGTCAGCACCTTTTTGCTGTGCGCGTCCACCACAACCGCGGGTATAAGTCCCTTTTCATCAAATTTAAGCTCGTCAATATTTATCATAGATTACAGCCTCACATTAATATTGTTTTTATTTAAAAGTTGCTTTAGTTCGGAAATTTTAACCTCTCCGAAATGGAAAATCGAAGCGGCAAGCCCAGCGTCAATATCGGGGATTTCTTTAAACAGGGTTACAAAATCCTTAGCCCTTCCCGCTCCGCCCGAGGCAATAACAGGTACATTAACAGCCTCGCATACGGCTTTTAGCATTTCTATATCAAAGCCCTTTTTAACCCCGTCGGTATCGATTGAATTAACAACAACCTCGCCCGCGCCGTTTTCAACGCACCGCTTTATCCAGGAGACGCCCTCTAACCCTGTATCGTCCCTGCCGCCCCGCGCGAACACGCGGAACTCTCCGTCAACCCGCTTAATATCTGCGGATATAACAACGCACTGACTGCCGTATTTTTCCGCCGCCGCTTTTATTAGGTCGGGGTTTTTAATGGCTCCGGAATTTACGCTTACCTTGTCCGCGCCGCACTTTAACACGCGGTCAAAGTCTTCTAAGGTATTTATTCCGCCGCCCACGGTAAGGGGGATAAAAATATTACTTGCTACCTCTTTTAATATATCGGTAAAAAGCTTTCTTCCGTCACTCGAGGCGGTAATATCGTAAAACACCAGCTCGTCCGCACCGCATTCGCTGTAATATTTGCCAAGCTCCACGGGGGAGGAAACATCGTTAAGCCCCTCAAAATTTACGCCCTTTACCACCCTGCCGTCCTTAACGTCAAGGCAGGGAATTATTCTTTTGGTAATCATTTTGCCGCCTCCAATGCTTCACATAGGTCGATTGCTCCTATATAGTATGCCTTACCGATTATCGCGCCGTAAAGGTCGAGCTGTCTTAAAGCCTTAATATCGTCAATGCTTGACACTCCCCCTGAGGCGGTGATGTTCATATCAAACTTTTCGGAAAGCTCCTTATAAAGCTGTCGGTTTGTGCCTCTCATCGCGCCGTCCCTTGAAATATCGGTGCAGATAAGGGTTTTAATCCCTATTTCCCGCATTTTTTCGCAGAAATCAAAACAACTGTATTCCGATTTTTCGGTCCAGCCTTTTACCGCTACAAAGCCGTCCTTTATATCTACGCCTACAGCGATTTTATCGCCGTACTTATTTACGGCGGTTCGCAAGAATTCCTCATCATTCACCGCCGCCGTGCCTAAAATCACGCGGTCAAGCCCCGCGCTTAAATACTTTTCAACGGTATAAATCGAGCGTATGCCGCCGCCTATCTCGCAAAAAAGTCCCGTATTTTGGGCGATCTCCTTTACAACCTCAAAATTAGGGGTCTCGCCGTTCTTCGCGCCCTCTAAGTCAACTATATGGATATATTTTGCGCCCTTAGCTTCAAAATCATGGGCTATTTCAACGGGATTGTCGCTGTAAACGGTCATTTCGGCGTAATCGCCCTTAAAGAGCCGCACCGCCTTGCGCTCGTACAAATCTATCGCAGGAAAAATGTTCATTTATTTGCCTCCAAGCCGCAAAAGGCGCGCAGAATTTTAAGCCCCGTTTCGCCGCTCTTTTCGGGGTGGAACTGACAGCCGAAAACATTTTTATTTGCCGCCGCCGCGGTAATTTTTATGCCGTATTCGGTGGTGGCGGTAACGCTTTCCTCACAACCGTCCGCAAAAAAGGAATGAACAAAATAAACGAAATCGCCGTCCTTATTGTTTTTAAAAATCGGGCAGTCACCCGTGAACTTCAGCGCATTCCAGCCGATATGCGGTATTTTAAGGTTTTGGGGTATTCTGCCCTCCATCGGCACAACCTCGCCCTTAATAAGACCTAACCCAAAATGCTCGCCGAACTCGTAGCTTTTGTCGAACAAAAGCTGCATACCAAGGCAGATACCCAAAAGCGGCTTGCCCAAAGCGGTTTCTTCTTTTATAAGCCTATCAAGCCCGTCGGATTTTAGCTTTTCCATGGCGTCGCCGAAGGCGCCCACACCGGGTAGTATCAGCTTGTCGGCTTTTCGTATTTGCTCGCTGTCCCCCGTGATAACCGCGTCCGCTCCCACCGCTTTTAGGGAAGAGGATAGGGAAAAAAGGTTACCTACACCGTAATCAATAATTGCAATCATTTAAAGCACACCCTTTGTGGACGGAATTTCATCTCTGCGGCTCTCATCAATCTTAACCGCCGCCGCAAGACTTCTTGATACAGACTTAAACGCTCCCTCAATAATGTGGTGGGAGTTAGTGCCGCTAAGCTGTTTTATATGTAAGGTAATAGCCGCATGGCGCACAAAGCCTAAGTAAAATTCCTCTGCAAGCTCGGTATCAAAATCGCCGACCTTTTGGGCGGGAATGGTTAAATCATAGGACAAATGCGACCGTCCCGAAATATCCACCGCCGTCATAATAAGCGCTTCGTCCATAGGCAGAATAAAGCTTCCGTAACGGGTAATGCCCCGCATATCGCCTAAAGCTGACTTAAACGCATCGCCCAAGGCTATGCCGATATCCTCCACCGTGTGATGGTAATCCACATAGGTGTCTCCCTTGCAGGAAACGGTAAGGTCAAACCCGCCGTGACGGGCAAAAAGGGCAAGCATATGGTCAAGAAAGCCACAGCCTGTGTTGATTTCGCTTTTTCCCGTACCGTCAAGATTAAGGCTTAGCTTAATATCGGTTTCATTGGTTTTTCTGTTGATTTCTGCGGTTCTCATAGCTTGCCTCCCATAATTTCACCCACATTTTTAAGGAATATTTCCATTTCCTCACGGCTGCCTACGGTAATGCGGTTAAAGTCCTTTATGCGCTCGTTTTCAAAATGCCTTATTAAAATTCCGCGCTCCTTAAGGGACAAATACAGCTCCTTACCGCCTATTTTATCGCTTTTGGCAAACAGGAAATTCGCCTTTGAATCGGTAACCGTAAAGCCCAACTGTTTAAGCTCCGCCTTTACATATTCCCGTGTTTCGGCGATTTTGTGACAGTTTTCGTCAAAATACGCCTGATTTTTTAGCGCCGCCGTCCCCGTAATTTGGGTCAGCCTGTTAATATTGTAAGGGTTGGTAGAATACTTGATTTTTTCGAGGTCTTCGATAATTTGCTCATTCGCAAAGGCAAAGCCCAGTCTTGCCCCCGCCATACTGCGGGATTTTGAAAAGGTCTGCACGACAAGCAGATTTGAATACTCCTCGGTAAGCTTTATTGCGCTTTGTGCTCCGAAATCGACGTATGCCTCGTCTATAATCACAATCCCGTCAGGGTTTGAGGAAACGATTTTCTCAATCTCTGAAAGCTCTAAGGCGATACCTGTGGGTGCGTTGGGGTTTGCAATTACTACAAGGCTGTTTTTGCCGCAGTAGTCGTTTATATCAACCGTAAAATCCTCATTTAGAGGTGCGACCTCGGCATTAATTCCGTATAAATCGGCAAACACCGAGTAAAAGCCGTAGGTTATATCGGGGAAAACCGCCCCCTTATCGCCGTACGCCATAAAGGCGAAATTTAAAACCTCATCCGAGCCGTTGGAGATGAAAATATTTTTGGTATTTACGCCGTACTGCTCTGCCAGCGCCGCCTTAAGTGCGGTACACTCGGGGTCGGAGTAAAGCCGCAAATCCTCGATTTCCGCTTTTCCTATCGAATCGGTAACGCTTTTCGGCGGCGGATAGGGCGATTCGTTGGTGTTAAGCTTTATGTAACGCTTGTCCCTCGGCTGCTCCCCCGGAACATACGCCTCAAGCCCCGCTAATTTTTGGCTTAGAAATCTGCTCATTTTGTTTCATCCTCAAAACGCACCGTAACGCTCCTTGCGTGGGCGGAAAGACCCTCTTTTTCGGCAAAGAAAGCCACCGACTCGGCAGACTTTTTGAGCGCGTCCTTTGTATAATAGGTGTACTGTGATTTTTTAACGAAATCGTCGACCGAAAGGGGACTTGAAAATCTTGCCGTACCCGAGGTGGGCAGTGTGTGGTTAGGCCCTGCAAAATAGTCGCCCAAAGCCTCGGGACAGTATCTGCCCATAAAAATACTGCCTGCGTTCTTTATTTTGTCAAGGTAATCAAAGGGATTGTCAACCGAGAGCTCCAAATGCTCGGGGGCTATTTCATTTGCAACCTCAATAACATCAAAAAGATTGTCGGCGACGATGATTTTGCCGTTATTGTCAATCGAAATGCGGGCTATCTCGGCACGGGGCAGTAAGGGTATCTGCCTTTCAAGCTCGGCACTTACCTGCTCTGCTAATTCGGCGCTGTCGGTCACGAGCACCGCCGACGCCATTTTATCGTGCTCCGCTTGAGAGAGCAGATCCGCCGCGACAAATTTCGGGTTGCTCTTGCCGTCTGCAATTACCAAAATCTCGCTTGGCCCCGCTATCATATCAATCGAAACAAGCCCGAAAACCTGTCTCTTAGCCTCTGCAACAAAGGCGTTGCCGGGGCCTACAATTTTATCGACCTTAGGTACTGTTTCGGTTCCGTAGGCGAGTGCGGCTACCGCCTGTGCTCCGCCGATTTTGAAAATGCGGTCAACCCCCGCTATTTTCGCCGCCGCAAGTATTGTGGGATTAACCTTGCCGTCCGCTGACGGGGGAGTGGTAATGCAAATCTCCTCACAGCCCGCGATTTTAGCGGGAATACTGTCCATTAAAACGGTGGAGGGATACGCCGCCGTACCGCCGGGTACATAAAGCCCCACCTTTTCAATCGGGGTGATTTTCTGCCCCGTCACATAGCCGTCGCCGTTCAGGATAAAGCTTTGGCGCACCTGCTGTTTGTGAAAGGCGCGGATATTCTCCGCCGCTTGCTTTAAAATCTCTATAAACTGAGGCTCAACCGTGCTAAATGCCTCGTCTATTTCCTCGTTAGTAACCTCAAGCGAGGATAATTTCGCCTTATCAAATTTTTCGCAATATTCGTAAAGCGCTTTATCGCCGTTTGCCTTAACATTGTCTATAATATCGCGCACAATACCCGAAACATCGGTCGCCGCCGTGCCTCGCGCGAAAATTTCCTTGGGCGAAACCTCGCCGTATTTCATAATCTTAATCATTTTTCATTCTCCGTAAGACTTAAAAGTCCCTTTTTGATTTTCTCTATTTTTTCCGCCTTGAATTTGAAGCTTGCCTTGTTTGAAATAAGCCTTGCGCTTATCGGAACGATTGTTTCAAACGGCTCTAAGTTATTTTCAAGCAGGGTTTTGCCCGTCTCCACAATGTCCACAATAACGTCCGATAGCCCTAAAATCGGGGCTAACTCAATCGAGCCGTTAAGGTGGATAATATCAATATCGCGGCACTTTTCGGCGTAGTACTGACGCGAGATATTTGAAAACTTTGTGGCTACACGAAGTGTTTTAGAGGTGTCGTCCTTAAAGTCCTTTTTGCCCGCCACCGCCATACGGCACTTTCCGAGTTTTAAATCAAGGAGTTCATAAACATCAGGCTCATACTCAAGCAGGATATCCTTTCCCGCAACGCCTATGTCCGCCGCGCCCCGCTCAACATAGATAGCAACGTCCGACGGCTTTACCCAGAAAAATCGAAGTCCCAACTCGCTGTTTTCAAAAATCAGCTTGCGGTTGTTTTCCTTGATTGACGGGCAAGGAAAACCCGCCCTTTCAAACATTGAATAAACCTTTTCGCCAAGTCTGCCTTTAGGCAGGGCGACATTTATATAGCCGCTATCGGTTCCCGCCTTTTCGTCCGCGCGCTCGAGCGCGTCAAGATACACAGCAAAGCCTATTCCGCCCGATTTTCTTCCCATCTTGCGCATAAGCCCGTCATATCTTCCGCCCGAAAGCACCCGTGACTCAGCACCGCCTATATATCCCTTGAATACCGCTCCGCTGTAATAAGCGGCGGAATCAACTATAGAAAAGTCGATATTAATATTGTTACCAAAACCCTCGCTGTCCGCGCGGTTGTAAATATTCCAAAGCTCCTTAGCGTACTGCTTTGCCAAATCGTTTTTACAGATTTCGCCTACCGCCTTAATCGCGTCCTTAGCGTTTTTAAAGCTTTTAATAAGGCATTTAAGCTCGCTGAAAGCTTCCTCGCCGCAGGTTTCGCGAAGCAGGTCGCCGTTTTTTGATACGATTGCGTTTAAAGCCGATTTCCTTTTTTCACCCACTAAAGAGAAGCCGTCAAGCAGAGCCGAGACAAGACCTACGTGGGACAAGTCAAGCACAAAAGCATTACTTATAAGCGCAAGGCTTTTAAGAGCAAGTATTATAACCTCTGCCTCGTTATCTCCGTTTATATCCCCGATACATTCAAGCCCCGTCTGCATAATTTCCTTATATGTATGGGAGGTTTCGGAAATCCTGTAAACATTTTCATTGTAGTAAAGCCGCTCGGTCGCCCCCGCCTCGTCCTTAAAGTTCTTTAAAATTGAAAGGGTGACGTCGGGCTTTAAGGCTAACAGCTTACCGTTTGTATCGTTAAAGGTTATAACCCCGTCCGATACCAAAAAGTCCTTGTTTTCGGAGTACAGATCATATTCCTCAAACTTGCTCATTTTAAATTGGTTATATCCGTATTCTCTGTAAAGCGCTCTGAGCTCATATACCGCTCTTTCGTCGCTTTTTAAAATACTCTCGTCAAAGCTCATTTATTCTCCTCCAAACGCCCGATTACCGTTTTGTAGCCGCCGCTTCCGTAGTTTAAGCATCGGCTTACCCTGCAAATAGTCGCGGTGCTCGCCCCCGTGCTTTTATTAATGTCAACATAGCTTTTGCCGCGGCTTAACTGACAGGCTACCTCAATTCGCTGGGCTATCGACTCGGTTTCCTGAATGGTGCAGGCGTCCTCAAAAAACGCCGCGCACTCCTCCTCGGTCTTGAGCGACAGCACCGCTCTGTAAAGCAGGCTCATTCTTTCTTTATCAAGCTTATGCATATTTTACGCACTCCTGAATTATTTTACTTTAGTATTTTAACACATCAGCGTGCTAAAGTCAATATAATTTTTAAAATTATAATAAAAACCCTCCTCGACTAAAGGAGGGTCGTGCCGTAAGCTTACAGTATTAGTGCCAAGCACCTTAAACAAAGCTATATCGGAAAATATATTAATTAAGAAAACAGCAATGCGCCCGCGCCGTAGGTGACAAAGGCGACTATTGCTCCCGCTCCCAACACCCCGAGCATAATTGCGGGAAAAGCTTTTTTAAGCGGCATTTCAAGCATTGCCGCAACAAGCGCGCCCGTCCAAGCGCCCGTACCCGGAAGAGGAATAGCCACGAGTATAAAAAGCCCCCAAAAGGCGTATTTCTGCACCGTTGCTGACTTACTTTCCGCTCTTTTTTCAAGTCGCGTAACAAGCCCGTTAAGCTTTTCGCTTTTAGTTCTGAGCCAAGCAAAAATCTTTTTAATAAATATGATAATAAACGGCACAGGAACGAGATTTCCGACAATGGAAACCGCAATTGCAAGCCACAGGTTAAGCCCCGCGCCTACCCCTATCGGTATAGCGCCGCGCAGCTCGATGACGGGAACCATTGAAATTAGAAAGGTCATTACGATTTTTCCAATGTAGGTGTTAAAAAAGCTCAATTTTTGTCCTCCGAATATTTATATTATTTTTTAATTATTGAAAGCAGTTTTGTAAGACAGGGCAAAAGAAATTTAAAATTCACCGCCGCCAACAAAAGCAGACAGACTGCCTGAACGGGAATCCAAAACGGCAGTTGAAGCACCGAAAAAACAATCTGCACCGTAATAAGGACGGTATTAACAGAAATATGCCCGCCGTAAAGCTTAAACGGAATATATTTTCTCGAATTAACCGCGCGGATTAAAAACACCGCAAAATAGCTCAAGAAAGTGGCTATCGCCGCGCCCTGAACCCCGAGCGGCGACGGAATAAGCAGTAAATTAAGGGCAATATTTATTACCGCGCCCGCCATAGCGGTAATAAAGGATATTCCGCTTTGCTTTGTAACCACATAAACCGTACCCGTAAAGGAAACAAAGGCGGTAAAAATCATCGAAGCCGACAAAAGCGGCACATACTCCCACGCGGAATAATACTGTTCGGTAGAAAGTATCCTTATTGCAGGCTTCGCAAAGGCAATAATAACCGAACCCGCAAGGAACATAACCGCCTGAAAGGAGCGCCAGACATTGGTAAAAAATCTTATATGCTCCTTTCTGTCGCCGTGCGACTCGGTAACCGCCGAGAACTGCCACGCCTGCATAAATATTGTTGAAACGAGGGTTAAAATCGTAGGTATTTTATAGGATACCGCGTAAATTCCGTTTTCTGTACTTCCTATCATCGCGTTCACCATATAGCGGTCGGAAACGCTGGTTATCCACCAGAATATTGTCGCGGGAATGAGCGGAATACTGTAACGCAACATTCTCTTAAAGGCAATTTTGCGCGGGTGAAGCGTGAACTGTCTCCAAAGCCGTTCCTTTACAAATAGGAAAATCGTGCACAAAAAGTCCGCCAACACCACCGACAGCACATAGCCCGTAACGCCGATTTTAAAAACCGCCAAAAAAAGAATATTAAGGACAATTACCAACGAGGTATTAATTATTCCCTGTACCGCGAAAAGCGCGGTATCTCCCTTAGCCCTGATAAACTGGGCGCAAAGCGAATGGTAGCAATACGCCATGGTATAAATTACAATTAGCCATATATAGCCCTTAAATTCCTTGACAGTATTAAGCAGAGGAATAACCGCTAAAAAGAATACCGCTCCCGCCGTTATCGTAATAAAGCCGACCGTGAAAACGCTCCGCCGGCCACGCTCGTTATCGAGCGCGAAACGAAAAACCCCGTCCGTTATCCCCATAGAGATAATCGGAAACAACAGGTTTGCCGTTTGGGTAATAAGGTCCGCCGTGCCGTAATCCGAGGGGGTGAGATACCCGGTATAAAACCGCACCATAAAAAAGACCAGTATCTTAGAGCCGAAGGTGCCAATGCTTATAAGGAGGGTATTTGACAAAAGGGTTTTATATTTATTCATAAAGCCTCGCACCCTCCTTACTTACTATAAAATCCCGTTTCGTAATATTTTCTATAATATCATAATTATTTCCTTTTTACAATACAAAAATTCCCCATAACGATATATGGGGAGTTAATCTATATCCTCTTCCGTTTTTTGCCTTTAGCCCGCGGACATTCAGTATCGGTGCAATCATCGCACATTTTTTTGCTTTGCTTGCCAAAACAGCACAGCATATAATCACACTCATCACAGCAACACTCGATTTTATTCCCAAATTCATCAAAATGTTCGCCGTTTCCAAGGCAATCAGAGCCTCTGTTACCCGGAGGTAACTCTATACCGCTTATATCAATAATCAAACCCTATCACCTCGCATTAATAATCCCGAAAACATTTTAGAACAAAACATTCAATTTGTCAATAGAACAATTTGTTCTGTATATACTGTTCTTGGTGATAGTATTGAAATATAAAAGAATACGCGAGCTTCGTGAAGACAATGATTTTACGCAGTCCGAAATTGGAAAAAAGATAAATGTACCGCAAAGGACATACGCTTATTATGAAAGCGGCGAGCGCATGATTCCGCCGCAGGTTTTGTCCGCTTTGGCTGATTTTTACAAAGTTAGCGTGGACTATATCTTAGAACGCACCGACAAGCCCGAAACCAACCGTTAAAAGTTCCCAAACTTTAATTCCGCATTACGAATTCCGAATTAAATAATTTACTCCACACCCGCAACGTAGCTGTTCCTCACGTACCCGACTATTCCGTCGTAGCCTATCAAATCCCAGTCGGGCAAACGGTTGTATATAACAATTTCCGAGCCGTTGGGCGCTTTGCCTATAATCGGCGCGGACAAATCGGGTCTTGAGCGTATGTTAAGGTTAGAGCCCTTAGTGGATACATAGCCCGTCATAATAGGTTGTGGCATATTAAAGGGTATACCGAAAAACTCGGTAAGCGAAAGCACAAGATTCTGCGCTATCGCATTTATATTATTTCTTATCCAATTGGCGTCCTCAGGGTTGTCGTGATATGCAAGCTCGATAAGCACGCCGGGAGCGCGCACCTTTGCCACCTCGCCTAAAGTTGTTGTGGGGACGGTTTTCACCCTGCCGGGCAAGGGGTATATAAGCTGTAAATTATTTGCCGCTATTTCTGCAAACCGCTTACCCTCAGCGCTTGTGGGGTAATAGTAAACGTCTGTACCGCGAACATTTGAAGCTCCGCTGCCGACCGCGTTTGAGTGTAAAGCCAAATGCAAATCGTAATTTCCCGAATTTGATGCGGCGATCGAGGACGCGGCGGTCATATCGGGTGTATTTCTCACAAACTGTATACCGCTCGCCGCCAAATACGGCTCCATCGCGTCGGCGATAAGGTTCATATAATACTCCTCGTTTCCGCCGCCGACATAAGGGTTAAACTCCTGGGTTGAGGGACTCAAATAGATTATAGGCATAAAAAAATCTCCTTCCTCTTCAAAAGTATGAAAAGGAAGGATTTTTTATGTCATATTAAGCCCAGTTCATCGGCGCTTTTTTTGACCGCCGACATAAACCAACAGTAAAGCGCTTCGCCAAGCTCCTGATAAACGGGGTCGCCGTCGTGTGCGCAGAGCATTGCAAATGTCTGCCCCATTCTGCGCTCTATCTCGCTGCCGCGGCGGTAAGCGAGATAATAAAATGAGAAGGCGCCCGTATCGCTCGAGGACTTATACAGTTCGTCGTCGGTTGCTTTAACCGCGTCAATGAAGCTTTTCTGTGCTATTCCCGCAAGTGCGTCGTCTGAGCAGTACTTTTCAAACCCAACCGTTGCGGTAAAAGAAAGCAAGAGACGGCGCTGAATTACCATCTCAAAATCCGAAGAATCGGCGGAATCCTCCGAAAGCTCTGCGTCCCTCGCGTCTTTAATGAATTTTTCCGCAATGATTTTTCCCAGTTTTTTTGCGCTTTTAATATCCTGAGGCTTAGGCTCTTTAGGTTCATAAGACGCGCTTTCCCTGTTCTTTTTTATATCCACCGAGGGCTTGTCGCCTGCGATTTTAATATCATTGTCCAAATACAAAGCTATTCACCCTTTGGTGCGGTGGGAGACGAACCCTCCGCGTTTTTATACTCCTTTAACGCTTCTGCAAGCTGAGCGGGACAGGAGGTGTTCTTGAAACCGCATTTGATTCCCGAGAGCCTGCCGATAACATCGTCCACCTTCATTCCCTCGACAAGTGCGGCAACCCCCTGAGTATTACCGCTGCAGCCACCGTCAAATCTGACCTTTTTTACAATGCCGTTCTCAACGTCAACCAGTATGCCCCTTGAGCATACTCCCTTAGTTTTATATGATATTTCCATTTAATTTATGCCCCTTTATGTAAAAATCAATTTGCGGACAGACCGTCCGACGGTTATATCGGACTATCTGTCCTTGAATTTATTGCTGCGAACAGGATGACGAAGCTTGCGCAAAGCCTTTGCCTCAATCTGGCGAATACGCTCCCTTGTAACATTAAACTCGGTGCCGACCTCCTCAAGAGTATGGCATCTGCCGTCCTTAAGTCCGAAGCGGAGCCTGATTACCGATTCCTCCCTGGGCGTTAGGGTTTTGAGTACTCCGTCAATATCCTCGTTGGTAATCGTTTTAAGCGCCGCCTCATCGGGTGCTAAGGCGTCCTCGTCCCTTATAAAGTCCATGAGGCGCGAATCCTCCTCGGGACCTATCGGGGTTTCCATTGAAACGGGCTCCTGCGCTACACGCATTATCTCGCGTACGCGCTCGACGGGAAGCTCCATTTTCTCAGCGATAAGCTCCTCGCTCGGCTCATAGCCGTTTTCGTGCAAAAGCTGGCTCTGTACTTTTTTGAGCCTGTTTATCGTTTCTACCATATGCACGGGTATGCGTATGGTACGAGCCTGATCCGCGATTGCCCTTGTTATAGCCTGTCTTATCCACCAGGTGGCGTAGGTTGAGAATTTAAAGCCCTTTTGGTAATCAAACTTATCAACCGCCTTAATAAGCCCCACATTTCCCTCCTGAATAAGGTCAAGGAAGTACATACCCCTGCCGACATATTTTTTTGCAATGCTCACCACAAGGCGTAAATTTGCCTCGGTAAGGCGCTGCTTGGCCTGCTGATCACCGTTTGAAATCTTGACCGCAAGCTCAATTTCCTCCTCCGAGGACAACAACGGCACTCTGCCTATTTCGCGAAGATAAAGCTTTACGGGGTCGTCCAAATTCATATTATCAAAGCTTAAGTCATCGTTAAGGGCGTCAACGTCCATTTCCTCGAGCTTCAATTCGTCTTCTGTGGGCTCTTCGTCGAAATCAAGGTCAAGGGTCGGCGGTTCGGAGAAAAGCTCTTCGGGATCGTCGGGAGCGTTTTCGATATCGTCTATGGTTAAATCCTTTTCCTCCTCGGAATCATAACCCTCTTCTGCGCTTACTTCTGCCTTCTTTATTACTTTTTCCTGCTCTTTTTTGTTCTTTTCCATTATTTATTTCCTTTCGATTTTTTATCGATAATATTTTTAAGGGTTGCCGCCCAATCCTCTACTGATGTGTTTTCAGGGCTTTGAGCCGATAGAAGCATATCCTCTTCTAATATTACCCTTATGCAATCTTTTAATACAATTTTTGGGTTTTTGCCCGCTTTTTCGCTGTTTTGAAGCGTTACAAGGTAACCGATTTCCGCAGGAAGCAGCTTTTCGGCGAATACCGAAATATCAAGCGTTCCTCCCCTGTCAAGCGCAGAAATAATTATCCCGTAAATACGTCTGTTAAGCGATGTTATGAGCTTTTCGGGGGGTAGCTGCTCCTTTGCGTATTTATAAAAATCAGGATTTTTGAGCAGTACCGCGATGAGAGTTTCCTCTGCCGCCGTGCCCTTAGGCGATCGCCGCCGTTCGGGATTTATGTCGTCCCTTGTAAATTTAGGTCGGATAATGTCCGATATTTCCTTTTTATTCCTTATACGTATATTCTTTTTCCTGATTTCATCCACCTTTGCAGTAAGCGCCGTTCTTGAAACGCCGTACTTCTCGGAAAGCCTGCCGATATAAACATCCCTCGTCATAACATCATCTGAGCCCGCGACAATTTCGGCAGCGGAGTTGAGATAGCGAAGCTTTCCGTCCTCGCTTTCAAGGTTTATATCCTTAGCGGCGCAAAGCAGCTTATACTCCATATCGCTGACCGCACCCTCTAAAAGAGCGCTAAAGCGTTCGGGTCCGTTTTTCTTTATAAATTCATCGGGGTCCTTGCCGTCTGGTATTACCACCACCCGCGTTTTAAGCCCCGTGCTTTCGAGCAGCTCCGACGCCCGTTTTATTGCCTTTTGTCCCGCCGCGTCGGCGTCGAGGGTCAAAACAATTTCCTTAGTGTAGCGGGCGAGCAAATTTGCCTGCTCCATTGTAAACGCTGTACCGAGAGGCGCTACCGCGTTTGTAAATCCCGCCTGATGAAGGGTAATAACGTCCATATTTCCCTCTACAAGTATAACCCGTTCCGAGCAGACGTTTTTTGCGAAATTCATTCCGAAAAGGTTGGCACTCTTTTTGTAAACGGGCGTATCCGAGGTGTTGACGTATTTGCCGCCTTGCTTGTCCTCGCCCGGCATCGCTCTGCCGCTGAAAGCGATTATATTGCCCCTGATATTGATTATAGGGAACATCACCCGCTTTCTGAAGCGGTCGTAAAGCGTTCCGCGACCGCTTTTACCGACAACTCCCGCCGCCAGCATATCCTCTTCTCTGTAGCCCTTTTCCTTTAAATGCTTAATTAACATATCCCACGAATCGGGAGCGGCGCCGAGTCCGAAATGCTTTATTGTTTTAAGGGTAAGCCCCCTGCCCGTCAGATAATCAAGCGCCCATTTGCCCCCATCGGACATAAGGAAGCTGTGGAAGAAACGCGCCGTATCGCGGTTAATATCATATATTTTGTTTTTAAGCTTCTGCATAGAGTCGTCGTACCCGTCCTGCGGAAGAGCGACCCCCGAGCGCTCGGCTAAAAGCTTTACCGCCTCGATATAATCGAGGTTTTCAATAAGCCCCGTAAAGGTGAAAACATCACCGCCGACCCCGCAGCCAAAGCAGTAAAATGAGCCGTTTTCGGGATAAACCGTAAATGACGGGGTTTTTTCGCTGTGAAACGGACAGAGACCTACTAAATTTTTTCCCCTGCGCTTTAAATTAACATATGCCGAGACGGCGGTTTCTATGTCGTTACGGTATTTAATTTCGCTTATAATATCCTCGGGTATCATAGATCCGCCTCCTTTTACATTATATGAAAGTTAAATAGACCACGCCTTGGGAATATATATATCCGAAAAAACCGTAATTGCGTAATGGTCGGTCATTCCCGCGATATAGTCGGTAACCGCGCGGATTTCGCCGTCCTTTTGAGCAATTTTCAGATACTCCTCGGGCATTTTTTCGGGCTGTTTCAAATAATATTTAAAAAGCCCCTCAACTATTCCCAAAACCTTTGTTTCCTCTGATTTTGCAACAGGGTTTTTATAAACGCTGTCGTAAAGGAAATTGTGGAGCATATCATAATATACCTCGGTTTCGGAATCCATTTTAATATCCTCGCCGCTGTTATTTACAACAGAAGTGACAAGGGTGTTTATTCGCTCGCTTTTTGTGCGACCGAGCCTGTCCCTGATTTCCCTCGGTATATCGTTTTCGGATATAACCCCGGCGCGCACCGCGTCGTCAATATCGTGGTTGATATACGCCACCCTGTCCGCCATACGGACTATTCTTCCCTCAAGGGTATGCGCCTGCTCGCCTGTTGTGTGGTGCAGTATTCCGTCCAGCACCTCGTATGTAAGGTTAAGTCCCTTACCCTCCTTTTCAAGCCTTTCGCATACCCTGACGCTTTGCTCGTAGTGGGTAAAGCCTATGTCGGTAAGCTCCCTTAAAGCACGCTCACCCGCGTGACCGAAGGGGGTATGTCCTAAATCGTGACCTAAGGCCACCGCCTCGGTTAAATCCTCGTTAAGGCGCAAAGCCCGCGCTATTGTCCGCGCTATCTGCGAAACCTCAAGCGTATGGGTAAGCCGTGTTCTGTAATGGTCGGATTCGGGAGACAAAAAGACCTGCGTTTTGTGCTTGAGTCTTCTGAACGCCTTGCAATGAATTATGCGGTCGCGGTCGCGCTGATAGCAGGTGCGTATATCACATTCCTTTTCGGGGATTTTCCTGCCCTTAGAATTTACGCAGAGCGCCGCCCTATCGCTTAAAATAAGCTTTTCATTATGTTCGGTTACTGTTCTTGCGTTTTCCGTAATATCAGCCCCTTACATAAAGTATATTAGACAAAAATGTCGAAAAACCTTTATTTTTTTAAACTTTTTAATCATTTGTAAGATTTCCGTTGCCGCTTACGGGTATTTTATCGCCTAAGTATGTCGGTTTAGGTTTAATTATACACTTAAAGAAGTCCTTATCCCGCGCTAAAATTTCCCGCAGATCCCGCCTTGTCTGACCGCGGTAGGTGTTAAGATCAGCCGCAACGCCGACCGCCTTTAATCCTAACCTTTCCGCAATATAAAGCGCGCGGTAAAGGTGGTATTCCTGCGAGACAATAATAATGCTGTCCGCCTCGAAAATCTCCCTTGCGCGGTAAATTGTTTCATATGTGGAAAAACCCGCGTGATCCATAAAAATGTCGCTGTCGGGCACGCCTGCTTCTACGGCATAGGATTTCATAGTATTAACCTCGTCGTAATCCTCACTTCCGTGGTCGCCGCTCATAATAAGCTTTTTCGCCGCCCCGCTTTTGTAAAGCTCTATTCCCGTAAGCAGTCTGTCCCTTAGCATAGGGGTCGGTTTTCCGTCACGTATACCGGCGCCTAATATTACGGCGCAGTCGATATCAGAAAGCTGTGCGGCTTCTTCAGAAGTGATAATATTGCTTTTAGCTTTGTTTACAACAATACAATTCGGTACAAACACCGCCGCGGCAAGCAGTAAAGCCGCCGCAGTCAAAACAATAAAAATCCTTTTTGCTTTCCTTTTCATTCCGCCACCCCAAGCATTTTTTGAGTAATTTCCTCTGCGCTTATCCGCGCGGCAAACATTTCCTTAAGCTTAAATAAGAAACCGCCGCAAGCTAAGTTCTCAAGGAAAAATTCAAGCTCCACATCCACGCCGTAGACCGTGTTTTCCACCCTGCCTCCGCAGTCCGCTATTAGCTTTGTAAGCCGTTCAAGCTCGGAATAGCCGCACCTCGCCCTATAAACCGTGCAGGGGGTCATTTTAAGCCTATCCGCCGCCGCAAGAGCCTCCCTTGCCGCCGATGAATAGGCACGGACAAGTCCTCCCGTACCGAGTAATACCCCGCCGAAATAGCGGGTGACAACTACTGTAATATCCGTAAGCCCCGAGCCGTCAATAATATCAAGTATCGGCTTTCCCGCCCTGCCCGGGGGCTCGCCGCCGGCTTCGATCTCT
>URGJ01000013.1 GCA_900547445.1 uncultured Oscillospiraceae bacterium | reverse complement strand
ATTCGTCACTTATTTTTTATTGCCAACTGTAACATATCTATTGTAAACCTACATAACAGCAAAAAGTTTTAAAATTCGCAGATTTTGAAACCGTTATTCTCGGCTTTATATTTTTACAATCTCGCTGTATTCGCCGTAATCCCTGTCCCAGCCCTTAAAGGCTTCGTCCTTTCTGTGGTCGGTAAGCAAGTAATTTTCATTAAGATATTTCCCTATAAACAGGGTAGCCTTACGCGCTCCCCTGTTATTAAGGTGATTGCCTCCGTCCCTTGTGTCGGTCTTCCAGTCGAAGCCGAATTTATCTCTGTCAATATTAAGGTCAAGAAAGGGAATACTGTTTTTGTCCGCATAATCCTTGACCGCGTTGTGCCTTTTGTAATTCCAGGAGCTTTGCGAGGGCAGTTCTAAAAACAAAAGCTCTATGCCGTTATCGCGGCAGGTATTTACAAACATATCAAGCGGAGCTTTTGTCGACAGCGGTATTTCCGCCTTTTTTTCGGTTTTCACCATATATTCGCCGCCCGTATAACCCTTGACCTCGTTGCTCAGCCACTGTCCCTTTGCGGTGCAGTGGGCGGTATAGTCGGGAGCCTTCAAAAGCTCGCGCGGCTTTACCCTTTTCCAGCGGTCGTGATACTGAAACACCGAAAAGGCAAAACCCATTGACGCGTTGATAAGCTTCGCCGCATTTTCAGCAAGCTTTGATTTGGTAAAAAAGCTGTCGGTTTCCAATATAACAAGCTTTAAGGTATGGCATTTCATAATTTTTTTAAGCTGTGAATAGCTCCCGGCCACGGTCTGCCGCCCCTCCGCGCTTACATAGGAGGTGTAGCCGTAACTGTTCCAAAGCTCTAACGGCGAAAAGCCGCTGTATGCGTCGGAATTGCCTATAACCGCAATATCAATTGTATTTTTCGGCTCTGAAAAGAAGCCGTTGGCATTGGGGTTTGTTATGCCGCCCTCGGCGGTGTTGTCCTTTGGCGCTAACATATATGACGAGGCGACAATAAGCATAACCGTCACGCATATGAATGAGACCGCCCTAATAAGCTGTTTTAATCCTGTTTTATTCATGAATCTTACTTCCAATCAAAACTGTCCGTAAATAAAGTCAACCGCGTCGTAGCCCGCGCCGTACGCGCCGAAAATCACGCAAGCCAGCACTAAACAGGCGTAAACGCTCCAGCGGACGGGTAACTTCTGTCTTGCAAGGCTCTCCCGCACCTTTATGCCCTTTTCCTGTAAAAGACTGATTATAAGCATAACAAGAGCGCCGATAGCAATAATAAGAAAATCCTGCTTATCCATTCCTAAGGATAAGGCGGTATTAAAAAATCCGCCCGCGCCGAACGAGGTAAATATGCTTTTCAGCATACCGCCCCAAACGCCTACGGTATCCGCGCGGAAAAGCATCATTCCGCCTATCACAATAATGATTGTTCTGATTATTCGCAAGGCATTGAGCGGCACAGACTCCCGATTAATTTTTAGTGCGGTAAAAGCCCTTGCAAAGAGCGGTTCAAGATACATTCCCGCCATCATTATCGCGTAATAGTAAAATCCGTAAACAATGTATTTCCAGCCCGCGCCGTGCCAGAAACCTATACCGAACCAGGTAAAAAACATAGCAAACGAGGCGGGGACAAGCGAGCCTAAAAATTCGTTAAAATGTTTTTTTGCAAATTTACTCAGCTTCATAAAGGGCTTTGAGAGCGAGACCGAATAAAAGACATAATCCCTGAGCCACGCGCCCAAGGTGATATGCCAGCGCCGCCAGAACTCGCCCACCGATTTTGAGAAAAAGGGACGCTCAAAGTTTTTTGCAAGCGGAACGCCGAATATCTGCGCGCTGCCCGTCACTATATCCATACAAGCAGAAAACTCTGCGTAAATCTGCAATGTGTAAAGCAAACCGCCAAGCAGAACAATACTGCCCGAATAGTTGTTATAGCCGTCAAAGACCTGCACCACAAAAATATTCGCGCGGTCGGCGATAACCATTTTTTTAAAGAGTCCCCAGAAAATCAGCTGAACACCTTTGGCTAATCTGTCATAATCGAAACCGTGTCCCTCATAAAGCAGGTCGGCAAGCTTATCAAAGCGGCCGATAGGCCCCTCGACAATCTGAGGAAAAAAGCATAGAAAAAGCGCCACCTTGCCAAAATTTTCCGACGCGCGGTATTTTCCGCGGTAAACGTCGATTATGTAGCCCGCCGCCTGCAGGGTATAGTAGGAAATTCCGAGCGGGAGCATAAATTTAAGTTCTTTAAGGTGCAGAAAGCCAAACGCAGAATTTAAGGTGTGCGCGAAAAAGGCAGAGTATTTAAGTATCAAAAGTATCGCAAAAATAAAACCGACCGCCAAAGCGACAACCGCCCTTTTCTGCCAGTTGACAAGCGCTTTTACCTCTTTTTTCTCCTCCCTCTCCAGTCCCCTTTTAGCAAGGGCGGCGGTATCATTTATACGGTTTAAGAAAATTCCCGCGAAATACACCGCAACAGTAGAAAGGAGCAGAAAAACAATAAGCCCTTTACTGTTTATCCAGTAAAAAACATAGCTTGTAAGCAAAAGCACCGTCCACTTAAATTTTTTGGGAACAGCGGTATAGCAAATAAAGACAGTTCCTAAAAATATCAGCAGATATGAATAAGAGGTGTAGCTCATAGGCTTATTCGTCCTCTAAGCGTTTTACCATTTCGTAAATCGCGTTTACGGTTTTAAAGTTTTCGGGCACAATGTTGATAGGGGTTATCTCAATATCAAACTCATCGTTAAGCGTGCCGACAAGCTGAACGATTTTAAGGGAATCAAGGATATGATTATCTATTAAATCGGCCTCGTTTTCCCAGTCGACCCCCGCTTTAATTTCGTTTAAAATGTTAATTAATTTTTCCATTTTTATATCTCCTCAAGGTTGTTTTGAAGTATTTTACGGTCGATTTTGCCGTTTGCGTTGTGGGGCATAGCCTTTATGCGCCTTACGGTCTGCGGCATCATATATTCGGGAAGTCTTGCCCTTAATTCCGACAAAATCTCTGTAATTTCGCGCTTTTTCCCCTCATAAACAAGGATTATTTTATCCTTGTCACTATCGTAAACCGCCGCACAGGCGGTAACGCCGTCCAGAGCGGATGCCGCCGCCTCAATTTCACCCGGTTCTATTCTATAGCCCATATGCTTTATCTGAAAATCGATTCTTGATATGTAGATAAGCTCGCCTTTTTCGTTATATTTTACAAGGTCGCCTGTTTTGTAAACCGTTTCGGGGTAGGCGGTGTTAAGCGGGTTTTGCACAAAGGCGGCGGCGGTCTTTTCGGGGTTGTTGTAGTACCCCACCGCTAAAAACGAGCCTCTCGCGTACAGCTCGCCCTCCTCGCCCGTTTTCGCTTCAGTTCCGTCCTCCTTTACGACAAACACATCGCAGTTGTCGCAGGATCTGCCGATAGGCAGGGTTTCGCCGTCTCCGAATTTTCTGTCGACAATATAGTAGGTGCAAATATCGGTCGTTTCGGTAGGTCCGAAAAGATTGGCAAATAAAGCACCGGGAAGTTTTGCAATCCAGTAATTAAGCTGGCGGGTAGGCATTACCTCGCCCGCGAAAAGCACCTTTTTAATAAATTTAAGCTCGCCGTAGTCAAGCACTTTCCAGTTTGCAATAATACACAGCGCCGACGGCACCCAATAAATTGTATTAACCCTGCGTTCGTTTAAAAATTCCAAAAGCTTCATCGGGAAGGAAAAAAGCATTTTCGGAATTATGTTAAGCTCAGCTCCCGCGTAAACAGTACTGAATACGTCCGACACCGACATACTGAAATAAAAGGGCGTCTGACTGCCGAAAACGGTGTTTTCATCAATTTTAAAGGTGTTCGCATACCATTTTACATAGCAAAGTACGGCTCTGTGGCTTACCGCCGCACCCTTGGGAACGCCCGTTGAGCCCGAAGTAAAAAGAGCATAGGCAAGGTCGGTATCAATCATTTTTTCGCGAATTTTACTAAGTAAGCCGCTGTCTGCGGGGCAGTTCTTAGCGGTTTCGTAATTAATCACCCTGCCGCTATACTCAAGCTTTTGAAGTAATGAATTACAGCCCTCGGTCACAACCGCCGCGGCGGGCTTTAGAATGCCGAATATCGCTTTTACCCGCTCGGGAGGCATTTCGGAATCGATAACGGTGTAAAAATTACCGCTGTAAAGCACCCCGAACATAGACGCGAGACAGCTGACCGACCGCTCGGCTATAACCGCAATCGGCTTATTTATAACGCCTTGTTTTGCAATTTTCGTTCCTATGTCTTTAGCCGTGTTTAAAAACTCGGCATAGGTCATATCGGTATTTTCGTCTCGGAAAATATATTTGTCGGGGAAACGCTCCGCCGAGCGTTCCAGCATCTCAAGTATATTTTTCATTTTAGCACCATTTAGAAGCAGGTTATCTGTTCCTTATAGCGTCAATCGGGCGCTTGGAGGCGATACGCTTTACGGGCAGGAAGCTTGCGATAAATGCGACAAACAGGCTGACCGCCAAAAGAAGCAACAGCTGGCGCGGACCAAAGCTTAAAATAGTTATGAGTATTCCGACCTGCGTTCTCATAAGCTGATTAAATATCACCGTCGCGGCAAAAACGCCAATGCTCGACAGTACAAAGTTTATCATCGCGATAACAAAGCTTTCGGCGAAGAAAATTCTGAAAACATCGTTACTGCGGGAGCCTATCGCGCGGAGAATACCTATTTCCTGCTTTTTGTAGGAAATACTCGTGCCTATGAAGTTCGCAAGCATCAAAGCCGCGAAAGCCGCAAAGCCTATTCCTATCCAGAAGAAATATTTAGAAAGGATTTTAAGCATATCATTTACCGAATCAAGCTCAAAGGTAACCGAGTTTTGAATCTGATACCGAACGTTTGAGTCCTCGCGGTAGCAATATGCGACCGCCGAGCGTACCTCCTCCTTTTCGGCGGGCATAGCGCCGACCGCGAAGCTGTAGATATTGTCCGAGCCGTCGGTATACTTTTTAAATACCGAATCGCTTGTTACAACAGTAGAGTTAAGCTTTGATTTATTTCCCTCCGAGGTGTTGTCGATTATGCCGACTAACTTCCAGCCGTCGGTGTTTGTTCCGTCGCCAAAGTTTGACTCCCACGCGGAAAGGGTGTTTTTGTTT
The DNA here is from genome assembly GCA_900547445.1 of uncultured Oscillospiraceae bacterium. GTDB lineage: Bacteria > Bacillota > Clostridia > Oscillospirales > Acutalibacteraceae > UBA737. The sequence continues at coordinate 37,438 of URGJ01000013.1, read as the reverse complement.
TTAAGGTGCTTTGCGTAATCCTCTATATCCGAATTATCGTTATAGAAATGTATCGCGTCCATAGTCGCGATTATTTCCTTTTCGCCGAGTGTCTTTTTCTCTCCGTCAATCCAGATTATCTTTTCGCCCTTTATATCTTGGAGGCTTGCCATATAGTTTGAGTCAACGCCGTAATCCTCGTTTTCCTTACCCGCGTTGCTGTAAAAGCTGATATACCCCTCTGTTATCGTGGTCATCGGCGGGCGCTCGGAAATAAGCTTTTCCATTTTTTCCTTACCCACCATTATTACACCCGCGTAGCTGTAAGCCGAGGAGGAGCTGAACTCGTTGTAAAGGACATAATCCACCATTTTTTCCGCCTTGGTCTGATGGTCCTTTTTCTCGGTAAGCAAGGAGTAACGGTCTATATCAAAGCCCGTGTCGATTATTGCTGTAACGGTGTACTTTACATTATTAAGGCTTATCGTTTTGCCGATAAGGTCGTTATAGCTGTTTATTTTTTGGTAAACCGGTGTCTGCGTGCCGTCCTTAGCCTTGTTGTAGGTAGTGCCGTCAAAGTACTGGGCTTTCTTGAATATTTCAAAAACATATTCGCTTACGGCTATCTCGTCCTTTGTGCCGTCGGGCAGAGTACCCGCCAAAAGCTTAAAGCCCATATCCTTGATAACCGAATCGTTTATCTCGGCAAAGCCGCCGAAGGCGCGGGAATAGATATTGTAATCGGTCTCGGTAAGCTTAATATCGGGGTTTATCTGTGTATCAAAGCTAAGGTTCGCGTTTGCGGGGGAAAACACTCCGTGCATCTTAACCCCCGATCCGCCTGAAACCTCTTCTAAATTCTTTTCTGAAATTCCGTAGCCGTAGTCCCGCCAATAATAATCCGATCCGCTGGGTATCTTTTTGGCCTTTGCGACCGAAAGGTATTTAACCCCGCTGTCAACAAGGGAATTTGTGCAGGTCTTGACGTGATTGTACGCACCGAAGGTGTCGGACAGTCCGAAAAGTCCGAAGGCAGCGCAGGAAAGCAGAATCGTAAACACAAGTCTTATCTTCTTGTGCTTAAGCCCGCTCGCGCCTATTTTAAAGGCGTTTTTAAGGGGCAGCTTTGATTTTATAAGCTTAAATTGCGAACCGTCCTCGCTTTTTATTTTAGAAGTATCGGTCTTAACAAACCTCTTTGAAGCCTCATTTTTCCTTGAAACCGTAATTTCAAGCGAGCCCTCTTTAAGCTTTTCAATATAGGCGTTTATAGCCTCCCTGTCTTCTTCGGTTAAATGATATCCGCAGGGGACTTCTACAATATTATCGTGGAAATCGAGCGCCGCCGCTTCTTTTTCGGTGACAGGCGCGGTATCAAGCTCGACATCGCTTATAACCCGTCCGTCCGAAAGCTCAATAATACGGTCGGCATACTGTTCTGCAAACTCGCGGTCGTGGGAAACGACAATTACAAGCTTTGTTTCGGAAAGCTTTTTAAGGGTATCGAAAACCTGACGTCCCGTTACCGAATCCAGCGCGCCCGTCGGCTCGTCCGCCATGATTATTTCGGGCTTTTTAACAAGCGCTCTGGCAATCGCCACCCTCTGCTTTTGTCCGCCCGATAACTCATTAGGCTTGCGGTTTCCAAAGCCCTCTAAGTCCACCTGCTTTAAAATGTCGTTTATTTCCCTGTCGCTTGCCTTGCGGTTTTGAAGCTCTATTGCAAGGGCGATATTTGCCCCCACCGAAAACTCGTCAAGCACATTGTATTCCTGAAAAATAAAGCCGACATAGGTGTTCCTGTAGGAATCGAAATGCTGCTGCTTAAAGTTCTTTGAGGAAACGCCCTTTATTACTATTTCGCCGCCGTCGTAGCTGTCAAGCCCGCCCAACACATTCAAAAGGGTGGACTTACCGCTGCCCGATTTGCCGAGCAGGAAAACCATTCCCTTATCGGGGAATTTTAAGGAAACCTTATCAAGCGCCGTAACCGGCACGCCCTTTTTGGGTTTATAAATTTTTACAAGTTCTTTTGTTTCTAACATAACTGCCTCCTAAATGCTGTACTAATTATGCTAACTGTACTAATTCAAATGGTACAGATATATGATACCACGCCCCATACCGTTTGTCAATATAGGTTACAATATTTTAACTATTATTCTTCTTTGCCCTTAATTTACAAATTCTATTGTATATAAAAAGCCCTAAGAGACTGATAATTACAGTCGCACCGAAAACAATAACTGCAAGCTCATACCTCCCAATTCCGAGCGCGCTCCCGCCGACGGTTGAAGTTATTATTGACGGCAGACGCGCAACCGAAACTATAAGTATAAACTTTGACAGCTTAATATCGGTCACACCGACAAAATAGGTCAATAAATCCTTGGGAGTACCGGGCAGAAAAAATACAAGAAAGGTAATAAGGTCAAGCCGTTTTTCGTTTTGCAGAAATTTAAGCTGTTTAATCCTGCCCGTGTCAAAAAACACCTCTACCAAGCGCATACCGAACCGCCTTACAAGCCCGAAGACCAAAAGACTGCCGAGGGTCACGCCGATAACGCAGAGTATTGTACCCTCCACCGCGCCGAAGGCATAGCCCGCCCCGATTTCAAGCGGCTCGCCGGGGACTAAGGCTATTAATACCTGAAACATCATCATTCCTATAAATATGAATCTTCCCCAGTTACCGCGGGACTCAACCCAGCCTCTGAACTTTTCAGGCTCCGAAACAAGGCTTATCATCGGCTTGCCTATAAACCAAGCGACAAGCGCGGAAAAGCCCAAAAACAAAACCAATACTATTACGCTTATTATTTTTTTCTGCTTTGTTGTAAGATGTCTTTCTTCATTTTGAGTAGTCATCTAATTTTGTACCGATATCCTTTTTCATTTGATTCCAGGCGTCCTCGTGTTCGACATAGTAAAGCGGACACAATTTCTCTGCAATATCATAATACCTTATAACAGCCGATTCGTCAAGTCCCAATTCCTTTAAAAGCCAAGAAGTAAGCTTAATTACCGAATCATAAGTGGTATCGTTAAACTTTCCCGTATCGTCGGGGTGGCAGACCTCAACCGAAATTGTATCGCTGTTGCGCCAGTTGCTCGCCGCCGATTTTTCCCAAAGAGGTACGCACTGAATAATCTCTCCCTCAAGCCCCACTAAAAAGTGGGAGCTTACCTCGGTCGAGTCCTTGTCAAAATAGTCTCGGTTGTTCTGCGCCGTGGTATTCGGATTGCCGACATAGTGAATCACAATATTTTTAACCCCGTCAAGCTCCGTACCCGTTCTCGCGGTGGTATGCAGGTGGATAAGCTGCTCGTCTATCCAGTCGGGAATTTCGATTGCCTTAATTTTTTCTAACTTGGCGGAGGTGTTACCCCCGCCCTTGACCGTCTTATATATCTTTACCCCGCCGAAAACCGCTCCCGCCGCCAGACTTAAAAGCAATAAAAAACAGACTATGCGTTTTAAAATAAGCTTTCTTTTTCTGCGCCGTCTGCGCTCTAATTTTGCAAGACTGCTCCTGTAATTTTCCTCAACCATTTTTTACTTCCTCTTTAACAGTATCAAACGCAAGTGTGACCTTAAATAAATCGCCGTCAATATCGATTTTAAGACTGCCGTTTTGAAGCTCGGTAAGGCTTTTTGCTATTGAAAGCCCTAAACCGCTGCCCTCGGTATTGCGGGATTTGTCGCCCCTTACAAACCGCTCGGTAAGCTCCTCGCCCGTAATGTTAAGCTCGTATTTTGAGATATTTCTAAAGGTTATCTGCGCCTTGCCGTCCCTTTCCGAAACATTAAGGTACACCCTTGTGCCGACCTGCGAATACTTGCAGATATTGTTCATCAGGTTATCGAACACCCGCCAGAGATGTCTGCCGTCCGCCATAATTTTAACCGGCGTTTCTGGAATACTAACCACAGGAGTAAGCCCCGCCGCCTTTAACCGCTCGTCAAACTCCCCTACGGTTTGGGACAAAAGCACACCCGCCTCGCAGACCGAAAGATTTACCGCAAGGTTGCCGGTTGAAGCCTTTGAAGCCTCCATCAAATCCTCAATGAGCTTTTTAAGCCGTGAGGACTGCCTATCCAAAACATCGATATATTCCCTGATATTCCCGTTTTCAGGCTCTTCCTTTTTTATAAGGTCAACATAGTTTATTATAGAGGTAAGCGGGGTTTTAATATCGTGGGAAACATTGGTGATAAGCTCGGTTTTAAACCGCTCGCTTTTCATTTTCTCATTGATTGCAACCGACAAGCCCTCATTTATATTGTTAAGGCTGTTTGCAAAGTCCTTAAAATCGCCGTACATATATTTTGTGTCTATCTTATGTTTAAGGTCGCCTGCGGCTATTTTTTCGCCGCCCTCCTTGATCCTTTTAAGCAGAATCGACAGCGATATTATAACCGCTATATCAAGCACCGTAAACAAAAGCAGTAAAAATGTTCTTGTCACAGGGTAATAAGTGAAAATTGCAATTATAATAAACTGGAACAGCCCCACCGCCGAGGTTATTATCGCGGTTTTAACGACCGTGGGAATATTTTTAAATAAGTATCTAACCCAACCGAAAAGCTTTTTAATGCCCTTTGCCGCAACAGACCAAAGCTTATATATAATATTATTTTTAAGAAGTGTTCGGGTTTTAAGCCGTGTCGCAAAGCTTAAGGTATAGCCAAGGGCGACAAAATAATCCGCGCTTAATACAACCGCTAATATAACTATTGAGAAAAGGTCGCCACTGTATACCACCGCATCTATTAAACTCGCACTAAGCAACGCTATAGCTATTACCGCCGCCGTAAGCAAATCGAAGGGTACTCGGTCAAGGTGGTTAAGGGCTATAACTCCGCCTTTTCTGTGCCCTGCCGCGGCGTAAAGGCAGCAAAGTAAAACAACAAGCACAAGTGCGGATACGCCTAATATCCAAATCACCGCGTAGCGGAGTGTATAAGCCGTATCGACAACATTCAGCAATAGCTGACCGTTGCCCGAAAGCGCCTCCCTCGGAATATAAACGGTTATACTTATAGGAGACCTTTCAATAGAGGTCCATTGCATATCGCCGTTTTCGTCCTCATATGCTCTGTCTTCATAGGTCGTCAAATTAAGCCGGCGTTTTTGTACAATAAAGCTCTGCCCCGTGTAATTGCCCTCTAATACTCCGCCGTCTCTATAGTCCTCAATCGTATAATAAATCCGCTGATCGTTGCAGTAATTTTCTACGCTTTCTCCGTTTTGGTAGATCTCTAAAATGTTATAAATATGACCGTTTCCTATGCGGTTTTCCATTATATCGGTTTTTACTTCGTCCCGTGTTTTGGTATAGCAATCATTATCGAGCAAAAATATAATAGTTATCACCGACGCAAGCACCGCCGCAAAGGCGATAAAGGAAAAAAATATCGCGGTGATTTTTGCCCCTAAATTTTCGGTTAATTTCTTCATTTTTTATCCCCCTTTTCCATTTTGTAGCCGTGCGTCCACACGACCTTTAAATAACGGGGCTCGGCGGGATTTATCTCGATTTTCTCCCTTAAATGCCTTATATGTACCGCCACGGTGCTTTCGGCTCCAAGAGCCTCGCCGCCCCAGACCTTTTTGTAAATTTCTTTAGGAGAGAGCACCTGCCCCGCGTTTTTCATTAAAAGCTTTAGTATTTCAAACTCGGTGGGGGTAAGGGAAACCTCCTCGCCGTCCACAAATACCTGCTTTGATTTATCGTTAAGCTCTATATTCCCGATAGTAAACCCGCTTTCAGGCTCAGCCTTATGCCCGCCGCCTAACTGCATATACCGCCTTAGCTGGGATTTTACCCTTGCTATCACCTCTACGGGGTTAAAGGGCTTTGTAACATAATCGTCCGCCCCCACATTAAGCCCTAAAATCTTGTCGGTGTCCTCGCTTTTCGCCGTAAGCAGTATCACGGGGATGTTTGAAATCTCCCGCAATTTAACCATAGCGGAGACGCCGTCGCACTCGGGCATCATTATATCCATAAGCACAAGGTGAATGTCGTTATCCTCAACCGACCTTACCGCCTCGTTTCCGTTGTAGGCGGTGTAAATGCAATACCCCTCGGCTTCAAGATAAATCTTAAGCGCCGAAACAATATCCCTTTCATCATCGCAAACCAAAATGTTATACATCTCTCCCACCTCACCCATATTATAGCAAGAAAATCTTTAAGATAAAAGTGTTTTAATTATTAAGATTTCTTTAAGATTGAAAAAAGTTTTATTTGGTGGTATTATAATTGTATAATACATATTGTACGGAGCTTAATTATGAAGCTTGAAATTCTAAACAGCTGTCCCGCGTTTTTGCGAGACTTTTTAACCTACAACGAAACAATTAAGGGTAAGTCCTCCCGCTCGGTCGAGGGGTACTATATCGATTTGCGCACATTTTTTAGATATTTGCTACTTGTGCGGGGCAAGGCGCCTAAGGATACTGAATTTAGCAAAATTGATATTAACGCCGCCGACATAGAGCTTGTGCGCTCGGTCACAATCTCCGACCTATACGCCTTTATGGTCTACTGCAAGGACGAGCTAAAAAACAACACCGCCACAAGGGCGCGCAAAACCTCCACCCTTAGAATTTTCTTTAAATATATGTCGGTGCAGACCCACCAAATACCCACTAACCCTGCCGAGCTGCTCGAATCCCCCAAGGTAAAGCAGTCGTTGCCTAAGCATTTAACCCTTGAAAACTCCTTAGAGCTTTTAAACTCGGTGGACGGGGCGAACGAGCGGCGGGATTACTGTATTTTAACCCTATTTTTAAACTGCGGACTCCGCCTTTCCGAGCTTTGCGGGCTTAATCTTTCGGATATATCAAGCGACGGGATTATGACCGTGACCGGTAAGGGCAACAAGGAACGGGCGGTTTATCTTAACGATTCCTGCCTGTCGGCTGTTAAGGCGTACCTTGCGGTAAGACCAAACGAGGGGATAGTCGCGACCGACCGCAACGCCCTTTTTATCAGCCGAAATCACAGACGGATAAGCCCCAAAACCGTACAGCACATAGTCAAAACCTATCTAAGCAAGGCGGGGCTTGGCGGTATGGGCTTTTCGACCCACAAGCTCCGCCACACCGCCGCAACCCTTATGTACCAGCACGGAAATGTGGATATAAGGGTGCTTAAAGACATTTTAGGTCACGCAAACCTCGGCACAACCCAGATTTACACCCATGTTTCGGACGCGCAAATAAAGCGGGCTGTAGACGCCAACCCGCTTTCAAATGTTAAGGATAAAAAATGATTTTACAAAATAATGCAAACCAACCCGTTACAGCCCTCGTTGATAACCCGCTCTATAGTCTCCTGAATACGCATACGCGCATCATGAGGCATACGGGAAAGCTTTGTGTGCAGTCCCTCGTTTACAAGCTCGTGGAGCGATTTGCCGAAAATATTGGAATCCCAGATTTTAACGGGGTTTTCCTCAAACTCGCTAAGCAAGTACATAACAAGGTCCTCCGACTGCTTTTCGCTTCCTACAATCGGGCTTACCTCGGTGGTGATATTCGCCTTCATAAGGTGTATTGACGGGGCTGACGCGCGTAGTCTTACGCCGTAGCGCCCGCCCTGCTTCATAATTTCGGGCTCTTCGAGCTTTAAGTCCTCAATTTCGGGCATTATTATGCCGTAGCCCGTTGCCTCTACCTCGTCGAGCGCGCCCTTGACCTTTTTATAATCCTTTTGCATAGCGGCAAGTTCCCTTATGCTGTCCATTAGCTCCTGCTCGTCGTTTATAACAAGCCCGGTCGTCTCTGCAAGCACCTTGTAGAAAAGGGAGTTTTTAATGTTTATCATAACCGACGCGCTGCCGCTGCCGAGGTCAATACCCTCAACAACCGCACCGTCTACATTCTGGCTGTCCCGAAAGGCGGTTTCAAAGCGGCTTATATCCCTAATGTGGCGTATACCTCCTGCCGACTCCTTAATTGTGTCGGTAAGGTCGGCTCTCAGCCAATGGTCAAGCGGCAAAGAATTAATCCAGCGCGGGAAGTTAATGCATATTTCCTTTATCGGGAACTCAAATAGTATGCGGGATAAAATCTGCTTTATATCCTCTTCGTTAAGCTCAAGGCAGTTTACAGGCTCTACGGGGACGCCGTACTTTTCACTGAGCCGTACGGCAGTATCAGCCGCCTCGGCGGAGTCGGGGTACATACAGTTAAGAAGCACTATAAACGGCTTGTTTATCGCCTTAAGCTCGTCGATTACCCGCTCCTCGGCTTCCTCGTATTCCTCCCGCGGAATATCGCTTATACTGCCGTCGGTGGTGATCACAAGCCCGATTGTCGAATGTTCGTTTATAACCTTGCGGGTGCCTATTTCCGCCGCCATATTAAAGGGTATCGGCTCGTCAAACCACGGGGTCATAACCATTCGCGGCTGGTCGCCCTCTATGTAGCCTAGGGCACTCGGAACAATATATCCCACGCAGTCGATAAGCCGCACGTTCATCGCCGCGGAGTTGTCAACCTTAATCTCAATTCCCTTTTCGGGTATAAATTTAGGCTCTGTGGTCATTATTGTTCTTCCCGAGGAGGATTGCGGCAACTCGTCGTTCGCCCTCTCTTTTTGGTAGTCGCCCTCTATGTTAGGAAGTACAAGCTTATCCATAAACTGCTTTATAAAGGTCGATTTACCCGTTCTTACAGGACCTACCACGCCGATATAGATATCTCCGCCCGTTCTGGCGGCAATATCCTTGTAAATATTCACGTTTGTCATACTGCTTCCTCCATACATTTAACTGTCTTTTGGTAAAGCATATGCCCTGTCGGACTAATTTATGACAAATCGGGTTTTATTGTTATGCACTTGTTAAACAGATAAAAATGTGTTAATATGTTAATAAAGGAGATGGGCATATGCATCTTAAAGAATCGGGAGAAATGTACCTCGAAACAATTTTAATACTAAACATCAAAAACGGAGCCGTGCGTTCTATTGATATAAGCGAATATATGGATTATTCAAAGCCGAGCGTAAGCCGCGCCATGGGGCTTTTAAGGACGGACGGCTATATAACCGTGGACGGCAGCGGATATATAACCCTTACTGAAAGCGGCAAAAAAATCGCCGAAAAAATTTACGAGCGGCACAATGTTTTGGCAGAGGCGCTTAAAATGTTAGGCGTAAGCGAAACCGCCGCTACAGCCGACGCCTGCAAAATTGAGCACGATATCAGCGACGAAAGCTTTGAGGCAATTAAACGACATTTGAAGCAAAACAACTACTGAATATATGCCGAGTTAATCGACGGCTCATTCCTTTGCTTTACAAACGGAAACCACTCCGCGGCGCAGACCAACAGCGTGGAATTTAACCAAACAATCGAGCGCTTTCTTGAAGAATAGCGCCCGATTTTTTATAGGTTCAAACAGAACACGGAAATTTGTTATCACCTTTCGGTCTCAGCTCTGATGTTTCCGTTTTCAACATAAAATGTTATGTCCCCGTCGGTATCCGTTCTCAAAATTTGCGCGCCGCAATTTTCAAGCGATGTAACGACCGATTTGCTCGGATGGGAATATATATTGTTTTGACCGACTGATATTGCGGCATACTTAGGTGTAGCAGCCTTTAGAAATATCTGAGAGCTTGAAGAATCGCTGCCGTGGTGGCCGACCTTTAAAACGTCGCAGTCAATATTAAGCCCCTCGTCAAGCAGGGCTTTTTCCGTCTTAGACTCTGCGTCGCCCGTAAAGAGAAACCTTATTCCGTCAATTTCCGCCATAATTATAACGGATTTATTATTCTCGTTACTTGTATCTCCGTAATATGCAAGCACGGTAACCGTAAATTCTCCGATTTTAAAGTTCATTCCCTGAACCGCAGTATAGGCTTTACCGCCCTTTTCTGTCACGGTTCGTTTTGCGGCTTTGACAAGACCTGCCGCCTCTGCGGAATTATATAGCTCGGGAATTATCAGATTGTCTATTTTCCGCCGCTTAGAAAGCTCGGGCAGTCCTCCCGCGTGGTCGGTGTGAAGATGCGTAACTATCAGCGCGTCGATTTCATTTATCCGCGCCGAATCAAGGTCATTTAATATATTCGGTACGCTGTTTTCTGTTCCCGCGTCTATAACCGCGGAATAACCGCCCGAGTAAATCAGAATACTGTCTGCCTGACCGACGTCGGTAATTTTAACAAAATCAACCGATGTGTCAAATGACGCGGCAGGATTAAAGACCTGTTGTAACTGTTCTCCGAAAACCCCGCGCGAAAAGGCGGTGATGAAAACCGCGGCGGCAAGCAGAGCAGCCGCCGTTATGTATTTAGCACGTTCAATTTTCTTCATCTGCCGCATTAAATCCCGCCGCCTCACGCTCCATAAGCTGATCCTTTGTAATAAGCACCCTGCGTGGCTTTGAACCCTCGTACGGTCCTACTACCCCGCGCTGTTCCATTTCGTCCACAATTCTGGCGGCTCTGGCGTAGCCTAATTTCAGCTTGCGCTGTAAAAGCGAGGTTGACGCCTGACCGTTTTCGACAACCACCTTAATTGCATCGTTAAGCATAGGATCTTCGTCGGGACCGTCCTCCTTAAGCCCTGTCTTCTGCTTTTTCTCGACCGCCGCCTGGCGCTCGATTTCCACCATAACGTCGTCGTCATAGTCGGCGGAGTGGTCGCCCTTTATGTACTCGACCACCGCCTCAACCTCCTCGTCGCTTACAAAGCACCCCTGAATACGGTTTGGCTTGCTTGAGCCTACGGGGCTGAAAAGCATATCGCCGCGGCCTAACAGCTTTTCCGCTCCTGCGGAGTCGAGAATGGTGCGGCTGTCTATCTGCGAGGATACCGCAAAGGCTATTCTTGTGGGTATATTCGCCTTGATAACGCCCGTCACAACATCGACAGAGGGGCGCTGTGTGGCGATTATAAGGTGCATACCCGCCGCGCGCGCCTTTGCCGCAATGCGGTTGATTGAGTCCTCAACCTCATTGGGCGCGGTCATCATAAGGTCAGCAAGCTCGTCTATGATTATGACTATGTGCGGCATTTTAAGCACCTCGGGGTCGCCTAACTGCTCGACAAAGCGGTTATAGCCCGCAAGATCGCGCACGCCGCGGTCGGCAAACATTTTGTAGCGCTTTTCCATCTCGCTTACCGCCCAGCCAAGCGCCCCCGACGCCTTTCTCGGGTCGGTGACAACGGGCACAAGCAGGTGCGGAATACCGTTGTAAATTCCAAGCTCGACAACCTTCGGGTCAATCATTAAAAGCTTTACCTCGTCGGGCTTTGCCTTATAAAGAATACTGATTATTATTGAGTTTATGCATACCGATTTACCAGAGCCCGTAGCGCCCGCGATAAGACCGTGAGGCATTTTTGCAATATCGGTGACAACGGCGTTGCCGCCTATATCACGCCCTAAAGCCACGGTAAGCTTGCTTTTTGCCGAGGTGAAAACAGGCGATTCCAATATTCCGCGAACGCCGACTACCGAGCTTGCCTTATTCGGAACCTCTATTCCGACCGCCGCCTTGTTAGGTATCGGGGCTTCTATACGAACTCCCGCGGTCGCAAGGTTAAGGGCAATATCGTCCGCGAGGTTTGTTATCTTGCTTATCTTAACCCCCGCGCTGGGCTGAAGCTCATAGCGGGTAACTGTAGGACCGCGGCTTATATCGACAATCCTTGTCTCCACCCCGAAGCTTTTAAGGGTATCCACCAAACGGGTCGCCGTGTTGTCAAGCTCGGTTGAAAGGGCGGCGGCGTTCTGCGCCTTTGCCTCTTTTAAGAGGGTAAGCGGCGGGAATTTATAGCTTTCCTCCGCTTCTCCGCTCTCCTTTTCGAGGTTTTGGGTGAATTTATCGGTTTCAGCCTTAAAGTCTATTTTTTCAGGCTCGGTTGCTGGCGTTTTATCGTCCATAGCCTCCGCCTTAGCCGCCTTTAAAGCGGTGTCAATGTCTCTACGCTCCTGCGCGGACTCCTCGCTCTGCTCCCTATGCGGTTTTTTCTCACCATCGGCGGGTTCGTTATATGTATCGGTATCATAATAAGCCGAAACGACCTTGCGTTGCTTTTCGTCAAGCGACTCCTTTTTTATATTGCGCTTTTCGGGAATATCGTCCACGGGAATATCCACATTGAAGCCCTTTAACACCTTTAACTGCTTATCGCTCTTTTCCTCCGCCTCGCGGTCAAGTCGGTTCTGATATGCAGTCTCCGCCTGCTCGGAAATAGACTTAACGGGTCTTGCCATTGTTTTAAAAAGAGAAATTAAGGTTGTGCCCGTAATAATCATAACAAAAACAAAAATCAGCAGAATAACCGTTATCGCCGCTCCGGTTTTTCCGAAAGCGATATATAACGGCTGACCTATAAGCGCGCCCAAAAAGCCGCCGCTTTTAAGGCTTGTCCCCGAATTATAGGCGTTTACAAGGTGATGCCAAAAGGTAAGCGCGTCGTTATGCTTTACGAATATATCCACCGCCGCGCCGATAAGCACCACCAAAACGCCCGACTCAATTATTTTAGCGTTTATAGAGCCGCCCACCTTATCCATTGCGAAAAGCACCGCGACAAATCCCAGTAAAAAGGGATAAAAATATGCCGTCACGCCGAAAATTCCGAATATTGCGTTATGTATCGCAAGCCAGACGTTCTGCCCCTTTATAAACACAACGCACAGGAAGAAAACCGCCACGGCAAACCAGATAACCGACATTAGCTGTCTCTTTCCCGCCGTTTCCTGCCGTTTTTCCCTATTCTGAATTTTAGTCGCGGTCGCACTCCCGCGCGGTTTGCTTCCTTTCTTTTTAGACGCTGCCATACTGTTAATTCTCCTTAATATGTATATGGGTCGGTTTCCCGACCTTACTGATTTTCAATAAGCCCATAAAGGCCGTCTATAACATTACCGAGGGTTCCTATTTCGTCAATAAGCCCCTCGCTTACCGCCTGACCGCCCGTAAGCACAGAGCCGACGTCGGTCACCATTTCGCCCGTGTTCATCATAAGCTCGGTAAAGCGTTCGGGGGTAATTTTAGAGTTTCTTGCGACAAAGTCGGTTATCCTTAACTGCATACGCGCAAAATGATTCATCATCTGCGGAACGCCTATAACAAGCCCCGTGGTTCTGACGGGGTGCACCGTCATTGTGGCGGACGGTGCTATATAAGAGCGTTTAGCCGAAACCGCTAGCGGCACGCCTATTGAATGACCGCCGCCTAAAACAAAGGAAACCGTGGGCTTTTTCATACCCGAAATAAGCTCTGCTATCGCAAGCCCCGCCTCAACGTCGCCGCCGACGGTGTTAAGCACTACAAGCAGACCCTCAATCTCTCTGCTTTCCTCAACCGCTACAAGCTGGGGAATTATATGCTCGTACTTTGTGGTTTTGGTCTGCTCGGGCAGAACATTATGCCCCTCGATTTCGCCTATAACGGTAAGACAGTATATTTTATGCTTTCCGTCAGAGGAAACCGAGCCTAACTCCTTTATTTCCTCAAGCTGTGAAGAGCGGGCGTCCGCTCCGTTTTTTGCGTTATTATCACTGTTGTTGTTTTTCATTGCTTTCCCTCCGTAGTTATTATGGAGAAAAAAGCCTAAACAATACATATTATACCTTTTTTTTAATAAACTTTCAAGTATATAAGTCTTATTTTTAAAATACGTATATTTTTTAGTTGATACCTTTAGAATTTTGTGTTATTATATTTGTGATTTGACTTCTTACGATTGGGTGATTGAATGAAACTGCTGATGAGCATTGTTTATGTGGCTGTTATAGGCATACTTGCTCATTATGTCGGCGAATCCCTGCCGCGCGGCCTTTTCAGCGAATATAAATTTCCCTACCGCGCCTTTAAATGGGAAAGGGACGGAAAATTCTACAATCGACTGTGCATAAAAAAATGGAAAACCAAACTTCCCGATATGAGTAGAATTATGCGTGATATGCTGCCTAAAAGAGTGACATATAACGCCACAAGCAATAATATCGACGCGCTCATAAAGGAGACCTGTGTGGCGGAGTGCGTACACCATTGGCTCTGCTTTTTTTCTATCGGAATTTATCTTATTTGGAAGGATTATGTCGGAGTAATACTGTCGCTCGTTTTTGTAGTCTTCAATATTCCTTTTATGATGATTCAGCGGTATAACAGACCGCACCTTATTAAGCTTAGAAACAAACTTTTTAAACGTGAGGAGAGGGAAAAATTTGCGCTTGCTGATACTGTCCTGTAATACGGGCGAAGGTCATAATTCCGCCGCAAAGGCACTTAAGGGATGCTTTGAAGCCCAAAATATATCCTGTGAAATCAGAGACGCGCTGGCTTTCTGGTCGCCTGAAAAATCGAAAATTATAAGCAAGGGACACGTTTTTATATACCGTAAAATGCCAAAGCTCTTCGGTGTAAGCTACCGTTTTGAGGAAAATCACCCGCCAAAAAAGGGGGACGAATCCCTTATTTACGACCTTGTGATTAAGGGCTGTGATTCTCTTTATGAGTATTTGAGCGAAAACAAATACGACGCAGTTATCTGCACCCACGTTTTTTCGGCAATGATGATAACCGAGCTTAAAAAGCGCCGCAGATACTCTGTTAAGTCGTATTTTGTCGCCACAGATTACACCTGCTCTCCCGGGGTCAACCAAACCGCGCTTGACGCGTATTTTATTCCCCATAAAAAGCTGACAGAGGAATTCTGCGAAAACGGAATACCCGAAGCTAAGCTTGTACCGAGCGGTATTCCCGTCAGAACGGATTTTTACAAAAAGACCGACCCAAAAGAGGCTAAAGACCTCCTTTCTCTCCCGAGGAATAAAAAGGTTGTGCTTTTAATGTGCGGCAGTATGGGCTGCGGTCCTATTAAAACGCTTGCGGAGTATCTGCCTCAGCAGATTCCGTCTGATTCATTGCTTGTTGTAATTTGCGGCAACAACCGAAGACTTTATAAATCCCTTACCAAATATCCCCTGCCCGATAATATGCGCGTGCTGGGCTTTACAAGCCGTATGCCGCTTTATATGGACGCGGCTGACTTAATTCTTACAAAGCCGGGGGGACTGAGCACAACCGAGGCGGCGGTTAAGGCTCTGCCCATGCTCTTTATCGACGCAGTACCGGGCTGTGAAACCAGAAATATTGAATTTTTCCTTAAAAACGGATTTGCCGATATGCGCGATTCGGTGTTAGGACTTTGCGATGCGGTGTGCGATTTACTTGAAAGCGAAGAAAAGCTCAAAAAAATGTCGTCGGCTTTGGAAGCCGAGTTCGGCGGCTGTGCCGTGCAGAGCATCAGCGAATATATTATCAAGGACGTAGACTTAATATATGGTAGATTATAGAAAATTGAGACCCTCGAACATAACCTCTCCCGAATTTCGCCACCTGCTTTTACTGCTTTACTGGCCGATTTACGGGCTTACGTTTCTAATTTTAGAGCGGGGGCTTACTCTTTCATATAACCCTGTCGAATCGGCGCTTGACGCTAAAATACCATTTTGCGAATATTTTGTTCCCGCCTATTATTTCTGGTTTGTCTTTCTTATCGGGATTCACGTTTACACCGGTTTTTTTGACATTCCTGCCTTCAAAAAGCTGATGTATTTTATAATAATAACTTATACTGTGACGTCGGTGATATATATACTATATCCTACCAAGCAGGAACTGCGCCCCGCCGAATTTGCGCGTGATAATATTTTTGTGATGATAGTAAAGGGTCTTTACGATTTCGATACCAACACCAATGTCTGCCCCTCGCTTCACGTCATAGGCTCCTTTGCCGTGCTTTTTACAAGCTGGCATTGCAGGCGCTTCAGGACCTTTTGGTGGCAGTTGGGATTCATTTCGGCTACTGTGCTTATTTGCCTTTCCACCGTCTTTTTAAAGCAGCATTCAATTATCGATATATGGGCGGCGCTCGCCGTCTGCGCGGCGGCTTACCCGTTTGCATATATTTTGCCTGACAAGATTAGACATTAGATAACGGATATTGATTAATAATTAAATAAAAAATTGTTCACAGTCTGTTAAAAAAGTGTTGCATTTTCTCCCGATATATAGTATTATTGCATTGGTATATTTATTTTTCCCTGTGCCGCCTCGGGGACAACAGCGATACCTTTACATACGGCGGCGGAACGGAGATTTGCAATGAGAGCTGACGGAAAAAGGCTTAGAATCATCGACCCTATGTGTACCGTGGCGGCTCACGTAATGAACAAACGTGTTGACGCTATGAATATGGTCACACTTGACATTCCCTATGACCCCATTCAGAATTATCTTAACGAAAAACGCAAGGAGGGGGTTAATTTAAGCCATATGGCGGTAATAATCGCGGCTTATCTGCGTACCGCGGCGGAGTTCCCCCTGCTCAACAGATTTATTGTCAACTGCAAGCCCTATGCGCGAAATGAATTTTCGGTCGCAATGGTGGTGCTTAAATCCGGTGAGTTTGACAACGGAACTATGTCTAAAATGTATTTTAATATGACCGATACCATTTTCGACGTGAGCAATAAAATAAACGAATATGTAACCGATAACCGAGAGGTTCCTGAAAAAAACGGCACCGAGAAGATGATCAAATTTCTTCTCAGTCTACCGGGTCTTCTGCGTTTTGGAGTTGGGCTGTTTAGATTTATGGATAAGCACGGATTGCTACCAAAAAAAGTTATTGATATGTCGCCGTTCCACAACAGTCTATGCATATCGAATCTTGCCTCAATCAGAACAAATCATATTTACCACCATTGCTATGAATTCGGTACTACAAGCGTTTTTATCACAATGGGAAATCTGCGTGAGGTGCCTCGCCGCCACGGCGGAGAGATTGTGTTCGACCGCTGTATACCTTTAGGCGTGGTTATGGACGAGCGCATTTGCTCGGGCAGCTATTTCGCGCTGGCATTCAGAAGAATAAGACAGTATCTGCGCAACCCCCGCCTGCTTGAAACACCGCCTGAGGCAGTAAACGAAGATCCCGGCAAATAAAATTCACTTCGGTTAAATAAACACTTGATTTTATGCTAATAATGGTATAAAATAAGGTTAGATAATTTTTTAACAATGGAGGAATTTCAATGTTAGTATCTGCAAAGGATATGCTCACAAAGGCAAAGGCGGGTAAATACGCCGTAGGTCAGTTTAACATCAACAATCTTGAATGGACAAAGGCTATACTACAGACTGCCGAGGAGCTTAAGTCTCCCGTTATTCTCGGTGTTTCCGAGGGTGCCGGTAAATATATGTGCGGTTATAAGACGGTTGTCGGAATGGTAAAGGGTATGCTTGAGGAACTTAACATCACCGTTCCTGTGGCTCTTCACCTTGACCACGGCAGCTATGAGGGCGCTAAGAAATGTATCGAAGCGGGCTTCTCCTCCGTTATGTTCGACGGTTCTCACTACCCAATTGAAGAAAACATCGCAAAGACCAAGGAGCTTGTTGAAACCTGCAACAGGTTAGGTCTTTCGCTTGAAGCCGAGGTCGGCGCTATCGGCGGCGAGGAAGACGGAGTTATCGGCGGAGGCGAGGTTGCCGATCCTAAGGAATGTAAAATGATTGCCGATTTAGGAGTTACAATGCTCGCGGCGGGAATCGGAAACATTCACGGCAAGTACCCCGAAAACTGGACGGGACTTCGTTTTGACACGCTTGACGAAATCCAAAAGCTCACAGGCACAATGCCGCTCGTTCTTCACGGCGGTACCGGAATCCCTGCCGATATGATTAAAAAGGCTATTTCGCTCGGCGTTTCTAAAATCAATGTCAATACCGAGTGCCAGTTAGCTTTTGCCGAGGCTACACGCAAATATATTGAAGCGGGAAAAGACTTAGAGGGCAAGGGCTTTGACCCAAGAAAGCTTTTAGCTGACGGCTGCGCCGCTATCAAAGCTACCGTTAAGGAAAAAATGGAGCTTTTCGGATCTGTCGGAAAGGCGTAAATTATAATAAAAAGATAATATTTTAATTAAACAACAAGCACCCCGGAAGTTATATACTTTTGGGGCGCTTGTTTTTTGTTAAGCATAAAGGAATGAGTCCGATATATTTACCGAACTCATTCACCAACAATTCACTATTAAAATTTACTGACGATATAAAGAAAACTTATTTAATTGTTTCTTTTTATTCTGCAGTTGCAGGTTCAGCCATTTCCTCAGTCTCGGTTGCAAACAAATCATACGCGTTCCCGGATTCTGATTTTTCTTCCTCATCATAAGCGGATGGGTTAATTTCCTCACAGCGCATACCTGTTCCCGCGGGGACAAGCTTACCGATAATAACATTTTCCTTAAGTCCGAACAGCGGATCAACCTTGCCCTTAATAGCCGCCTCGGTGAGAACCCTTGTGGTCTCCTGGAAGGAAGCGGCGGACAGGAAGGATTCTGTCGCCAAGGAAGCTTTTGTAATACCGAGCAATGTCGCGCGGTAGGTGGCCTTTGTGAGCCCCTCCTCGCCCGCGTCAATTCTTTCCTGAACCTTCGCGTTCGCATCGGCAATTTCCTTGTATTCATAGCTTACGTTCTGCAACAGGTCTGTCGAGCCTGCGTCGGTAACGCGGAGCTTTCTCATCATCTGACGGACAATGACCTCGATGTGCTTATCGTTTATGTCAACACCCTGTGTACGGTAGGCGTTCTGAATTTCGGCGATGATATATTCCTCGACCGCCTCGGGTCCCTGAGCCTCCAAAATATCCTGAGGATACTTAGCGCCCGGAATCAGCATATCGCCCGCCTTGACCTCGTCTCCGTCCTTTACAAGACAGCGAATACCGTAAGGAATGGTGACCTTTTCTTCGGTCTTAAGCTCGTCGTTTGTGATAATAACGACATTGCTCTTTTTCTCCTCGGCTATGCGGACTCTGCCGTCGATTTTGGCGATAAGCGCACATCTCTTAGGTCTTCTTGCCTCGAACAGCTCCTCAACACGGGGAAGACCCTGTGTAATATCCTCGGTGCTGGCAATACCGCCCGTGTGGAAGGTGCGCATTGTAAGCTGTGTACCCGGCTCACCGATCGACTGCGCCGCGACAATTCCGACAGCCTCGCCGATTGTAACGGGCTTGCTTGTAGCAAGGTTTCTGCCGTAGCACTTCTTGCAGACGCCGTGGTGGCTGTGGCAGGTAAGAACTGAGCGAATCTCGATTCGGGTAATACCCGCGTCAACAATTTTCTTTGCACCCTCGCCCGTAATCATATCTTCGTGCGACCAAATAAGCTCACCCGTCTCGGGATGAACCGCATCGTGAAGCAAATATCTGCCCTCAAGGCGTTCTTCAAGCGGCTCTAAGATATGGTTGCCGTCCTTAATATCAAATATTGTAAGGCCTTCCTCGGTGCCGCAGTCGTCCTCACGAACGATAACGTCCTGCGCAACATCCACAAGACGGCGGGTTAGATAACCCGAGTCAGCGGTACGAAGCGCGGTATCGGCAAGTCCCTTACGCGCGCCGCGGGAGGAAATAAAGTACTCTAGTACGTTAAGACCCTCACGGTAGTTAGCACGGATGGGAACCTCAATTACCTTACCTGCGGTATTCGCGATAAGTCCGCGCATACCCGCAAGCTGTCTTATCTGGCTCATAGATCCGCGGGCGCCAGAGTCTGCCATCATAAATATGGGGTTGAACTCGTCAAGGTTGCCCTTAAGCGCGTCCGCAACGTCCTCGGTAGCCTTGTTCCATATTTCAATAATATGGCGGCTGCGCTCCTCGTTACTTATAAGACCGCGGCGGTAATCGCGGGTAACACGGTCAATCTGATTTTCAGCGTCGGCAAGAATATCCTTCTTTGCAGGCGGAATTACCGCGTCTATAACCGCAACGGTTATAGCGCCCTTTGTGGAATACTTAAAGCCTGTCGCCTTAATTTTATCAAGCACGATCGAAGATTCGCTTGTGCCGTGAATCGTGATACAGCGGTCGATAATTTTACCGAGCTGTTTTTTGCCGACCTTGTTCTGAATAATATCGTCGTTGCTCTCAATAAAGTTGGCGTTCGGGTTCTTGACCGTAAAGGTCCATTCAAGGTCAAGCTTGTGCGCGGGGTCGGTTCTGTCAACAAAGCCCAAATCCTGCGGGATAGACTCGTTGAAGATTATGAAGCCGACGGTAGTCCAGACAAGCCCGCTTTCACCCTCGGCGTTTGTCATACGCACCCTTATAGGAGCGTGAAGACCGATAATATTATCGCTGTAAGCCATAACCGCCTCGTCCTTATCGCGGAAGACCTTGTTAGCGCCCTTTTCGTCCGACTTAACAAGGGTGAGATAGTACGAGCCGAGTACCATATCCTGGGTAGGAACGGTAACAGGCTTACCGTCCGACGGCTTTAAGAGGTTATTGGCGGCAAGCATAAGGAAGCGTGCTTCAGCCTGAGCCTCTGCCGACAACGGAACGTGAACCGCCATCTGGTCGCCGTCGAAGTCGGCGTTATAAGCGGTACAAACCAGCGGGTGGAGCTTTAACGCCTTACCCTCAACCAGTACGGGCTCAAACGCCTGAATACCGAGTCTGTGAAGTGTAGGCGCACGGTTAAGCAGCACAGGATGCTCTTTAATTACCGTTTCAAGCGCGTCCCAAACCTCGTTAGAGGCACGTTCTACCATCTTTCTTGCAGACTTAATATTGGTAACCGCCTTTGTCTCAACAAGGCGTTTCATAACAAATGGCTTGAAAAGCTCAAGCGCCATCTCCTTAGGAAGACCGCACTGATACATCTTAAGCTCAGGCCCTACAACGATAACCGAACGTCCCGAATAGTCAACGCGCTTTCCGAGCAGGTTCTGACGGAAACGGCCCTGCTTACCCTTAAGCATATCCGAAAGGGACTTAAGCGGACGGTTGTTAGGCCCTGTTACGGGCTTGCCGCGTCTGCCGTTGTCGATAAGTGCGTCCACCGCCTCTTGAAGCATACGCTTCTCGTTGCGGACGATTATATCGGGAGCCTTAAGCTCTAAGAGTCTTTTTAGGCGGTTGTTACGGTTGATAACCCGCCTATACAGGTCATTAAGGTCACTTGTGGCGAAGCGTCCGCCGTCAAGCTGTACCATTGGGCGCAAATCGGGCGGAATTACGGGAATTACGTCAAGAATCATCCACTCGGGACGGTTGCCCGACTGCCTGAACGCCTCTAACACCTCAAGGCGTTTTAAAAGGCGTACGCTCTTCTGACCTGTGGCGTTTTCAAGCTCGTTTCTTAATTCCTCGCAGGTCTTATCAAGGTCGATTTCGCAGAGAAGCTTTTTGATAGCCTCCGCGCCCATACCCGCTTCAAAATCGTCCTCATACTTTTCGCGCATATCGCGGTACTGCTTTTCGTTCAAAAGCTGTTTTTTCTCAAGGGGAGTAGTACCCGGGTCGGTAACAATATACTGTGAGAAATAGAGCACCTGCTCAAGCGCTTTGGGGGTTATATCAAGCACCAAGCCCATACGGGAGGGAATGGTTTTGAAATACCAGATGTGGGAAACAGGAGCGGCAAGCTCTATTGAGCCCATACGCTCTCTTCGCACCTTCGCGCGGGTAACCTCAACGCCGCAGCGCTCGCAGACCTTACCCTTATAGCGGATGCGCTTATATTTACCGCAGTGACATTCCCAGTCCTTCTGGGGCCCGAAAATGCGCTCGCAGAAGAGACCGCCCTGCTCGGGCTTTAGGGTGCGGTAGTTGATGGTCTCGGGCTTTGTGACCTCGCCGTGTGACCAGCTTCTTATCTGTTCGGGAGACGCAAGTCCGATTTTTATTGATTCAAATTCAATTTCTGCCATATTTGCCCTCCGTTAGATATAGTCTTCCATAATGTTTGTAAGCGATTCGCCACATTCTTCGCAAACCGTAGCATTATTAGGATTTACATGTTTACAAGATTTACAGCGTATACCATCGCTGATATCATTCTCGTTGCAATTATTAAAGTCTTCTACTAATTCGCCGTCTTCGTCCTCAAGACCGAAACCGTCCAAATCGTCGGCGACCGTGTCGTTTTCAAAATCGGTATCCTCATCCTCGGGGATAACCGGTGAACCGAGACCTATATCGTCGTCATCGTCGAAGCTCTGCTTTAGGTCGATTTCGTTCTCGTCCTTATCGAGCACCTTGACATCAAGACCGAGAGACTGAAGCTCCTTAATAAGAACCTTGAAGGACTCGGGCACGCCGGGCTTCGGAATATTCTGACCCTTAACGATTGACTCGTAGGTCTTAACTCTGCCCACAACATCGTCCGACTTAACGGTAAGAATTTCCTGAAGAGTGTATGCCGCGCCGTAAGCCTCCAGCGCCCAAACCTCCATTTCTCCGAAACGCTGACCGCCGAACTGTGCCTTACCGCCGAGCGGCTGCTGGGTGACAAGGGAGTACGGACCTGTCGAACGGGCGTGAATCTTATCGTCAACAAGGTGATGGAGTTTAAGATAATACATATATCCGACAGTTACGGGGTTGTCGAACGGCTCGCCCGTACGTCCGTCGAAGAGCTGTGTTTTGGCGTCGCTGTTAAGCGGAATACGCGAGAAATCAAGCTTCGCGGTATCCTTAAACTCGTAGCCGTCCGCCTTTGTCGCTTCCTCCGCCATTGCGAAGCACTTTCTTATGTCGTCCTCGTGCGCGCCATCAAATACAGGCGTGCAGATGTTCCAGCCAAGCGCTCTTGCGGCATACCCTAAGTGAACCTCAAGCACCTGACCGATATTCATACGGGACGGAACGCCCAAGGGATTAAGAACAATATCAAGCGGCGTGCCGTCGGGCAGGAAAGGCATATCCTCGCTCGGAAGTATGCGGGAAACAACACCCTTGTTTCCGTGACGTCCCGCCATCTTATCTCCGACCGAAATCTTACGCTTTTGAGCGATATAACAGCGTACAACGACGTTTACGCCGGGGCTTAATTCAGCGGAATTTTCCCTTGTAAACACCTTGACATCAACTATCGTACCGTATTCGCCGTGCGGAACGCGGAGCGAAGTATCTCTTACCTCTCGCGCTTTCTCGCCGAAAATCGCACGCAGAAGTCTTTCCTCGGCGGTAAGCTCGGTTTCTCCCTTAGGAGTAACCTTACCTACAAGTATATCTCCCGCGGTAACCTCGGCGCCTATGCGTATAATTCCGCGTTCGTCGAGGTCCTTAAGGGCGTCCTCTCCGACGTTCGGAATATCTCTTGTGATTTCCTCGGGCCCTAATTTGGTATCTCTTGCCTCAAGCTCGTATTCCTCAATATGAATTGAGGTGTAAACATCGTCGCGAACAAGCCGCTCATTTATAAGAACCGCGTCCTCGTAGTTGTAGCCCTCCCAGGTCATAAAGCCGATAAGAGCGTTTCTGCCGAGCGAAATCTCGCCGTTACTGGTAGCAGGACCGTCTGCGATAACCTCTTTTTCCTCTACCTGCTGACCGACGGCCACCACAGGGCGCTGGTTTATACAGGTACCGTGATTGGAGCGCAGGAACTTAATAAGCTTATATTCGTCAATCTCGCCGTTCTTGGCGCGAATCTTAATATAGTCAGCGCTTACATAGGTAACCTCGCCCGCCCGCTTTGCAAGCACGACAACACCCGAGTCCACCGCCGCCTTGTATTCCATACCCGTTGCAACAATCGGGTTTTCGGGGCGCAGGAGCGGTACAGCCTGCTTCTGCATGTTCGAGCCCATCAGCGCACGGTTGGTATCGTCGTTCTCGAGGAACGGAATCATAGCCGTAGCAACCGAAACCACCATCTTAGGCGAAACGTCCATATAGTCGGCGCGGGAGGCCTCAACCTCCTGGAAACCGTCGCGGTAACGGGCGTTTACCTTCTTTTTGATGAAGTATCCGTTTTCATCCAGCGGCTCGTTAGCCTGGGCGACAACATAATCGTCCTCTTCGTCCGCAGTCATATACTCGACCTCGTCAAGCACCCTGCCGGTAGCCTTGTCAACCTTTCTGAACGGGGTCTCGATAAAGCCGTACTTATTAATCTTAGCAAAGGTGGCAAGATATGAAATAAGTCCGATGTTAGGTCCTTCAGGGGTCTCAATAGGACACATGCGTCCATAATGTGTATAGTGAACGTCACGCACCTCGAAGGACGCGCGGTCACGTGAGAGTCCGCCGGGGCCTAATGCCGAAAGACGGCGCTTGTGGGTAAGCTCGGATAGCGGGTTAGTCTGATCCATAAACTGCGACAGCGGAGAAGAACCGAAAAACTCCTTTATTGCCGCCACAACGGGTCGTATATTAATAAGCGACTGGGGAGTGATACTGTCGGGATCCTGAGCCTGAAGGGTCATTTTCTCCCGTACTACCCTTTCCATTCTTGAAATTCCTATGCGGAACTGATTTTGCAAGAGCTCGCCAACCGAACGTATACGGCGGTTGCCCAAATGGTCGATATCATCGGTGTTTCCGACATTATGGGGTAAACCCACAAAATAGCTTACCGTGGCAAAAATATCGTCTACTGTGATATTTTTCGGAATAAGGTCGTCCGCATGTTCTAAAATAGCCTCGCGAAGCTCTTCCTTGCTGTTTGAAGAGT
The DNA here is from genome assembly GCA_900547445.1 of uncultured Oscillospiraceae bacterium. Lineage (GTDB taxonomy): Bacteria > Bacillota > Clostridia > Oscillospirales > Acutalibacteraceae > UBA737. Next base: position 12,932 of record URGJ01000013.1, on the reverse strand, counting down.
CAAGCAGCTCCTTTAAAGCAGTAAACGATACTTTTTCGTTTATGCCCAAGCTGTCAAGCTCCGCTAACTCCTCCGCGGTAAAATCGGTAAAATCCGAAAGATTTACCATACCGTTTGAGAGTACCTTAACCTCTGTGACGTTGCCCTCGTTATCCATAACATTGATATATACCGAGAGCACGCCCTTTCTCTCAATTTCCTCCGCCAGCTCACGGCTTACCGTGGTATCCGCCTCTGCCAAAATTTCTCCTGTCATCGGGTCGATTACGGGGCGCGACAGCACAGCGCCTTTGATACGGGCGCCGATAGCTAACTTTTTATTATATTTATATCGTCCGACTCTTGAAATATCGTAACGGTGCGGATCAAAGAAAAGCTGTTCCAAGTAGCTTTGAGCGCCCTCTATTGTGACAGGCTCGCTCGGACGTAGCTTTTTGTAAACCTCGACAAGAGCGTCCTCTACCGTCTTTGTATCGTCCGCCTCTAAGGTTGCCGAAAGCCGCTCGTCTTCGCCGAAAAGCTCTCTTATCTGCTCGTTAGAGCCAGCGCCCAAGGCGCGTATAAAGGTAGTGATAGGAAGCTTGCGGTTTTTATCTATGCGAACATAAAGCACATCGCTTGCAGAGGTCTCATACTCAAGCCAAGCTCCGCGGTTAGGAATGATTGTAGAAGAAAAAAGCTTTTTGCCGGTTTTTTCATCGGTTTTCTCGGCATAATAAACACCGGGGGAACGAACAAGCTGGGAGACAACGGCGCGCTCCGCACCGTTAATTACAAAGGTGCCTGACTCGGTCATAAGCGGGAAATCGCCCATCGAGACTTCGCTCTCTTTAATCTCGTCCTTTTCAACATTCACCAAACGCGCGGTAACTCTGAGGGGAGCCGCGTATGTCGTATCGCGCGCCTTACACTCGGTAACATCGTATTTCGGCGTATCGTCAAGATGATAGTCAACGAAGCTTAAGCGAAGATTACCGCTGTAATCGGTAATATCCGACATATCCCTGAAAACTTCCTTGAGACCCTCCTCGACAAACCACTTGTAAGAATCCTTTTGAATCTCAATAAGATTAGGCATATCGATGACTTCGTTGATTTTTGAAAAGGTCATTCGAGTGTTTTTACCCAACTTAACAGGTTTAACCATTGAAGCTGACTCCATAGGTTTGCAATCACTCCTCCATATATTTTACGGCAGCGCCGCAAGAGCATAAGCGACGCGGGGAGAATGCGGCTGTAATAAAAGCAAAAATATATAATAAAATATAATAGGCGCACATTACCCCATCATCATTAGTAATTACTAATTATATATCAATCGGGAGGATTAGTCAAGCATTATTTTTTAAAAAACAGCAAAAAAACGGGAGCCGCCGATTCGGAATAAAAATTCCTGCGACAGCCCCACAGTATGCAGCCTCTCGGTTTTACTTAGCGTAATCCACTACTCGGCTTTCCCTTATTACATTTACCTTTATCTGTCCCGGATACTCAAGCTCGTTTTCAATACGTGAGGAAATGTCGTGAGCTATAAGCACCATTTGGTCGTCTGTAACCGCCTCTGGCTTAACGATAATGCGTATTTCTCGTCCCGCTTGAATTGCATAAGAACTTTCCACTCCGCTAAATGAATTTGCAATTTCCTCAAGCTTTTCAAGCCGCTTTATGTAACTCTCGATATTTTCACGCCTGGCTCCGGGTCTTGCAGCCGAAATCGCGTCCGCCGCCTGAACTATGCAGGCGATAATGGTTTTAGCCTCAACCTCTCCGTGATGAGCGTGAATAGCGTGAATGACCGTTTCGCTTTCACGGTATTTTTTAGCCGCCTCAACGCCTAGTTGAATGTGCGTGCCTTCCTGCTCATGGTCAAGCGCTTTTCCTATATCGTGCAGAAGACCTGCGCGCTTCGCAAGAGTCACATCAGCTCCAAGCTCTGCCGCCATAAGTCCGGAAAGGTGGCAAACCTCAAGCGAATGATTAAGGACATTCTGACCGTAGCTTGTGCGGTAGCGCAGCTTGCCGAGAAGCTTTATAAGCTCGGGATGCAGGTTATGAACCCCTGCCTCTATCATCGCGCGCTCACCCTCCTGCTTGATGGTTGCCTCAACCTCGGCGGTCGCCTTAGCGACGGTTTCCTCAATTCTCGCGGGGTGAATACGTCCGTCAAGTATAAGCTTTTCAAGGGTCACTCTGGCAATTTCGCGCCTTATCGGGTCGAAGCTTGAAAGTGTGATTGCCTTGGGGGTATCGTCAATAATTAGGTCAACGCCGGTGGCGGTTTCGAGGGCGCGGATATTGCGCCCCTCCCGGCCTATAATTCTGCCCTTCATTTCGTCGTTCGGAAGAGCTACTACCGAAACGGTCATTTCGGAAGAATGGTCGGCGGCGCAGCGCTGAATTGCCTGACCTATGATATTTTTAGCAATGCGGTCGGAATCCTCCTTGAGTCTCTGCTCGAAATCCAAAATTTTAACCGCCTTTTCGTGGTTAAGCTCGCCGTCGAGCAATTGAAGCAGGTGTGCCTTTGCCTGCTCTTTACTGTAGCCTGAAATTTTTTCAAGCATTTCCATCTGGCTCTTTTTGATTCTTTCACATTCTTGGAGCTTTTCGTCAATTTCTTTGGAACGTGCCGAAAGCTTTTCTTCTTTAGCCTCAAGATTGTCAATTTTGCGGTCCAGCGTCTCCTCCTTTTGCTGCAAACGGTGCTCCTGACGCTGCACTTCGTTTCTGCGTTCGCGTATTTCTTTATCCGCGTCCTGCCGAAGTTTGAAAATTTCGTCCTTTGCTTCCACCAAAGCCTCTTTTTTCTTGGCTTCGGCGCTTTTCATAGCGTCGCCTAAAATGCGCTTTGCCTCTTCCTCGGCAGAACCCAGAGCCGCCTCCGAAGTTTTGCGGCGGTATGCCGAGCCTGCAAAAAAGCCGATTACGGCAAGCACAACGGCGACAACAGCTATAATAACATATATCGCTGTATCGCTCATTTTTATTAACCTCCTGAAAATTAAACCCATTAAGCACGGTTTTTACTTCTAAAATAAAAGCGGACGGGAGCCGTGCCTTAATCCCCCGCGATATATCCGACCCTTTTCCCACACACGGAAAGGGACAAAATGCCTGATATACAGAAAAAACCGTATATTACAAACAAATGAATTATCTTAGTAATTTTACCACCGTACGGGCAATATGTCAAGAAATACATATTTCGGTTTTCCGTTTTTTATAATATATCAATTTATTGACATATCAATAACACAAAAACCTCCCGCCCGAAAATCACAGGCAGGAGGCCTTTTTAATTGCATTATATATATCTTTCCGAATGCTTTAGGACGGCGATAATAGGACAAATGAGCATACCACAGATGAAATTGCTGACGCCGTGGATAAAATCCCACGGCAATCCCGCGGCAATCCACGCTATCATACCCTTAAAATCAAGTCCGAATATAATCGCCTGCGCGGGAGCGTAAAGCGTGCCAAACAAAAATCCGTGCAGAGCGCAGACCGTCATATAAACAATCGGCTGTGCCTTTAACGGAATATTTTTAGGCAACAGCATTACCGCTGCCCAAAGCAAAGTCCAGATATAAAGATACGGTATCCACCACATAGCAAAGCCGGAAAACAGTCCGTTTATAAACACATATATATAAATAGGATACAGCGCTTTTTTTCTGTAAACAACCGTTATCGCGACAACGAATACCCCGAGCAGATGCACATTAGGCAGTATTTCCATTATTATTTTAGAAGCGTACATAAGCGCCCCTAACAGCGCGAAAACCGCTGTTTCTTTTACATTCAGCCTCAAAGCTATTTTGCCGCCTTAAAGGCATATTCCGCGCCCGCGGTAATATCGGTGGAATCAACCCCCGTGGAGGCATACTCGCCGTTTATATAGAACGCCCAGTACTTTCCGTCCTTGTCATAATCGAGCGTGATGCCGTTTACGGTTTTAACGTATAGTCCGTACTCACTCTCATCGCCCGCGATAAGGCCAAGCTCCAATAAAGCCTCTCCCACGGTCTTTTTTTCGGTATGAATTTCGAAAGCGGTTTCCTTTCCGCCGTCATCGGTCACCGTAAAGGCGAACTCGGTGCTTCCCTCTCCCAGCACGCTCGCAGTATTCTGAGAGGAGGACGCCTGTGATGAAGCAGGGGCAGAAGAAGTGTTGCCGTCGTTACAGCCGGTTGTAAAAAGTGCCGTTACCGCAATAAGCACGATACAAACGGAGAGCGACAGAAATTTGAATGATTCTGTCTTTTTAAATGTTTGCATTTTAAATTTCTCCTTAAAGTATATTACCTTTAAACCGGCGCTCGCGGTCGTATAAAAAGGTTTTGTCACACGGATATTTCGACTTAGGCGCTAAACCGCTTCACCTTCTCAGGAGAAATTCCCAATGGTTTGTCCCCAATTTGCGGAAATCGGGCAGAAACGGTCTTTATGCGCGCTTTACGGCGACGGGCTCGTACAGGATTTTCACCTGTTTTCCCGAAATGACAGAAAGATTATACCACCCTTTTACTCCTTTTGCAACCGAAAAATAGTGTTAAGACATAATATTGCGGATGACCGATGAATTTAAATATTAGACGGGACGGTGCGAGCATCGTCCCAATTACGAATCACGCATTATAATTTATAACCTTTAAATAATCTTCATAAGCCTGTTCCCAAGACGCGTTTTTCTTAGGCTCATAGCGCTTAAGCTCGGTGGAGTCCGACACGGTTTTCCTGATTCCCGCAAAATCGGCTATCTCGCCGAGAGCGGCGAAGCAAACGGCGATATTTCCCATAACCGTTGCCTCGGACGGTCCCGCCAAAACCTCGGCGTTGCAGGCGTCCGCCGCCATTTGACAAAGCAGTCTGTCTTTTATGCCACCGCCCAAAATGTTAATGCGGCGGTATTCCTTTTGCCCCATTTTTGAGAGCATATTAAAGGTGTGTTTATATTTCATTGCAAGGCTCTGGTAGATACAGCGCATTATTTCGGGACGGTTTTGAGGGACATACTGCCCTGTGCGGCGGCAGTATTCGACCACCCTTGCGGGAAGATTGCCGGCAGTTTCAAAGGCGGGGTCGTCAACATCGATAAAACATTTAAACGGCTCTGCCGAAAGTGCTTCTTTTTCAAGAGTATCAAAGCCTACCTCGTCACCCTCGCGCCGCCATTGACGGCGAGATTCCTGAATAAGCCAGAGTCCCATTATATTTTTAAGGAAACGAACCGTGCCTTTATATCCGCCCTCGTTAGTGAAGTTTAGTTTCTCGGCTTCTTTAGTAATTATCGGGTCTTTGGTCTCAATACCGAAAAGGCTCCAGGTGCCGCAGCTTATGTAAACAAAATCGTCTGTAAGACTCGGGGTTGCCACCACCGCCGACGCGGTATCGTGCTCGTTCACCGCGATAACGGGAACCTTTTTACAGCCCAATTCCTCGCATATCTCGTCAGACAGCATACCGTAGGTCTCCCCCGCGGGGATAACCTGCGGGAAAAGGCTCTCCTTAAGTCCTAACTTATTTATCAGCTCAAAATCCCAGTCCTTTTTATACGGGTCGAACATATTAGTGGTGGAGACAATGCTTGCCTCCGCCTTTACCTCGCCTGTCAGCATATAGGCGAACAAATCGGGGATAAGGAGCATTTTCTCGGCGTTCTCTAACTGCTCGGGCTCGTGATTTTTAAGGTACATAAGCTGGAACAGGGTGTTAAACCGCATATGCTGTGTGCCCGTTCTTTTGTAAAGCTCGCTTTTTGAGATGATGCCCGCAATTTCCTCGGCAATACCCTCGGTTCTTGTGTCTCGGTAATGCACGGGGTTGCTTATAAGCTTGCCTCGCTTGTCGATAAGCCCGAAATCGACCCCCCAGGTATCAATTCCTATCGCGTCAAAGCCACCCTCGTTTACAGCCTTTGTAATTCCTGTTTTAATCTCGAAAAACAGCCTTAAAATATCCCAGTACATAGTTCCGCCTACAATAACGGTATCGTTGCTGAAGCGGTGAATTTCTGTCATTTCAATTTTCCCGTCTTTAAGCTCGGCTAACATTGCCCTACCGCTGGACGCGCCGAAGTCAAAGGATAACACCCTTTTCATAATACTGCCTCCTATAATATTTTATTAATATGTAATATATTTTATTTAATTATATGCTTTTGTCAAGCGGTATCATAAATATTTTCAAAAAGCATTAACCCCGAATTCCATTAAAATTATTTATCGGACTTGCAAATCTCTTGCCATATCCCTCATATAATTGAGTATCAAAGGAGGGGTATGGCTTGCTTTTTAGTTTATTAATGGAGATAGCCTCAAGTATTTACTATTTTGCCCTGCATGTGACTGGGGCGGGGTCTTTTCCTCCGCCGCTTTCCGCGGCAAAGGAGGAAGAGTTGCTTGAAAAAAGCCGAAAAGGAGACCTGGACGCGCGAAATAAGCTCATCGAGCATAATCTTCGTCTTGTAGCGCACATTGTTAAAAAATATTACAAATCAGGCGCAGACCAGGACGATATGATTTCAATCGGCACAATAGGTCTGATAAAGGCGGTTTCAACCTTTAATTGCGACAAGGGAATACACCTTGCAACCTATGCCGCGCGGTGCATCGAAAATGAAATACTTATGTATTTCAGAAATCAGAAAAAGTCGGCGCAGGATGTTTTTATCAGCGACCCGATAGATACCGACAAGGACGGAAATGCGCTGACATTAATTGATATAATTGCTGACAGCGGGGATATTGCGGAGGAAACTGATATTAAAATGGGTCTTGAAAGGCTTAAACTCATTATTCCGGGGTGTCTTGACGACCGAGAAAAAAAGGTTATAGAGATGCGATATGGCTTGGGAGGATGCGAAGAGCTGACCCAGCGAGATATTGCAAAAAAGCTGAAAATTTCAAGAAGCTATGTTTCCCGCATTGAAAAATCCGCGCTTGAAAAGCTTAGAAAACAGTTTTAATACATTAATTGCAGTATTTAACAGTAATGAAGCACACGAGAAACGGTATTGCCGAATAACATAAAGCACTCTGCTTTGCAATAAAACAGAGTGCTTTCGTATTTTAGCAATCAATATAAAGAAGCAATGAAAATTATCTCACCCTTTGACGCGAGAGAAAAAACTGCAAAAAAAGTACCTCGAATACGCGTCTGCGTACCGAGGCACTCGGTTGGAAAGATGTAGCAAAAAAGATGCCGCTTTCGGTCGAGCCACAAGGGTATAAAATACCGCTGAACCCAAAGACGAATTGGGTCCAGCGGCACGCTGGTGGAGACGATGAGACTCGAACTCACTACCTCTACAATGCGAATGTAGCGCTCTACCAGATGAGCTACGCCCCCAAGTACCGAAGAAATATCAACGGTATTTTCTGCGCCGCCTTTTCGGCGGAACATTACTATTTTACTCGATCCAGTACTTTCTGTCAAGTGTTCTGAATGAAATTGCTGAAAAAATATGCTCTTTTTTAATAATTTCACTGCTTGCAAGATCCGCAACCGTCCTTGCGACCTTTAAAATTCTGTCATAGGCGCGCGCCGACATACCAAGGCGGTCAAAAGACAGACTCAAATATTCCGAAGCGGCGGAGTCCAAAACGCAGTACTTTTTAAGCATTGAAGGGGTAAGCCGAGCATTGCAGGTGACGGAAGTGCCTTTATAGCGCTCGGTCTGAACCCTCCGCGCCCTGTTCACCCGCTCGCGTATTTCGGCAGAGGTCTCCTCCCTTGAAGCGGAGCTTAGCTCCCCGTAATTCACGGGCGGAACCTCTACATGAAGATCGATTCGGTCAAGCATAGGACCCGATATGCGGTTCAGATATTTCCTGACCGCGTTCTGCGAGCAGATGCACTGCTTTGTCGGATGTCCGAAAAACCCGCAGGGGCAGGGATTCATTGCGGCGACAAGCATTACAGAGCTTGGATATGTAAGCGAGCCCGCCACGCGGGAAATTGTAACCTTGCCGTCCTCGAGCGGCTGACGCATTGCTTCCATAACATCTCTGCGGAATTCAGGCAGCTCGTCCAAAAAAAGCACACCGTTATGTGCAAGCGATATTTCACCCGGGCGCGGAACCGAGCCGCCGCCCGTAAGCCCCGCCGCGGAAACCGTATGGTGAGGAGAGCGGAACGGTCTCGTTTTTACAAACGGATTCTTAGTGTCAAGGATTCCCGCAATAGAATGGATTTTCGTCGTCTCAATCGACTCGTCAAAGGTCATTTCGGGCAGAATTGTGGGAAGCCGCTTTGCAAGCATACTTTTGCCCGAACCGGGAGGTCCGATAAGCAGAATATTGTGCCCGCCCGCCGCGGCGATTTCAAGCGCCTTTTTTGCGGCAAGCTGACCCTTTACCTCGCTGAAATCAACGGTATTTATAGATTTTTCGGGAGAAATTTCGGTTTTCGGAGAGCACTCAATAAATTTTTCACCGATTAAGTGGTTTATTAACTGCTTCACATCTTCAACACCGTAAACCCGAAGCCCGTCGATTACCGCCGCCTCCGCAGCGTTTTCTTTCGGCACAAAAACATTTTTAATCCCGTTATTAAGAGCGGTTATCGCAATGGCGAGCACTCCGCCTGTTTTGCGGGTCTTGCCGTCTAAAGAAAGCTCGCCGACAAAAATGCTGTCGTCAAGCTCCGCCTTTAGCTGACCCGACGCCTTAAGTATTGCTATTAGTACTGGCAGGTCGTAAACAGAGCCCTCTTTTTTAAGGTCGGCAGGAGCCAAATTTACGGTGATTCGTCCCACGGGGAACTTAAAACCGCTGTTTTTAACGGCGGCGCGCACCCTGTCCCGCGATTCCTTGACCGCGGTATCGGGAAGCCCCACAATATCAAACGCGGGAAGCCCTGTCGAAACATCCGCTTCAACCTCAATCATATATGATTCAATTCCGAAAAGCCCCACGCTTTTGAGCCGTGAAAACAAAATCCGACACCGCCTTTTAATCTTACTTTATTATTCCATTATATACGGAAAGCAAAGACCGTCAAGCCGTACGGGACTCCCTATGCACATTGCCGTATAATTTAGCTCCGCGCCCCGCGTTTCGGTTGACGAAAGCTTTGAAAAGCCGCCTATCGGCAGGGCAATTTTTTCCGTATTTCCGCTCGTTACAGCCGTAAAGCGCTCAAACCCCAGCCTTTTATAAAAGCTTATAAGTTCTTCGCTTGCGGGATTTAAAAAAATCGGCTTGCCCTCTTTTATCAAATTCCTTATAAGCCCCGACATATACCCCTTTCCGCGGTATATTTTCTTTGTCGCCGCGGCGTAGAGATAATAAGCGTCAAAGCGTTCTGTCAGCGTAATTATTTTACAGGGCAGCGCGAAAAGCAAAGCGGCGGTCTTCCCCCCGCACATTACGGTACGGCAGTACTTTCCGCAAAGCGAAAAAAGGCGGTCTTCAAACGCGCCGTCATCGCCGAACGCCTCGCGGTAAATTTCACGGCATTCGTTCTCATTCATAGGCTTCTCTTTTCCTGCCGGAATATTTTTTAAGCAGTATAGCGGGTTTATAAGAAAGCTTGGCTTTCCTTAATCCCTCAAGCCCCATATCGTCCTCGCGGTTAATATATTTGTACTCTCCGAGGGTGCGGGCAAATTCGCGGTTTATCACGGTGTATGCCTCGGAGTAATCGGAAAGCGCCTTTTCGATATGAATGTCGAAAATTTCATCGCTTATCTTAGAGCCTAAGGTAAAGGCGACAACTACTCCGTCAACGCAAACCGCGCCGCCGCGTACGCCTAAGAGATCCATATTATCAAGTATCGTTTCGACCCCGCGCCTTTCACAGCGAAGATATTTGTCCTCCCTGTCGGCGTTTTCCGCGTACCATTTTTCGGCGCAAAGCTTAACGTCCACAATATTATCGGGCGTTATCGGCTTATAGATCCAATCGTAATGTTTGGAAAACGCGCTTATATGGTTGCGCTTTGAGTGGTATTTTTTGCCCGAAAGCTCAGAGAGGTCGCTCCTTAAATAAATATAATCGAAGGCGTCTCGGTTTTCCTCAAAAACATATTTGTCCCCGAAATACGCCTTAAAATTGTCAAGTCTTCTGCCCTCCTGCACCCAAAAATCCGGGTATTCCTCGCCGCTGTATTCCCTTATTAGGTTTATTCCCTTAAGAAAATCGCTGCCGAACGGAAGGCGGTAGGAGCTGTCCTCGCCCCTGCCCGACTTTATGATAAGCTGTCCGTCCTCTTCTGCCCACATATTGTTATATGCGCTCTGCCAGACAAGTAAATTTACAAAGGCGCTCTCGCAAGAAAGCTCTCCCGAAAAGCCTATATATTTTTTAAATATTTCAATATCCTCTATTTCGGTTTTCTTGAATTTTAACATATTATCCTCGTTTTAGACATTAGATGTTAGACATCGGCCGTTCGTTTTCAAACAAGATATTTCATTCGCTCTGCGAGGATTCTTCAGACGAGGCGGAAGACTGCGAAGCCGATGACTGGCTTTCCTGCTGTTTCTTTTCCTCTTCCTTTTTAATCTCTTCCACCGTGCCGAGCGCTGTTCCGCCGTGTTCGGTACAGTAGCCCGGCGTGTTGCTCTTCTTGTACCAGCCTATCGCCTTTGAGGGGCAGGAGGAGGTGGCAAGATTTCCTGTTTTTGTGCAGTAATAACGCTCTGTTGCGTAGCTGCTGTTCTGAAATTCCTTCGCCTCGAGACCCGAATGAATCTTGGACATAACGTTGCCCCACATTTTAAGCGCGATTCCGCTGTTTGAAATATTTTGCTGCTTATCATAGCCGCACCAGCAGGAAGCGATATAATACGGCGAGCCGCCGACAAACCACAGGTCGTTTGAGTTGTTTGAGGTTCCTGTCTTAGCGTAAATCTTCATATTTTTAATATAGCCCGCGGCCCCCCTACCTGTGCCCTTTGAGCCGTAAACAACCGTCTGCAGAAGGTGATTCATAACCGTTGCGGTATCCTCGGTTATTGCCATTTTGGGCGCGCTGTCATAAAGAAGCACTGTCTCTCCGTGCTGGTCGGTGACCTTTGAATAAAGGGTTGGAGAATGGTACTGACCTAGATTGCCGAAGACAGCATAAGCCGCCGCCGATTCAAGGGTGGTAATTCCGCCGTTTGTACCTCCCATTCCGAGAGGCGCTAAATTCACATCCTCACCGGTAAGGGTGGTAATTCCCAGCGTTTTAGTAAGAAAATCAAATGAAGTCTGAGTGCCAAGCTTGTTCACAAGGTAAACGGGAATTGTATTAACCGAGCGCTCAAGCGCGTACTGCACCGTAATATTTCCCCAATACGATTTGTACCAGTTGACAGGCGTCCAGCCGTTGTAGTTGGTTTTGGTGTCGTTAACAATGCTCGAATAGTGGATTAAATCCTGCTCTATTGCGGGAGCGTACGCCGCGATAGGCTTCATTGTTGAACCGGGCTGGCGCTTAGCGTCGGTCGCGCGGTTTAGGACAAGGTTGCCCGTCTTTTCGCCTATTCCGCCCACAAGTCCCTTGACGTGACCGTTATAATCCATTACCGTCATTGAGCCCTGAAGGGTACTGCCGTCCTTGCCCTTTATACCGTAGGTCTTAACGTCCTTAAATACCTCCTCAAGCGCGGACTGAACCTTGGCGTCCATCGTGGCGTAAATCTTATAGCCGTTGCTGTAAAACATATTTTTCGCGCGCTTCGGCTCATATCCGTGCTTTTCGGACAAATCGTTTACCACCTGATTGATAAGCGCGTCAACAAAGTAGGAATTCACATCGGATTCGTTTATAACCTCTTTGGTGGCTACTATTTTTATCTCTTTATTTTTCGCCGTTTCGTACTCTTCCTTGGTAATATACCCTTGATTGTACATTTCATACAGCACAGTGTTACGGCGTTTTAAGTTTTCCTCGGGATTGTCGTCCGGGGCGTAATAGGTTGGGCTTTTGGTGATCGCGGCAAGGCAGGCGCACTCCTCCAGCGTTAAATTCTTAACGTTTTTGCCGAAATAATAGTTTGAGGCGACCTCCACGCCGTAGGTGCCGTGACCCATAGCAATTGTGTTTAAATAGCATTCAATAATGGTGTCCTTGGCATAGTGGGTTTCAAGATACCGCGCCCGCATAATTTCGCGGATTTTTCGGCTCGGTCTTTGGGAGGTATCCCCCGTCAAATTCTTAACCAGCTGTTGGGTTATGGTAGAGCCGCCCTGATTTGTGTCGTAAAAATGCAAAAACATATTTGCGAACGCCGCAAAGGTGCGCTTCCAGTCGACCCCCTGATGCGCATAAAAACGCTTGTCCTCGATAGCGACAAAGGCGTTGACGAGATTCTGAGGTATTCCCTCGTAGGCTTCGTCCTTTTTCTTTGCCTTTTCCGCGTCGTACGCCACCCATATTCGGTTAAACTCGCCGTGCAGACGGCGGTATTCGGTGTAATTTCCGCTGCCGTCGTCTAAATATATGGTAGTGGTGAAATTTAGCTTTAAATCGTCAAGGTTTTCCTCCATTGTACCGTCAACCATGGTAAAGGCGTAAAGCAAAAAGGCGGAAACTATTATGCTCACCGTTATAAGACCGACTAAAAACAGGGTTAAGACGGTTCTTAAAATCCGCTCCTTGTGGCTGCCCTTTTTTCTCCGCCCGCGTTTTTTACCCTTTTTGCCGACCTCGGGCTCTTCCGAATGTGAGGCAAAGCTGTTAAGGTCAAAGCTTGTCTCTCCCGTTTCTTCTAAATTACCCGAATTATCGTAGCTGAATAAATCGTTATTGTCGTCCATTAAGCACCTCCGCCGTTTACGGCAAACGCTGAAATCAGCTGATTTAAAAAAAGTTATATAGTTTTATTATAACACATAACGACTGCAAAATCAACTTTTACCTGTCCGACACGGTATAATAGACTGTAGGTTTACAATAGATATGTTACAGTTGGCAATAAAAAATAAGTGACGAATGG